>NZ_JBJGZP010000004.1:0-206751 GCF_054050555.1 Blastococcus sp. SYSU D00695 | reverse complement strand
CGAGATCGGCGATCTCGGCGGCATCAGCGCCCGATGGTGCCGAGATCGCCGATCTCGGCGCGGGGACTGGACGCGGGGGGACTGGACGCGAGGGGGCCCGGCGTAGGGCCCGGCGGCTAGACCAGGCCGTGCGCGTGCACCGCCTCGGCGACCTCCAGGAAGCCGGACACGTTCGCGCCGAGCACGAGGTCCCCGGGCGAGCCGTACTCCTCCGCGGTGGCGTGGCAGCGCGCGTGGATGGACCGCATGATCTCCTCCAGCCGCGCCTCGGTGTGCTCGAAGGTCCAGCGGTCGCGGGAGGCGTTCTGCTGCATCTCCAGCGCCGACGTCGCCACGCCCCCGGCGTTGGCCGCCTTGCCCGGGGCGAAGCCGACCCCGGCCTCGCGGAACACCCGCACACCCTCGGGCGTGGTCGGCATGTTGGCGCCCTCCACCACGTAGCGGCAGCCGTTGCGGACCAGGGTGGTGGCCGCGTCGCCGTCCAGCTCGTTCTGCGTGGCGCTGGGCATCGCGACGTCGCACGGCACGTCCCAGACGTCGCCGCCGGCCACGAAGGTGGCCGAGGGACGCCGCTGCGCGTAGACGTCGACCCGGGCCCGCTCGACCTCCTTGACCTGCTTGAGCAGGTCCAGGTCGATGCCCTGCTCGTCGACGACGTAGCCGCCGGAGTCCGAGCAGGCGACGACGGTGCCGCCGAGCTGGTGCACCTTCTCGATGCCGTAGACGGCGACGTTGCCCGAGCCGCTGACGACGACGCGGCGGCCGTCGAAGGACTCCCCGCGGGCGCGCATCATCGCGTCGGCGAAGAAGGCCGCGCCGTAGCCGGTGGCCTCGGTGCGCACCAGCGCCCCGCCCCAGCCGAGGCCCTTGCCGGTGAGGACGCCGGACTCGTACCGGTTGGTGATCCGCTTGTACTGGCCGAACAGGTAGCCGATCTCGCGGGCGCCGACGCCGATGTCACCGGCCGGGACGTCGGTGTACTCGCCCAGGTGCCGGTAGAGCTCGGTCATGAACGACTGGCAGAACCGCATGACCTCCGCGTCGGATCGGCCCTTGGGGTCGAAGTCGGAGCCGCCCTTGCCGCCGCCGATCGGCATGCCGGTCAGCGCGTTCTTGAAGATCTGCTCGAAGCCCAGGAACTTGACGATGCCCAGGTTGACCGAGGGGTGGAAGCGCAGGCCGCCCTTGTAGGGGCCCAGCGCCGAGTTGAACTCGACCCGGAAGCCGCGGTTGACGTGCACCTCGCCGCTGTCGTCCTGCCACGGCACGCGGAAGATGATCTGCCGCTCGGGCTCGCAGATGCGCTGGACGGTCTTCATCTCGCTGTACTCGCGGTGCCGGTCCAGGACGACGGCGAGGGACTCCAGCACCTCGCGGACCGCCTGCAGGAACTCCGTCTCCCCCCGGTTGCGCCGGAGGACCTCCTCGTAGATGCCCTGCACCGACGCGGGTACCTCGTCGACCACTGCGTGCTCCTCGGTTCGCCGGCCGCTGGTCCGCCGTCGACGCTACGGCGGCGCCCCGCCGCGGGACGACGCCGGGGCCCCACCGTGGTCAGACTGGGCCGGTGGACCCCGACCTCGAGGCGCTGCGAGCCGCCTGCGACCGCGCGCTGGTCAGCCACGGACCGGTGCGGGCGGCCGACCTGCTCGCCACGATCCCGCCGGGGACGGCGGTCGACCGCTACGGCGAGGGCGGGGTCGTCGCCGAACTGGAGGCCGAGACCGCCCGCCTGCTGGGGACGGCGTCGGCCGTGTACCTGCCCAGCGGCACGATGGCCCAGCAGGCCGCGCTGCGGGTGCACGCGGGCCGGCGGGGACGGCGGACCGTCGTCGCCCATCCCCGGTGCCACCTGTTCCTGCACGAGGACGGCGCGCTGGAGCGGGTGCAGGGGCTGACGGGCCGGCCCGCCGGCGACCCTGAGCGGCTGCTCACCCGGGCGGCCCTCGACGGCGTCGCCGAGGCGCCGGCCGCGCTGGTCGTCGAGCTCCCGCAGCGGGAGATCGGCGGCCCGCTGCCGGACTGGGACGACCTCGTCGCGCAGGTGGCGTGGGCGCGGGAGCGGGGCGCGGCCGCCCACCTGGACGGCGCCCGGCTGTGGGAGGCCGCCGCCGGGTACGGCCGCCCGCCGGCGGAGGTCGCGGCGCTGTTCGACACCGTGTACGTCAGCTTCTACAAGGGCATCGGGGCGCTGCCCGGCTGCTGCCTGGCCGGGCCGGAGGACGTCGTCGCCGAGGTCCGCGAGTGGCGGCACCGCCTGGGCGGCACGCTGTTCGGCCTCTGGCCGGGCGCCGCGTCGGCGCTGACCTGCCTGCGCCGGCGGCTGCCGCTGATGCCGGCCTACCTGGAGCGGGCGCGCGAGGTCGCGGCGGCGGTGCGGGACCTGCCCGGCGTGCGCGTCGTCCCCGACCCGCCGCGGACGTCGATGCTGCACCTGCTGCTGACGACGACGCCCGAGGCGTTCACCGCGGCCGTCGTGCGGCTGGCCGAGGGCGGGCTGTGGACCTGGCAGCAGGCGCAGACCACCGGGGACCCCGGCGTCCAGCGGGTCGAGCTGTCGGTCGGCGACGCCACGATGGCGCTGTCGGTCGACGAGATCCGCGCGGCGGTCGCCGCCCTCGCCGGCGCCTGAACCCGGCCCCGCTGCAGGGGCCCGCCGCGGGCTCGCGAGCGGTGGGGGGCAGCGGGGGCGCCCGTCAGTCGGCCGCGTCGCCGGGGGTGTGGCCGGCGGCGGGCAGCGCGCCGCGGACGACGGGGCGCACCCGCCGGGCCGAGGGCAGCCGCTCGCTGTAGGAGAGCGCGTTGCCGCGGATGTGCAGCAGGTCGTCGTCCGTCGCCTGCCGGACCACCTTCGCCGGGACGCCGGCGATGACCGAACCCGGCGGGAACTGCTTGCCCTGCGTGACGACGGCGCCCGCGGCCACGATCGAGCCGGAGCCGATGTGCGCCCCGTTCATCACGATGCTGCCCATGCCCACCAGCACGTCGTCGTCGACGCGCGCGCCGTGCAGCACCACCCGGTGGCCCACGGTGACGCCCGCGCCCACCACCAGCGGGAAACCGGGGTCGGAGTGGAGGGTGCAGCCGTCCTGCACGTTGGACCCGGCGCCGATCTCGATGACCTCGGCGTCGGCCCGCAGGACCGCGCCGTACCAGACGCTGGACCGCGGTCCGAGCGTCACCGCGCCCACCACGACCGCGGTCGGCGCCACGAACGCCTCCGGGTCGATCCGCGGTGCGCCGAAGTCGAGCTCGCCGATGTAGTTCTCCGCCACGGGCCCACCCCAGCACAGCGGTGCCGCTGTCGCACCCGTCGGGCAGACTCGCGCACCGACGCCGCCGTCCCCGGGAGGTCACATGCCCGCCCTGCCCACCTCGATCGTCGGCAGCCTCCCGCAGCCCGGGTGGCTGGTGGACCACGCCAAGCTGGCCGGGCAGTTCCCGCCGCGCGTGCGGGCGCGCGAGATCTGGCGGGTCGCCCCGGAGCTGCTGGCCGAGGCCCAGGACGACGCCACCCTGCTGGCCATCCGGGCGCAGGAGGAGGCGGGCCTGGACGTCGTCACCGACGGCGAGATCCGGCGGGAGTCCTACTCCAACCACTTCGCGACCGCGCTCGACGGCGTGGACGTCGACCACCCGGGCACGGTGCTCAACCGCTCCGGGAAGCCGATCCCGGTGCCGCGGGTGGTCGGCCCGGTCGCCCGGCCGGGGCCGGTGCAGGCCGACGACGTCCGGTTCCTCCGCGCGCACACCGACCGCACCGTGAAGATCACCGTGCCGGGGCCGTTCACGATGGCCCAGCAGTCCGACGACCGGCACTACGGCGACGACCGGCTGCTCGCGCTGGCCTACGCCGACGTCGTCCGCGCCGAGATCGCCGACCTGTTCGCCGCCGGCGCCGACGTCGTCCAGATCGACGAGCCGTGGCTGCAGGCGCGCCCCGAGGTGGCCCGCCGGTACGGGGCCGAGGCCGTCACCCGCGCCGTCGAGGGCGCGCCGGGACCGGTCCACCTGCACCTGTGCTTCGGCTACGCGGCGATGGTGTCCGAGCGGCCCGAGGGCTACTCGTTCCTGCCCGAGCTCGCCGACACACCGGTCGACACCGTGGCGGTGGAGACGGCCCAGTCGCACCTGGACCCGGCGCAGCTGCGACCGCTGCGGGGCAAGGGCGTCGCACTCGGCGTCCTCGACCTCTCCACCGAGGAGGTGGAGACCCCGCAGGTGGTCGCCGACCGGGTGCGCCGCGCGCTGGGCGAGGTGGACGTCGACCGGCTGGTGCTGACCAGCGACTGCGGACTCAAGTACCTGTCGCGGGAGGCGGCCGCCGGGAAGATGCGCTCCCTCGCCGAGGCCGCAGCGGTCCTGCGGGCGGAGCTGGCGTGACGCTCCCGACCGACCTGCCGGTGCTGGCCTTCCCCGACCAGGCCGCGCTGGAGGCCTGGCTGGAGGCCGAGGGCGACAGCGCGCCCGGGCTCTACGTGCGGCTGGCGAAGAAGGGCTCGGGGATCGCGTCGGTGACCTACGCCGAGCTGGTGGAGAGCTGCCTGTGCTTCGGCTGGATCGACGGGCGGTCCAACCGGCTGGACGAGGCGACCTACCTGCAGCGGATCACCCCGCGCCGCGCGCGCAGCGTGTGGTCGCAGAAGAACGTCGCCGCGGTCGCCCGGCTCGTCGAGGCGGGCCGGATGCGCCCGGCCGGGCTGGCCGCGGTCGAGGCCGCGCAGGCCGACGGCCGGTGGGACCGCGCCTACCCCGGCAGCGCCGAGGCGGAGGTGCCCGACGACCTCGCGGCCGCGCTGGACGCCGTCCCCGGTGCGCGGGCGACGTTCGACGCGCTGCCCGCGCAGGAGCGGTTCTCGCTGCTGTGGCCGGTCTACACCGCGGCGACGGCGCGGACCCGGGAGCGCCGCGTCACCGCTGCCGTGGCGGCGGTGTCGCGATCCGATCAGCCGAGGACGTAGCGCTCCATGTCCGGCCACACCGTCTCGCAGGGGACGCCGTCGAGGTCGGCGTCCATCCGGTCCGGCTGCGCCCAGTAGAACCAGTAGGCCGCCGCGTCGGCCGGACCGAGGCCCAGCGCCGCCAGGTCCTGACAGAGCAGGCCCGGCGGCAGAGAGGCCAGCCAGTCGCCGTCACCGACACCCACGTACCGGTCCATCTCCGGCCACACCGTCTCGCAGGGGACGCCGTCGAGGTCGGCGTCCATCCGGTCCGGCTGCGCCCAGTAGAACCAGTAGGCCGCCGCGTCAGCCGGACCGAGGCCCAGCGCCGCCAGGTCCTGACAGAGCAGGCCCGGCGGGAGAGAGGCCAGGCCCCCGTCGCCGTCCGGCACCGGCCGGCCGGCCGGTTCGTCGTCCTCGCACCAGGTGACGCAGGACCGCTCTGCCCCGCCGGGGAAGGAGGTCGCGGCTCCCGGCGAAGTCACGGGGCCCGGGAGCGCCGAGGGCGAGGCGCTGCCCGTCAGCTGGGTCGTGCAGGCGGAAGCGAGCACCCCCGCCGCGAGCGCGACACATGCCAACGGACGACGTCGCACCTGGTCCCCCTGTTGCCGCGCAGCGAACGGCGCGAGGCTACGGAGGTCCGTGGCAACGCGTCACGGCTGCGGGCCGACCGTCACCCGGACGGGCGGAGGGGTGAAGCCGGTCGGCGGACGTCCACATCCGCCGTCCGGGCGATCAGAGGATGCGGCGCGCCCCGGCGTAGCCGTTCATGTCGACCGTGGTGACGGCGACCGGCTGACCGAAGGTCCGGGCGTGCACCATCTGGCCGTTGCCGATGTAGATGCCCACGTGGCTGACCGGCGAGTAGAAGTACACGATGTCGCCGGGCTGCAGCTCGGCGCGCGACACCGCGACGCCCATGCCGGCCTGGGCGCGGCTGGAGTGCGGCAGCGAGATGCCGACGGTGGCGTAGGCGAACTGGGTGAGCCCCGAGCAGTCGTAGCCGTTCGGGCCCGAGGCGCCCCACACGTAGGGGTCGCCCAGCTGGGAGAGGGCGGCCTCGACGACGGCGCCGGCGGCCTCGGAGGGCGCGCGAGCGACGACCTGCGCGACCGGCGGCGGCTCGAGCACCGGGCCGCCCAGGGTGGTGGTGACCGTGGCCTGCTCCTCGGCCGACAGGCGCGCGAAGTCGGCCTCGTACTCGTCGACGCGGGCCTGCACGTCCGCCTGCTGCTGCTCGAGGGTCGCCAGCGCGGCCTCGGCCTCGGCGGCGGCGGCCTCGGCCTGGGTCTGCGCGGCCAGGGCCTGCTCCCGGGCGGCGGAGACCGCGCCGATGACGGTGTCGGTGTGCGCGGCGATCATGTCCAGCGTCGTCATCTGCTGCACGAAGTCCTCGGCGGACTCGCTGGTCAGGAACGCGGCGACGCTGGAGGTGCTGCGCCCGGTGTAGCCGGTCTGCGCGATCGCGACCAGCTGCGGCTCGTAGCGCGCGACCTCGGTGTAGGCGGCGTCGCTGGCGGCGCGGGCGTCGGCGGCGGCCTGCTGCAGCTCCGCCACCGTCAGCTCCGCCTGGTGGACCTGCTCGTCGAGCTGGGTGAGCTGCTGGCCGGCCTGCGCGACCAGGTCCGCGGCCTCGTCGGCCGTGGTCGGCGTGGCGGAGGCCGGCGTCGGCCCCAGCACCACGGCGACGGCTGCGGCGGCCGCGAGGACGGCACCGGCCCAGCGGCGGCTCGTCGTCCGGTTGCGCTGCATCGTGGCTGCTCCTCAGGTGCTCCGCGCCCCACCCGGGGAAGGGGCGGTACGTCGCGCGTCAGCACGCAACGTAAGGACGACGTGTCGACAAGTGACGGGGGCGCGCGGAGGGAGCTCGCGGCGCCGCACCCCGTCCGTCACACCCGCCCCGGCAGGGCCCGCGAGTCGCAGCGGCCTCCGGCGGCGAGACCCACCGGCCCCGGCCGTCACAGGGCCGGGCGGGCACCGCGCAGGGCACCACGCAGGGCACCGCGCCCCGCGTCGGCGTCCCGGTGCACGAGGTGGTCGCCGTCCACACCGCGGGCAGTAGCGCGGTTCCGCACGGGACCGACAGCGCGGCCCGACCCCGGGCAGGAGCGCGGTCCTGCGCGCCACCGCCAGCGCGGCCCGACCCCGGGCAGGAGCGCGGTCCCGCACCCGGGAGCCCGGGGCGGTGTGGAGTGGGTGAGGGGTGGCCTCAGCCGGCGAGGGGCTCCTGCGCGTCCAGGGCGGAGACGATCTCGAAGTCCCGGATCACCGCGGCCAGCTCGTCGGCCGACCACGCCTCGCAGCAGTCACAGCCGCCCTCGCGGTAGCTGACCAGCCCGAGCCGGCCGGCCGCCTGGTCCTCGTCGATGGCGAGGTGCCCCGCGTTGGGGTGCCGGTGGCACGTGCACGCCGAGGCGCACAGCCCCAGACCCCAGCCGGAGACGACGACGGTGCGGCCGTCGTCCCACACCTGACCGACCTGGAAGACCGACGGCTTCTGCGTCCTGCTCATCGGGAAGGCTCCCCTCGACGGCCCCGCCGGGGCCCGCGTGCTGTGCCGGAGAAAAATATCCCCGTGCCGTGTTTAGACGGCAGCTGCACGCGGTAACTGAAGCCCTTTTCACTGTCGGGACGCCGCACCGGCACCACCGGTCACACCGGCGCCAGCGGCCCCGTCAGCTGGCCGGCGACACCGAGCTCATGTGGAAGTCCGGCACCCGGACGGCCGGCATCGCGGCGCGGGTGAACCAGTCGTTCCACTCCCGGGGCAGCGTGCGCTCGGTGCGGCCGGCCTGGGTGATGCGGCCGAGCAGGTCGATCGGGGACTCGTTGAACCGGAAGTTGTTCACCGCCCCGGTCACCTCGCCGCCCTCGACGAGGAAGACGCCGTCGCGGGTGAGCCCGGTCAGCAGCATGGTCTGCGGGTCGACCTCGCGGATGTACCAGAGCGTGGTCAGCAGCAGCCCGCGCTCGGTGGACTCGACCATCTCCTCCAGGCTCGCGGTGCCGTTGGGGTCCTCGAGGACCAGGTTGTCGACGGCGGCGGTCGCCGGGGCCGTCGTCCGCAGCGCCCAGGCACGCGGGCGGACGAGGTTGGTCAGCACGCCGTCCTCGATCCAGTTCACCGCCGGGACCGCCATGCCGTTGTCGAACACCGACGCGGCCGCCGACGAGCCGCCCACGACCTGGAAGGACGCCGTCTCCAGCCCCGGCGCGTTCGGGTCGCTGCGCAGCGTCAGCGGCAGCGCGGCCAGCCGCTCGCCGATGCGGTTGCCCCCGCCCGGCCTGGCGAAGACGTTGCGCCCCTCGTCGGCGTCCCGGGCCTCCATCTGCCAGTACGCGAAGATCATCAGGTCGCTGACGGCGGACGGCGGCAGCAGCGTCTCGTAGCGCCCCGCGGGCAGGTCGAGCCGGCGCCGCGACCACGCGAGCTTGCGCTCGACCTCGGCGGCCAGCCCCGCGACGGAGACGTCGAGGAAGTCGCGGGTGCTCGTGCCCGCCCACACCGAGCGGCTCATGTCGCTGCTCTTGCCGTTGAGCTCGACCCGGCCCGTGGGCTGGTCGTGGCGCAGCCGCAGCCCGGTGGAGGTGCCCAGGTAGGTGGTCGCCATGGCGTGCTCGGCGTAGCCGAACAGCAGGTCGCCGCGGTCGCGGGCGGCGCCGAACGTGGCCCCCAGCGCCGGGGCGAACTCCTCGAACACGCCGATCGAGGTCTCGGCGGGGTCGGCGTCCCAGTCCCCGGCCCCCGGCGGGACGTCGGAGACCAGGGGCATGGCGTCCTCGGCCGGCCCGGCGTCGCGCGCGGCCTGCTCGCTGGCGGCGACCAGCGCGGCGACGTCGGGGGTGCCCGAGCGGGCGACGGTGCCCGCGGCCATGCCCGCCCCGCCGTCGACGAACGACACGACCACGACCTGGCGGGAGCGCATCGCGCCGTTGGTGGTCAGGCTGTTGGACGCCCAGCGGAGGTTGGCCTCGGAGCTGTCGACCACGTAGGTGACCTGCCCGTCGACCGTGGAGGCCGCCAGCGCCTGCTCGACCAGGTCCTGCGCGCGGTGCTGGGTCACTGATCCGCTCCTCGCTCGCCGGTGCTCGCCCCGGTCATCTCCCGCCCTCCTGCACCGTGTTGAGGATGTTGACGCCCTCGAACAGGGCCGAGGGGCACCCGTGCGACACCGGCGCCACCTGCCCCGGCTGGGCCTTGCCGCAGTTCAGCGCGCCGCCGAGGACGTAGGTCTGCTCGCCGCCGACCGCGCGCATCGAGCCCCAGAAGTCCGTCGTCGTCGCCTGGTAGGCCACGTCGCGCAGCTGGCCGGCCAGCTCGCCGCCCTCGATCCGGTAGAACCGCTGGCCGGTGAACTGGAAGTTGTAGCGCTGCATGTCGATCGACCAGCTCTTGTCGCCGACGACGTAGATGCCGCGGTCGACGCCGGCGATCAGCTCCTCGGTGGAGGGGCCGCCGGCGACCGGCTGCAGCGACACGTTGGCCATCCGCTGCACCGGCACGTGCCGCGGGGAGTCGGCGAACGCGCACCCGTTGGAGCGCTCCATGCCCCGCAGCCGGGCCATGTTGCGGTCGACCTGGTACCCGACGAGGACGCCGTCGCGGACGATGTCCCACTGCTGGGCCTGCACGCCCTCGTCGTCCCAGCCGACCGACGCCAGCCCGTGGACGGCGGTGCGGTCACCGGTGACGTGCATGAGCTCCGACCCGTACCGCAGGGTGCCGAGCTGGTCGACGGTCGCGAACGACGTGCCGGCGTAGGCGGCCTCGTATCCCAGCGCGCGGTCGAGCTCGGTGGCGTGGCCGACCGACTCGTGGATGGTCAGCCACAGGTTCGAGGGGTCGACCACGAGGTCGTACCGGCCGGCCTCGACGCTGGGCGCCTTGGTCTTCTCGCGCAGCAGCTCCGGGATCTCGGTGAGCTCGCCGGCCCAGTCCCAGCCGTTGCCGGTGAGGTACTCCCAGCCGCGGCCGACCGGCGGCGCGAGGGTGCGCATGCTCTCGAACGCGCCCGTGGACCGGTCGACGGTCAGCGCGGTGAAGGCGGGGTGGATGCGCACCCGCTGCTGGCGGCTGCGGGTGCCGGCGGTGTCGGCGTAGTACTTCTGCTCCTTGACCGCGGTGCAGCCCGAGGTCACGTGCTCGACGCCGTCGGCGGCCAGCAGCCGCTCCGACAGCTCGACGAGCAGCGCCGTCTTCTCCGTGTCCGGCACCTCGAACGGGTCGGTCTCGTACTCGGACACCCACACGGCGTCGGGGTACACCGGCTCGGGCGCGAGCTCGACGCGGTCGGTGCTCAGCGCCGCGGAGACCCGCGCGACGGCGACGGCCTCCTCGGCCAGCCGGACCGCCTCGGCCGCGGTGAGGACGACGCCCGCGGCGAACCCCCAGGTGCCCTCGTGCACCACCCGGACGGCCAGCCCCAGGTCCTCGCCGTCGGCCAGGCTCTCCAGCCGGGCGTCGCGCAGGTTGATCGACTGGGTGCGGATCCGCTCCACCCGGATGTCGGCGTGCTCGCAGCCGAGGTCGACCGCGCGGGTCAGCGCCGCCTCGGTGAGCGCGGAGAGCGGGAGGGCGAGGAAGGACGCATCGACGTCGCGGGGTCCGGCCACGGCCCCTGTCTACCAGGAGAGGGCCCCTCCTCCCCGGACAAGATCGTGTCGTTCCCCGCCCACGACCGGCGTCCCCGGTCGGGCTCCCTAGCCCAGCTGCTCGTCGACCCAGCACCACCGCCACGCCTCGCCCGGCTCCGCGCTCACCACGACCGGGTGGCCCTCCGCGCCGAAGTGCGCCCGCGAGTGCCGGCGCGGCGAGGAGTCGCAGCAGCCCACGTGCCCGCAGGTCATGCAGGTGCGCAGGTGCACCCAGGTGGTGCCCTCCACCAGGCAGTCCTGGCAGGCGGCGGCCGGGTGCGACTCGCCCGGCGGCGCGGCGTCCAGGTGGTCGCAGGAGGTGCGGTCGGGCCGCGGGGCCAGCGCCCGGTCGCGCTCCAGCGCCTCCAGCTCCTCGTTGCGGTCCAGCAGCGACTCCTCGAGGTCGATCTGCGCCAGCGCCGCGGCCAGCACCTCGCCGGCCGCCCGGCCCTCGTCGCGCGCCTGCACGATCACGGCCCGCTCGGCGGCGAGCATCTCGGTGCGCAGCCGGCAGTACGTGGCCGAGGGGGTGTCCTGGTCGGCCAGCGGCCGGCCCAGCCGCTCCCACGCGGCGTGCGAGCGGGCCTCGGAGCGGTCGCGCAGCCGCTCCACCACGCCCGCCGGCTCGTCCCCGGTGACCAGCTCGTCGAGCCGGCGCAGCCCGGCGGCGCTGGCGGCGTCGCCGATCTCGGCCGCCTGCAGGGCGTCCTCGGCGGGGTCGGGCGGCGGCAGGCCGACCCGGCGGACCAGCCACGGCAGCGTGGACCCCTGCACGAGCAGGGTGCCGACGACGACGGTGAAGGCCGCGAGCAGCAGCACGTCGCGCTCGGGGAGGTCCTCCGGGATCAGCTGGGCCGCGGCCAGGGTGACCACGCCGCGCATCCCCGCCCAGGAGACCAGCCCGGCCACCGGCCTGCTCCACGCCTGGCGGCGCATCCCGGGCGTGCCGGCCCGCAGCAGCGCCGCCGTCCCGAAGACGAAGGCGAAGCGGGCCACGATGGTGGCGACGAGGGCGCCTGCGCACACCAGGGCGACGCGCCAGCCGCTGGGGCCGCCGTCCTGCAGCGCCCGCAGCAGGGCGGGCAGCTGCATGCCGATCACCAGGAACACCGCGTTCTCCAGCACGAAGGCGACCGTGCGCCAGGTGATCGCCTCGGTGACCCGCGCGGACGCCGTCTGCACCCGGGGCGACAGCTGCGCCAGGGTCAGCCCGGTCACGACGGTGGCCAGCACGCCGGAGGCGTGCACCTCCTCGGCCGGGAGGAAGGCGAGGTAGGGGGCGACGAAGGAGACCAGGGTGTCGAGCACGGGGTCGCGCAGCCGGGCACGCAGGACGGCGAGCAGGGCGGCGACCGCCCCGCCGATGAGCACCGCGCCGACGACCGCCCACACGAACTCGGCGGCCACCTGCGGCGGGGAGGGCGCCGAGGACAGCGCCGACACCGCGACGGTCAGGGCGATCAGCGCCGCCGCGTCGTTCACCAGGCTCTCGTGCTCCAGCAGCGTCGCCACCCGCCGCGGCAGGCCCAGCCGCCGGCCGACCGCCGCGGCCGCCACCGCGTCGGGGGGCGCGACGACGGCGCCGAGGGCCACGGCGGCGGCCAGGGCCACGCCCGGCAGGAGCAGCCAGGTCACCGCGCCGACCACCGCGGTGGTGACGACGACGAGCACCACCGACATCAGGACGATGCTGAGCTTGTTGTGCTTGAAGTCGAACAGCGACGTGCGGGCGGTGGTCGCGTACAGCAGCGGCGGCAGCACGCCGAACAGGACGACGTCGGCCTCCAGCCGCACGTCGGGCACCCCGGGCAGGAAGGACGCCGCGGCACCGACGACGACGAGCACCAGCGGGGTCGGCCACCCCCAGCGGTCGCACAGGCCGGCGATCAGCCCGACGGCGATCACCAGGCCGACCAGCACGGCGGTCAGCTCCACGACCCCTCCATCCTGCGCCCGTCGCGGTCGCGCCCGAGCCGCCCGGCGCCCAGCCTGCCCAGCGGCCCCCCCGAGGTCGCGGCCGGGTCCCGCGCCTGCGCCAAGCCGGGGCGGCGGCGGGGCATTCCCCGGCCGGTCGTTCGCGGCCATGTGCACGTGGGGGCGGTCCGCGGGTACCGGCCGGGCCATGACCGCCGTCCCGCCCGCCGCTCCCGCCGGCGACGTCACCCTCACCTTCGGCGGCAACGCCACGATGCTGCTGCGGATCGGCGGGTTCACGCTGCTCACCGACCCGAACTTCCTGCGCCGGGGGCAACGCGCCTACCTCGGCAAGGGGCTGTGGACCACGCGGCTCACCGAGCCGGCGCTGGAGCCCACGCAGCTGCCGGCGCTGGACGCGGTCCTGCTGTCGCACCTGCACGCCGACCACTGGGACCGCATCGCCACGCGCACCCTGGACAAGGGCACGCCCGTGGTGACCACGCCCCAGGCGGCGCAGGCCCTGGACCGGCGGGGCTTCCGGCAGACCCTGGACCTCACCCCCTGGCAGCGGCACGAGATCACCCGCGGTGACGAGACGCTGCGGATCACCTCCGTCCCCGGTGAGCACGGCCCCGGGGTCCTCGCGCGGCTGCTGCCGCCGGTCATGGGCAGCGTGCTGGAGCTCGTGCGCGGCGGCGAGGTCGGCTGGCGCGGCTACATCAGCGGCGACACCCTCTACCGCCCCTACCTGGCCGAGGTGCTGCAGCGGTGCGGCCCGCTCGACGTCCTCATCCCACACCTGGGCGGCACGCGGGCGCTGGGCGTCACCGTGACGATGGACGGCCGCCAGGGCGCCGACCTCGTGGAGCTGCTGCGGCCGCCGGTCACCGTGCCGGTGCACTACGACGACTACTCGCGGTTCGCCTCCCCGCTCGGCGACTTCGTGCGCGAGGTCGCCCAGCGGCGGCTGCCCGGCGAGCTGCGGCCGGTGACCCGCGGCGAGACGATCAGCCTCCGCCCCCAGGCCGCCCCGTAGCCGCCGCCCCTCTCCCCCGCCGCGCCCGCTCGACACCGCGGCAGTGCCGCGTCCCGGGTCCCGGTGCCGCCCCACAGCGCGGCGGTCGCCCCCACATCGCGGCAGTGCCGGAGTGCGGCTGGGGACGGCGGCGCGGGGGGACGGCGGCGCGGGGGGACGGCGGCGCGGGCGGGCGGCGCGGGCGGGTCAGGCGGGCGGCCGGGCGGCGCGGGCGGGTCAGACGCCGGCGAGTCGAGCGGCGCGCTCGGCGACGTCGGCCCGCAGCTCCTCGGTGTCCACGGTCGTGACCACGCCGCCGGCGACGACCTGCCGACCGCCCACCCACACGTCCCGCACCAGCCGGGACGCGCCCGACCACACCAGGTGGGTGACGAGGTCGGTGGCGTCGCCCACCGGCTCGAAGCCCAGGTCGCGGGTGTCGACGTGCACCAGGTCCGCCCGCCGCCCGACGGCGACCTGGCCGAGGTCGGGACGGCCGATGGCCTCCGCGGAGGCCCCGGTCGCCAGCCACAGCGCCTCCGCGGCGGTGAGGGCCGTCGCCGACGACTCGCGCAGCCGCGCCAGTTGCGCGGCCAGCCGGGCGTCGGCGAGCAGGTCCAGCCCGTCGTTGGACGCCGGCCCGTCGGTGCCCAGCCCCACCCGGATGCCGCGGTCGAGCATGTCCCGCAGCCGCGCCACGCCGCTGGCCAGCTTCGCGTTGCTGGCCGGGCAGTGGCTGACCGCGGCGTCGTACTCCCGCCACAGCTCCAGGTCGGCGTCGTCCATGTGCACGCAGTGCGCGCCCAGCACGCGCCCGCCGAGCACGTCGTGGGCGGCCAGCAGCGCCGGCACCGACAGGCCGTGGGCGGCCAGCAGGTCCGCACCCTCGGTGGCGGTCTCGGCCACGTGCAGGTGCAGCAGCAGTCCGTGCTCGCGCGCGGCCTCGGCGGCCTGCCGCAGCAGGGGCAGTGGGACGGTGTAGGCCGCGTGCGGCCCCAGCCCGTACTCCACCGTGCCGTCGTCGGGGGCCGACGCCGCCAGCTCCACGGCGGCGGCCAGCTGCGCCTCCAGGGGCGGCATGCCGGGCAGCGGCACCATGGGCGCGGCGATCACCGCCCGCGCGCCGGTCCGGCCGACGGCGGCCGCGATCCGCTCGGCCTCGAAGTACATCTCCACGCTCGTCGTGACGCCGGCGCGCAGCATCTCCGCCGATGCGGCGGTCATCGCGACCTCGACGTCGTCGGGGGTCAGCCGCGCCTCCCGCGGCCACATCACCTCGCCCAGCCAGCGGTCCAGCGGCAGGCCCTCGCCCTGCCCGCGGAAGAGCACCATCGGCGCGTGCGAGTGGGCGTTCACCATGCCCGGCACCAGCACCCCGGGGACGGCGACCAGCTCGGCGTCCCCCCGTGGCGGCGCGTCCGCGGCCGGGCCGACCCAGGTGACGACGCCGTCGGCGACGTCCACGGCGGCGTCGGGCAGGACCGTCCCGGACCGGTCCCCCACGACGACGGCCCGGGCGGTGAAACGCTGGCGCATGCGCGGCACGCTAGCCCCACCGGCCCCGGCCGCCCCGGGGACGTCCGGCCGCCCCCAGGGGCCGCCTCTACCGTGGGCCCATGTCCTTCCTCGCCGCCGCCGCCTCCGACGAGGGTGGGATCACCGCCTGGCTCCTGGACCTGGTCGACACGCTCGGCCCGGTCGGGGTGGGCTTCAGCATCCTGCTGGAGACCGTCATCCCGCCGATCCCGAGCGAGGCCGTGCTGGGCGCGGCCGGGGTCCTCATCGACACCCCGCTGGACTTCCTGCTCGTCGTCCTGTTCGCCACGCTCGGGTCCGTCCTCGGCGCGATCTTCTTCTACTACGTCGGCCGGGCGCTCGGCCCCCGCCGGTCGCACGCCTTCCTCGACCGGCTGCCGCTGGTCGAGACCGAGGACGTCGACAAGACCTTCGCCTGGTTCGAGCGGCACGGGCGGGCCGCGGTGTTCTTCGGCCGGATGGTGCCGATCGTCCGCAGCTTCATCTCCGTGCCGGCCGGCGTCGTGCGGATGCCCCTCGGACAGTTCCTGCTGTACACCGCCGGCGGCAGCCTGATCTGGAACACCCTGCTGGTCACCCTCGGCTGGCTGGCCCGCGACTTCATCGAGGCGAACCTGCACTACCTGGACTACGTGGTCGTCGCCGTGGTCGTCCTGGCGGTGGCGTGGTTCGTGTGGAAGAAGGCCACCGGCCGGCTCCGCCGCCCGCCGAACGCCGGCGCGGACCTGCCCGCCGACCGGCGCGACCAGGCGTGACGGCCACCCGGCCCGACGTCGTCGCCCTCGACGTCAACGAGACGCTGCTGGACCTGGCGCCGCTGCGCGCCGGCCTGGTCGAGCACGGGCACCCGCCCGAGCTGCTGGCCACGGTCTTCGCCCGCACGCTCCTGACCGGCGTCGCCGCCGCCACCGCCGGCACCTGGTGCCGCTTCCGTGACGCCTTCGACGCCGCCCTCGCCCAGCTCACCGAGCTGCCCCCGGCCGCGCGCGGCGCCCTGGCCGACACCTTCCTGGAGCTGGGCCCGCACCCGGACGTGGAGCCCGCCCTGCGCCGGCTGGTGGAGGCCGGCGTGCGGGTGGTGACCCTGACGCACGGCTCCCCCGGGGTGGCCGAGGCCGGGCTGGAACGCGGCGGGATCTCGCCGCTGGTGGAGCGCTGCCTGAGCAGCGAGGCCATCCGCGCCTGGAAGCCCGCCCGCGAGGTGTACCTGTGGGCCGCCGGCGTCTGCGACGTCCCGCCGTCACGGATGGCGCTGGTCGCCTCCCACGGCTGGGACGTGCACGGCGCCGTCCGGGCCGGGCTCACCGGCGCGTGGTTCCCGCGGTCGGAGCGGACCTACCCGGCGGTGTACGACCCGGCCGCGCTGGTCGCCCCCGACCTGGGCGGCGCCGTGGACGCGCTGCTGGCCCTGCCCGCGCGGTGAGCCCCGTCGAGGTCGGCACCCCGCACGGCCCGGCGCGGGTGCACGCCGACGACCCCCCGGGCGCGGTGCACGGCACCCTCGTCCTCGGCCACGGCGCCGGGGGCGGGGTGGGGTCGCCCGACCTCGCCGCGCTCGCCCGCGACGCCGCGGACGCCGGCTGGCGGGTCCTGCGGGTGGAGCAGCCGTGGCGGGTGGCCGGCCGGCGGATCGCGCCGGCACCGGCGCGCCTGGACGAGGGGTGGACGGCGGCGCTCGAGGCCGTGCGCGGCCGGGTCGAGGGGCCGCTGGTGTTCGGCGGCCGCAGCGCCGGCGCCCGGGTGGCCTGCCGGACCGCGGCCGCCCTGGGGGCCGACGGCGTCCTGGCGCTGGCGTTCCCGCTGCACCCGCCGGGACGCCCGGAGCGCTGCCGCGCGGGCGAGGTGACGGCCGTCGAGGTCCCGCTCGTCGTCGTCCAGGGCGAGACCGACGCCTTTGGGAGGCCGGCCGAGGTCGCGGCCGTGCTGCAGGGCCGGCCGACGGCGTCGGTGTACGCGGTGCCCGGTGACCACTCGCTGAAGCAGAACCCCGACCTCGTCGCGGCGGCCGCGCTCGCCTGGCTGGACGAGGTCCACCCCCGCCCCTGACGGGCCCCCGCCCCCGTGCAGGAAGGCGGTCCTGCACGGGGGCGGGGGAAACCGCTCGTGACTAGCGGCGGCGGCGCCGGCGGACCAGCAGGCCGACCAGGAGCAGCACCACGGCGGCACCGGCCAGCGGCTTGGCGAACCGGGTCAGCGCCGCGCCGCCGGCGACCTCCAGCAGGTCGATCGGCTCGGGCTCGGCGACCGGCTGGCGCAGGGTGGACGGCGAGCTCTTCGCCGGGCCACCCGTCGCCGGGCGGCTCGGCGGCGCGGTCGGTCCGGACGGCGGCGTGCTGGGCCGCGCCGCGGCCGCGGTGTCCGTGGCGGCGGGGGCCGCGTCCGCCGGGGCGGAGGAGCCCGTGGCGGCGTCGGTGGCCGCTGCCGCGGTCTTGCGCGCCGCGGCCCCGGCCTTGCGGGCCGTCCGGGCCGCCGCGCCCTCGCCGGGGGTCTGCTCGACGGAGGCGGCGACCTCCTCGGCCGCCCCGCTGACGGCGGCCGCGGCGCCGGCGGCGCGACCGGCGTCACCCTGGGCGTCGCCCTCGCCGAGCTGGGCGGCGAGCTTGTCCGCGAACTGCCCCAGCAGCTTGTTGCCGACGTCGGTCATCACGCCGCGACCGAACTGGGCCGGGCGCCCGGTGATGTTCAGGTCGGTCAGCACGTCGACCCGGGTGGCCGCGCCCTCGGCGGCCAGGGTCGCGGTGATCACGGCCGCCGCGGTGCCGTTGCCCCGCTGGTCCTTGCCGCGGGCGTCGATGACGGCGCGGTGCGCGGCCTCGTCCTTCTCCACGAAGGACGCCTTGCCCTGGTAGGTGAGGTTGATCGGGCCCAGCTTGACCTTCACGCGGCCGGTGAAGTCGTCACCGGTGACCGAGTCCAGCGCAGCGCCCGGCATGCAGGGGGCGATCCGCTCGATGTCCAGCAGCACCCGCCAGGCCTCGTCGATCGGGACGGGGACGGTGAACGAGTTCTCCAGCTGCACGGGTGCGACCTCCTGACGTTGGACGGCTCGGCCGGCCCCCCGGAGGGCGCCGGCCGAGCCGGGTGGAACGCGATTTCCGGGTTGTGTCGAACGCTACAGCCCGGCGGCGGCCTCGACCGCCCGCCGGGTCAGCACCTGGGCCAGGTGCTGGCGGTAGTCCGCCTGCGCGTTCAGGTCGCTGCTCGGGCTGGTCCCCTCCGCCGCCGACCGCGCGGCCTCGGCGATCGCCTCGGAGCTGGCGGCGGCACCGGCCAGAGCGGCTTCGGTGGCCCGCGCCCGCAGCGGTGTCGGGCCCATGTTGGTCAGCCCGATGCGCGCCTCGGCGATGTGCCCGTTCTCCCGCCGCACCGCCGCGGCGACCGCGACGATCGACCAGGCCTGCGCCACGCGGTTGAACTTCTCGTAGCGCATGCCCCACTGCCCCGTGAGCTTGGGGACGCGGATCTCGACGAGCAGCTCCCCCTCCTCCAGCGCGGTGGTGAGGTAGTCGACGAAGAAGTCCGCCGCCGGCACGGTCCGCCGACCGTTCGGTCCGGCGATGACGAACTCCGCGTCCAGCGCGAGCGCCACCGCCGGCAGGTCACCGGCCGGATCGGCGTGGGCCAGGGCCCCGCCGAAGGTCCCGCGGTGGCGCACCTGCCGGTCGGCGACCGTCTCGGTCGCCTCGGCGATGAGCGGCGCGTACTGCAGGATCAGCGGGTCCCGGACGACGTCGGCGTGCGTCGTCATCGCCCCGATGACCAGCGCGTCGCCGTCCTCCCGGACGCCGCGCATCTCGTCGATCCGGTTGAGGTCGACGACGGTCTCCGGCGCGGCCAGCCGCAGCCGCATGACCGGGATCAGCGACTGCCCGCCGGCGAGGATCTTGACGTCCTCGCCGCCGTCGGCGATCGCCTGCAGCGCCTCGTCGACCGTGGTCGGACGGGCGTACTGGAACGGAGCGGGGATCACCGGTCACCTCCGAGCTCGGACTGGGGCGTGGAGACACCGGCGGTGGACTCCGTCTGCGCCCCGCCGTAGGCGTTGGTGCCGGCGGTGGCCCGGGCCCCGCCGTCGCCGCCCTGGTGGACGGCCCGCCACACCCGCTCCGGGGTCAGCGGCATGAGGATGTCGGAGACCCCCAGGTGCCGGACGGCGTCCAGCGCGGCGTTCACGACGGCGGGGGTGCTGGCGATGCAGCCGGCCTCCCCGACGCCCTTCGCGCCGATCGGGTTGCCCGGCGCCGCGTGCACCGTGTTGTCGGTGTCGAAGTGCGGCAGGTCCGCGGCCGAGGGCACCAGGTAGTCGACGAAGGACCCCGTCGTCAGGTTGCCGTCGGCGTCGTACACCGCCTCCTCGTACAGGGCCTGCGCGATGCCCTGGGCGAGGCCGCCGTGGATCTGGCCCTCGACGATCAGCGGGTTGACCACCGTGCCGACGTCGTCCACGCAGGCGTACTTGCGGATCTTCACCATGCCGGTGTCGGTGTCGACCTCCATCGCGCACAGGTGGGTGCCGTGCGGGAAGGAGAAGTTCACCGGGTCGAAGGTGGCCTCGGCGTCGATCGACGGCTCGATGTCCTCCGGGTAGTCGTGGGCGGCGAAGACCGTGAGCGCGATCTCCTGGATGCCCACGCCCGCGCCCGGGGTGCCCCGGACGGAGAACTTGCCGTCGGCGAAGTCGAGGTCGTCCTCGCTGGCCTCCAGCATGTGCGCGGCGACCTTGCGGGCCTTGGCGACGACCTTCTCCGCGGCCTTCACGACCGCGGTGCCGCCGACGACCAGCGACCGGGACCCGTAGGTGTCCATGCCGCGCGGGGACACCGCGGTGTCACCGTGCAGGACCTCGACGTCCTCGAACGGCACGCCCAGCTGGTCGGCGACCAGCTGGCTCCACGCCGTCTCGTGGCCCTGGCCGTGCGGCGTCGAGCCGGTGACGACCTCGACCTTGCCGGTGGGCAGCATCCGGATGGACGCCGACTCCCAGCCACCGGCGCCGTAGGCGAGCGAGCCGAGCACCCGGGAGGGGGCCAGGCCGCACATCTCCGTGAAGGTGGAGAAGCCGATGCCCAGCTGGACCGGGTCGTTGGACTCCCGGCGCCGGCGCTGCTCCTCGCGGAGCTCGTCGTAGCCGAGCAGCTCGAGCGCCCGCTGCGTGGCCTGCTCGTAGTCGCCGCTGTCGTACTCCAGACCGGCGACCGTGGTGAAGGGGAACTCCTCGGCCTTGATCCAGTTCTTGCGGCGCAGCTCCAGCGGGTCCATGCCGAGCTCGACGGCGAGCTCGTCCATGATCCGCTCGATGGCGAACGTCGCCTCCGGCCGGCCGGCCCCGCGGTAGGCGTCGGTGGGCACCTTGTTGGTGAAGACGCCGTCGCACTCGAAGCGGTAGGCCGGGAACTTGTAGATGCCCACGAACATGAACGCGCCGAGCGCCGGCACACCGGGGGTGATCAGCCGGAGGTAGGCACCCATGTCGGCGAGCAGCCGCACCCGCAGGCCCTTGACGTTGCCCTCGCGGTCGCTGGCGATGTCGATGTACTGCACCTGGCCGCGGCCGTGGTGGGCCGCCATCAGCGACTCGCTGCGGGTCTCGGTCCACTTGACCGGCTTGCCGAGGCGGCGGGCGACCAGGAGGGCGAGGACCTCCTCCGGGTTCACCTGCAGCTTGCCGCCGAAGCCGCCGCCGACGTCGGGCGCGATGATCCGCAGCTTGTGCTCCGGCACGCCGGTCGCCATGGCGAGCATGACCCGCAGCACGTGCGGGATCTGCGTGGCCGACCACATGGTGAAGTTGTCGCCCTGCGGCTGGACGACGACCGACCGCGGCTCCATGAACGCCGGGATCAGCCGCTGCTGGACCAGCCGCCGGCTGACCACGACCTCGGCGTCGGCGAAGGCCTGGTCGGTGTCGGCGCCCGTGCCGGCCTCGCCGGCGTCGAAGACGAAGTGGTAGCTGGTGTTGGACTCCAGCTGGTCGTGGACGAGGGACGCGCCCTCGGCCACCGCCTCCTCCAGGTCCAGGACCGGGGTGAGCAGCTCGTAGTCGACGTCGACCAGCTCGACGGCGTCGGTGGCCGCGGCCTTGGACCGGCCGATGACGATCGCGACGGCCTCGCCGACGTGGTTGACCTGGTCGACGGCGATCGACGGGTGGCCGGGGTTGACCATGTCGGGCGTGACGGGCCAGGCGCAGGGGATGGAGCCCTGCTCCTCGGCGAGGTCGCGGCCGGTGAGGACGGCGACCACGTTCGGCGCCTGCTGGGCGGCGCTGACGTCGATGCCGGTGATGCGCGCGTGCGCCACGGGGCTGCGCACGATCGCCAGGTGCAGCATGCCGGGCAGGACCATGTTGTCGGTCCAGGTCGTGCGGCCGGTGATCAGCCGCGCGTCCTCCTTGCGGCGGCGCGGCCGGCCGACCTCCTTGCCGGGGGTGAGCGTCGCGGCGTCCTCGGTGACGGTCATGCCTGACCACCCGCCGAACCGGACAGCTCACCGGCGGCCTGCTGCACCGCGCGGATGATGTTCTGATAGCCGGTGCACCGGCACAGGTTGCCCTCGATGCCCTCGCGGATCTCGGTCTCGCTCGGGCTCGGGTTCTCCTTGAGCAGGTCGATCGAGGCCATGATCATCCCCGGGGTGCAGAACCCGCACTGCAGGCCGTGCATCTCGTGGAATGCCTTCTGCACGGGGTGGAGCGCGTCCTCGCGGCCCACGCCCTCGATGGTCGTGACCTCGCAGCCGTCGGCCTGGACGGCGAAGACGGTGCACGACTTCACGGACTCGCCGTCCAGGTGGACGGTGCACGCACCACAGTTGCTGGTGTCGCAGCCGACGACGGTGCCGACCTTGCCCAGCTGCTCGCGCAGGTAGTGCACCAGCAGGGTCCGCGGCTCGACGTCGTCGTTGTACGACACCCCGTCGACCCGCACGTTGATGGACGTCACCAAGTTCCTCCGCTTCGTTGCAGGACTCGACGTCGCGCCGGCGTGGCCGGTCGCTGGCGGGGAGTCTGCCAACGGGGCAGTGACTCAGGCCACGCTAACCTCGCCCGGAGGGGTCCGCCGGGGCATCCGTGCAGGTCAGCGGCCCGTCGCAACGTTGCAGCGGGGTTGCACGACTGTGACGTCCGTCGCCGGGAGGCCCTCAGGCGGTCGCGGGCAGCCGCCGCGCGACGAGCCCGGAGCAGGCCGCGGCGGCCAGACCGACGACGGCCAGCCCGGCGCCGACCAGCGACGGGGCGACGTAGCCGGCCCCCGCGGCGATGACCAGCCCGCCCAGCCAGGCGCCGAGGGCGTTGGCGGCGTTGAGCGCCGAGTGGTTGAGCGCCGCCCCCAGCATCCGGGCGTCCGCGGCGACCTCCATGAGGCGCAGCTGCAGGCAGACCACGAGCACCGAGGCGGCGACCGCCACGAGGAACACGGTGGGGACGAGCGCCACCCCGCCGCGCGCGGCGACCCCCACCAGCGCGAGCAGCGCGGCCATCGCGACCAGGGCGCCGACCAGGGACGGGAACAGCGCGCGGTCGGCCAGCCGGCCGCCGAGCACCGTGCCGGCCACCATGCCGACGCCGAAGGCGAGCAGCACCCACGGGACGGCGCCGCGCGACAGCCCGGCGACGTCGGTGGTCAGCGGCGCGACGTAGCTGTAGAGGGCGAACATGCCGCCGAACCCGACGACGCCGATGACCAGCGTGAGCAGCACCTGCGGGCGGCGCAGCGCCCCCAGCTCGGTGCCGATCGAGGCGCCCGGCTCGGCGTGCGTGCGCGGGACGACGGCGAGGACCGCGGCGACGGTCAGCGCGGCCAGGACGACGACGGCCCAGTACGCCGACCGCCAGCCCAGGTGCTGGCCCAGCCAGGTGGCGGCCGGGACGCCGGCGACGTTGGCCACCGACAGGCCGAGCATCACCGAGCTCACCGCGCGGCCCCGCTGCCGGGGCGCGACCATCGACGCCGCGACGATCGACGCGACCCCGAAGTAGGCGCCGTGCGGCAGGCCGCTGACGAAGCGGGCGAGCAGCAGCGTGCCGTTGCCGGCGGCCAGCGCGCTCAGCGCGTTGCCGGCGAGGAACGCGACCATCAGCGCCACCAGCAGCCCGCGGCGGGGCAGCCGGGCCCCGAGCGCGGCGATGACCGGTGCGCCGACGACGACGCCGAGCGCGTACGCGGAGATCAGGTGGCCGGCGCCGGGGATGTCCACGTCGACGCCGTCGGCGATGTCGGGCAGCAGGCCCATCGTGACGAACTCGGTGGTGCCGATCGCGAAGCCGCCGACGGCCAGGGCCACGATCGCGGCGACCACCCGGCGCGGTCCGGGCAGCGGGGCCGGCTCGAGCGGGGCGGGGCGGGTGACCTCGGTCGCTGCACGCACGTGCACGGGGGGCGTCGCACTCACGTGCACAGGCCAATGCCCCGGGACGGCGGCGCATTCCCCGCGCGGCGCGTCCCCGGGGCGTGTCCTGGGGGCGGTCCCCGGGGCGGTCCCCCGGAGGCGGTGCCCGGCGGGCTCAGGTGGCGCGCGCCGAGCGCCGCAGGCGGCCCAGGTGGGCGGCGACGGTGGCGCGGCGCGGGGAGCCGGCGGGCAGCACCTCCAGGCAGGCCTGCCACAGCGCGGCGTCGGCCTGGGCCTCCGGCAGCCGGCTGTAGCGCAGCAGGACCTCCGGGCGGCGGGAGGCGAGGACCGCCTGCCGCAACCGGCCGGCCAGCCGGTCGCGGGCGGCCGCGACGCCGGGCGACGCCGACCGGGGCAGGACCGCGCCCGGGTAGCGCTCCAGGGCGTCACCGACCGCCCCCAGGTCGAGCAGGCGCCGGACCCGGTCCAGGTCGGTCTCCAAGCGGCCGAGCAGGCGGTAGGGCCGCGAGCCGATGAGGTGGGCACCGACCAGGCGGCGCAGCCGGGACAGCTCCGCCCGCACGGTGACGACGGCGGCGTCCCCGCCGTGGCACTCGGCGGCCAGCTGCTCGGCGGTGCGCCCCTCCCCCGCGGCGGCGGCCTCGGCGAGCAGCAGGAGCAGCTCGGAGTGCCGCAGGGACAGCTGGACCGGTCCGGCCGGGAGCACCAGGCGGGCCCGGTCGCGGCCGAGGACCTGGAGCCGCGGCGCCGGGCGGGCAGCGGGGGCCGGGGTGTCGCCGGCGGCCTCCAGCGAGGCCCGGTGCAGCCACCGCAGCTCCGCCTCGACCGCGGCGACGGTCGCGCGGACGAGGGTGAGCACGTGCGGGCTGGCCACGTGGTCGCCGCCGGTCACGTCGATCGCGCCGAGCAGCTCGCCGGTGAGCGGGTCGTGCACCGGGGCCGCCGAGCAGCTCCACGGCTGCACCGACCGGCGGTAGTGCTCGCTGCCGTAGATCTGCACGGCGTGGTCGAGGGCCAGCGCCGTTCCCGGGGCGTTCGTGCCGGCCACGTCCTCGGCCCACCGCGCGCCCTCGACGAAGTGCATCCCCGCGGCGCGGGCGCGCAGCCGGGCGTCGCCCTCCACCCAGAGCATGCGCCCGCTCGCGTCGGTGACGGCGACGATCATCCGGTCGGCCTCGGCGTCCTCCACCAGCAGCTTGCGGATCACCGGCAGCACGGGGGCGAGCGGGTGCGCCGCGCGGTGGGCCTCCAGCTCCTCGTCGACCAGGTCGACGGGCGGCGCGGCACCGTCGGGGTCGACGCCGCTGCCCAGGCTGCGGTGCCACGACTCCCAGACGACGCTGCGCACCTGCTGCGGCGGCCGCGGGGAGCGCACGGTGACCAGCGCCTCGTGCGCGGCGCGCAGCCGGCGGGTGAGCGCGACGTCGGGCCGCCCCTCGGGCAGGGCCAGCCACGGGGAGGCGGCAGTCACGGTCTGGGACCAGGGCAGTGGCTCATGTCACGCCCATCGTGACCCGTGGGCAGGCCGGACACCAGACCGGGGTGCGCCGGGTCACACCCGCGGTGGACGTGCGGGCAGCAGCGCCCGCGGGCTGCGGGCCCGCGCCGCTCCCGTCCAGAGCCCGACGCCGTAGGCGAGGTCCTCGGCGCGGCGGGCGGCCAGGAAGGTCAGCGGGCCGACCCGGGCGCGGTGCGGCCACCAGCCGGCGAGCCCGTCGACGACGGCGACGCCCGCCACCAGGGCCCGCACCCGGCGGGACACCAGCGCGCCGGCCACGGCCAGCGGCCAGTGGTGGCGGGTGGCCGCGCGCGCCAGGGTGCGCCCGGCCGTCGCCGTCCCGCGGAGCACGAGGACGGCGGCCAGCGCCGCCGGCGGCCGGCCGCCGGGCGGCGTGAGGCGGCGGGCCAGCCGCACCGCGGCGCCGGCCAGGACGGCGCCGGCCGCCAGCCGGCCGGGACCGCGGCCGAGCACGCCCAGCCCGATCGCGGCCGCCGCCCAGGTGGTGACCACCACGGGGGCGACCGCCGCACCGTGCCGCTGCGCCAGCAGCGCCGCGCCGGTGCCGTAGAAGGCCCGGCGGCGCAGCCACGGACCGACCGCCGCGGGGTGCTCGTGGCGGATCTCCGCGGCCGGCTCGTAGCGGACCCGCCAGCCGGCCGCGGCCAGCCGCCACACCAGGTCGACGTCCTCGGCGACCCGCATCGACTCGTCGAAGCCGTCGCCGAGGGCCTCCCGGCGGACCAGCAGCGCCGCGCTGGGCACGTAGGACACCCCGGCCAGCGGGCGGACGGCGGCCGGCGCCGGCCCCATGTCGAGCGCGCTGACGGCCGTCTCGTACGCGGCCAGCCCCCGGCGCGGGCCCCGCGGCGCACCGTCCGCGGGCGGCGGCTGCAGCGCGACGATCCGCGGCGCGACCACGGCCAGCCGCGGGTCGCCGAGGTGGCGGCGCAGCGGCGGCAGCCAGCCGGGTCGCGGCACGCAGTCGGAGTCGAGGAAGGCCACCAGCGGCGTCCGGGCCGCCCGCAGCCCGGTGTTGCGGGCCGCGGCCGGCCCGCGCGAGACCGGGGACCGCAGCACCCGCGCGCCCGCGGCCGACGCGACGGCGGCGAGCGCCCCGGCGTCGGCGGACCCGTCGTCCACCACGAGCACCGGCAGGTCGGCGGTGTCCGGGTCGGCGCGCAGCGCCGCGAGCAGGCGGGCGACGCCGGCGGTGCGGTCGCGCACCGGGACGACGACGGTCACCGGTGTCCCGGGATCGGGCAGGGCCGCCAGGTCCGGCGCGGCGAGGCCGCCGTCGAGCAGCCGGTCGGCCAGCGCCGCCGTCGCGGCCCCCTCGACGGTCAGGCGGTCGCCGGCCAGCAGCTGCGCGGCGCGGGGCCGCAGCCGCAGCAGGCGCAGCGGCGAGCCGCCGAGCAGCACGGCGCCGCCATCGCGCCGGCGCACCCCGGGGTCCAGGCGCAGGGCCCAGCCGTCGGGGAGCCGGCCGGGCGGGGGCGCGGGGAGGCTCAGACCCCGCCGCCCAGCACCTCGGCGGTGGTGGCCACCCGCACCAGGGGGGCGTAGCACCCCAGGATCCGCAGCGTGTCCTCGTGCGCCTCGTCGTCGGCCCCGGCGCAGGCGTCGGCGACGACGGTGAGCGGCACGCCCGCGTCGGCGGCCGGGACGACGGTGGACAGCACGCAGCAGTCGGTGGCCACACCGGCCACGGTCAGCGGGCCCTCGCCGACGACCGCGGCGAGCTCCGGGCCCCACTTGCCGAAGGTGGTGGCGTCCAGCACGCGTGCGGTGCCCGGGTCCTCCACCAGCCGGTACAGCGGGGCGTCGGGCGGCTGCAGCGCGAAGTCGTACTTGCGGTAGTAGTCGACCCACGCGCCCTCGGGCCGCTCGGGGGCCACGAACCGGGTGAAGACGACGCGGTCGCCGAAGGCCCGCACCAGCCGGCGCACGTTGGGCCGGATCTCGTCGAAGCGCGGCGCCGTCCACGGCGAGTCCTCGTCGCGGAACACCTGCTGGAGGTCGACGACGACCAGCCACCCCTCGGGACGCACCCGCCGAGCCTAACGACGCCCGTGACCCGGACGTGACTCGGCGATGGTTAGGTCAGCCTTCCCTGACCGAACCGAGGAGCAGCACATGTCCCGACTCCCCCTCCGCGCGACCGCCCTGCTGGCCGCCGCGGCCCTGACCCTCACCGCCTGCGGGGACGACGACGGCGGGGACGACTCGTCCAGCGGGAACGGCGGCGGGGGCGGCTCGTCCTCGGGCGCCTTCCCGGTCACCGTCGAGACGGCCTTCGGCGACGTGACCCTCGACGAGGAGCCGCAGGTCGTCGTGGCGCTGGGCTGGTCGGACGCGGAGACGGCGCTCGCCCTGGGCGTGCAGCCCGTGGCGGTCAGCGACTGGCTGGCCGTCGGCGGCGACGGGCTGGGCGACTGGGTCGAGGAGTCCTACGACGAGGAGCCGCAGGTCATCGAGACGCTCGAGCCCGACCTGGAGGCGATCGCCGCCCTGCAGCCCGACGTCATCCTCGACACCCGGTCGGCGGCGACGCAGGAGCGCTACGACTCCCTCAGCCGGATCGCGCCGACGATCGGCCAGCCCGAGGGCGCGGGCCCGTACCAGACGACCTGGCAGCAGCAGCTGGAGCTCGTGGGCGAGGCCCTGGGCCGCGGCGACCGGGCGCAGCAGCTGACCGACGACCTCGAGCAGCGGCTGGCCGACGCGGCCGCCCAGCACCCGGAGTTCGCCGGCACGGAGGTGGCCGTCGGGGCCTACACCTCCGAGGGGTTCGGCGCCTACGTGCGCGGTGACGGCCGGGTCGACTTCATGGAGGCCCTGGGCTTCGTCAACGCGCCGGCGGTCCAGGATCTCGCCGGGGAGAACTTCTTCGTCCCGGTGGGCGACGAGCAGGTGTCGCTGCTGGACTCCGAGCTCACCGTCGTCTTCCCGATCTTCGTCGAGGCGAGCGAGATCACCGCGAACCCGCTCTGGGGCACGCTGTCGTCGGTGCAGGACGGCCGCGCGGTCGTGCTCGAGGACACGACGCTCGTGAACGCCTTCTCCGCCGCCTCGGTCAGCGGGATCGGGTACGCCCTGGACAACGCCGTGCCGCTCTTCGCCGAGGCCCTCGCGGGCTGACCCCGCCCCTCCCCCTCGAGGCATGGGAGGCCATCCCTGCGTCCGGCCCGCCCGGACGGGGGGATCGCCTCCCATGCCTCGCGCAGTCGGTCCGCCTCGGGCGGCTCAGTCGAGCAGCCGCCCGCTCGCCGGGTCGACCTGCCAGGTCTCGACGGCGGCCACCAGCCGGTCGGCCAGCCCCGCCAGCAGCTCCGCGCCCTCCGCGGCGCTCGACCCCGCCGGGTCGCCCAGGACGCCGTTCGGGCTCACCGGCCGCACCCCCTCGGCCCGCAGCCGGGGCATCAGCTGCGCCAGGGGCGTGGTGTCCCCGGCCTCGGCGCGCTCCCCGCGCACCCACTCCGGTTCCACGTGCAACAGCAGCGACGTCTCGGTCCGGCCGGCGTGCGCGTCCCCGCCGGGCACGCCGCACGGCCACCAGGCGACGTCGCGTCCCTCCGAGCGCAGCAGCGCCCCCGCCGTCCGCAGCGCGTCGAGGTTGCCGCCGTTGCCGTTGACCAGCAGCACGCGCCCCGCCCAGCGGCAGGCCGACCGGCCGTACTCGACGAGCAGGCCGGTCAGCGCCTCGGTGCCCAGCGACACCGTGCCGGGGAACCCCTCGTGCTCGCCGCTGGCGCCGTAGGCGAGCGCCGGGGCCAGCAGCGCCGCCTCGATCCGGTCCACGGCCGCGTCGGCCACCGCGTTCGCGACGGCGGTGTCGGTGATCAGCGGCAGGTGCGGCCCGTGCTGCTCCACGGCTCCCAGCGGCACCAGCAGCAGGGCCGAGTCGGGCAGGTCCGGCCAGGTCGCGGCGGCGAGGGAACGCACCGGCCAAGGCTAGTGAGGGCGGCCGCCACCGAGGACGGGCCCTCCCGGGCGGGGAGCCGCCGCGTGGCCGACAAGATCGGCACGCCGGGTGTCAGCCGCCGTCCGGGCGGGCACGGCAGGGTCCACGCCACCGACGAGAGAGGACCGTCATGAGCACCGAGGACACCCGCAAGGTCGCCGAGCTGATCAAGGGGGAGCGCTTCGGCTTCCTCACCACCACGACGCCGACGGGGACGCTGACCAGCCGCCCGATGACGCTCCAGGAGGTCGAGTTCGACGGCGACCTCTGGTTCTTCGCCGAGCGCGGCGCCGACTGGCTCGACCACGTCCGCGTCTCGCCGCAGGTCAACGTGGGCGTCGGCTCCGGCGGTACCTGGGTCTCGCTGACCGGCACGGCCGCCGTCGTCGACGACGTGGCCAAGAAGAAGGAGCTGTGGAACAGCGGCGTGGAGTCGTGGCTGCCGCAGGGGCCGGAGGACCCCTCCGTCGTCCTGGTGAAGGTGGACGGCGACTCGGCCGAGTACTGGGACAGCCCGGGGGGCCGGCTGGCCACCGCCTTCAGCTTCGTCAAGGCCAAGGCCACCGGCGAGCGCGTCCACGGCGAGAACGAGGTCGTCGACCTCTGATCCGCGGCTGACGCGGGCTCCCGCGGCCCCCGCCCACCGGGCCGGGGGCCGCGCGGGGCGGTTCCCAGGCGGTTCCCAGCGCCCGTCGACCCACCCGTCAGCCGGGCGGACGACGCTCGGGGCACCCACCCAGGAGGTGTCCCATGGCGCTCGGGACCGTGCTGCTCGTGGCCGCACTGGCCGTCCTGCTGCTCAGCATGACGCTGGCCGACCTCGCCCCCGGGCTGCTGCCCGAGGGGGAGGCCGGCCGCGTCGTCCGACTGCCCTGAGCCCGGCCCCCGCGGGGGCCGGGCGCGCTGGTCACTGCATGCCCGCCAGCGGGGACTCGTCGCAGAGCTTCGCCGGGATCGAGGGGATGCCCAGCAGGGTGGGCTGCCCGCGGACCGGACCGGTGTGCGAGTGGTCGAGGTGGCTCTTGGGCTTGACCGTCAGCTCGTCGCGGGCGGCCAGGGCGGCCTCGCCGTAGCCCTGCACGCACTCGGGGTCCGGCCCGTCCAGCGGCAGGCCGGTAAAGAACTTCGCCGCCATGCAGCCACCGCGGCAGGCGTCGAAGTGGGCGCACTTGGTGCAGGCGCCGCCGGTCTGCGGGGAGCGCAGCTCCTGGAACAGGTCCGAGGTCTGCCAGACGCGCTGGAAGCCGCCCTCGTCGCGGACGTTGCCCGCGAGGAAGTTCTCGTGGATGGCGAACGGGCAGGCGTACACGTCGCCGACCGGGTCGATCAGGCACACCACGCGCCCGGCGCCGCACAGGTTCAGCCCCGGCAGGGCCTCCCCGTAGGCCGACAGGTGGAAGAACGAGTCACCGGTCAGCACCTTGTCGCCGTTGGCGAGCAGCCAGTGGTAGAGCTCGCGCTGCTGGGCCTGGGTGGGGTGCAGCTCGTCCCAGACGTCGGCCCCGCGGCCGGACGGGCGCAGGCGGGTGATCCGCAGCTGGGCGCCGAAGGAGTCGGTCAGGGCCTTGAACTGGTCGAGCTGCCCGGCGTTCTCCCGGGTGACGACGACCGAGACCTTGAAGTCCTTCATCCCGGCCTCGGCCAGGTTCTCCAGCGCGCGGGTGGCGGTGGCGAAGGAGCCGGTGCCGCGGACCCGGTCGTTGACCTCGGCGGTCGCGCCGTCCAGGGAGATCTGGACGTCGACGTAGTCGGTCGCGGCCAGCTGCGCGGCGCGGGTCTTGTCCAGCTTCACGCCGTTGGTCGAGAACTTGACGCCGACCTGGTGGTCGATGGCGTAGTCGAGCAGGTGCCAGAAGTCCGGGCGGACCGTGGGCTCGCCACCGCCGACGTTGACGTAGAAGACCTGCATCCGCTGCAGCTCGTCGATGACGCGCTCGGCCTCGGCGGTCGACAGCTCGCGGGGGTCGCGCCGGCCCGAGGACGACAGGCAGTGCACGCACGCCAGGTTGCAGGCGTAGGTGAGCTCCCAGGTCAGGCAGATCGGCGCGTCCAGCCCGTACTCGAACTGGTCGACGAGCCGGCCGCCGACGGGACGGTCGGGGCGGGTGGCCGGCGCGGCGGGCGCGGCCGGACGGGAGGGGAGGACGGCGGTCATGCGGGCAGCTCCCTGCGTTCGATCATCTGCGAGCGGGCGAGGTCGGCCAGGGCCGCGACGTAGGCCGGGCGCTGGGCCTCGGGCACCGCGCAGGCGGCGAGCGTGGCGGACACGCTCGGGTGGTGCTCCAGCGCCTCGACGACGCTGACCAGCAGCTTCGACTTCAGGAACGACAGCTTGCGGTTCCCGAAGTGGTACACGAGCGCCCCGAAGGGCTCTGGGCGCATCGCCACCGACCGGGCCCGCTGCCAGGGCAGTTCCGGGTCGAACACGTCATCTGCCACGGCAGCGGGCTCGGTGGTGGTCACAGGCCGGCTCAGTAGACGCCGCACATCCCGTCGATGGAGACCTCTTCGACGAGGGTCTCCTCGACCAGCGCCTCCTCGGCGACGGCGACGGACTCGTTCTCGGTGGTGACGGTGACCTGCTCGGGCATGACGCCTCCTCGGGGATGGGGACCAGGGTCGAGGAGAACGCTAGGTGACACCGGGTGCCACAGGCAACAGCGCCACCCTGGTGGGGTGTGTCCGCGCCCACGGCGCTCCCGCTCCGCGATCGACCGGTACAGGATGGACGGGTGACCGCCGCCCCCGTCGACCTGCGCGCCGACGTCCGCGCACGCCTGGAGCAGGTCGCGCTGGAGCTGTTCGCCGCGGAGGGCTTCGAGCGGGTGACCGCCGACGAGATCGCCGAGGCGGCGGGAATCAGCCGGCGCACCTTCTTCCGGTGGTTCCCCACGAAGGCCGACGTCGTGTGGGGCGACTTCGCCGGGCACGTCGCGCGGCTGGAGTCGCGGCTGGCGGCCACCTCGCCCGAGCAGCCGGTGCTCGCCTCGATCTGCGCGGCCTACCTCGATGCCAACGACTACCCGCCGGAGCAGCTGCCGGTGCTGCGCCAGCGCATGCGCCTGATCCTGGGCGAGCCGGCCCTGCTCGCCCACTCGCAGCTGCGCTACGCCGAGGTCGACCGGGTCGTCGCCGAGCACGTGGCCCGGCGGACGGGGGTGTCCGCGACGGCGCTGGTCCCGCGGCTCGTGGCGACGAGCACCCGGGCGGCCGCGACCACCGCGTTCGAGGTCTGGCTGGCCGGGGGGCCGCCCCTGGCCGACGGGCTGCGCCGGGCGTTCGACGAGCTCGCCGCCGGCTTCCCCGCCCTGCTCGGGGACCGCGCCCCGCGCTGAGCGGCCGGGGGACGCCGCGCCCCCGGGTGTCGCGGAGACCACCGCGGCGGCGACGTGGCCGGTCCCGCCACCGGGGAACGGGGTGCGAGGATCCGCCGGTGCCGCCGCTCGCCCACACCGACTCCGTCGTCGTCCGCACGTCCCCGGAGGAGCTGTACGACCTCGTGTCGGACGTGACCCGGACCGGCGAGTGGAGCCCGGTCTGCCGGGCCTGCTGGTGGGACGAGGGGTGGCAGGGCGAGGACGGTCGCCCGCGGGCCGGCGCCTGGTTCACCGGGCGCAACGAGGTGCCGGGGCGCACGTGGGAGACCCGCAGCCAGGTGGCGGTCGCCGAGCGCGGCCGGGAGTTCGCCTGGGTGGTCGGCGGCTCGCTGGTCCGCTGGGCGTTCACCCTGGAACCGGTCGAGGGCGGGACCCGGCTGACCGAGTCGTGGGACTTCCTGCCGGCCGGCCAGCAGTTCTTCGTGGAGAGGTACGGCGACGGGGCCGCGGCGCAGGTCGCGGACCGCACCCGCGCCGCGCAGGAGGGCATCCCCGCGACGCTCGCGGCCATCGCCCGCATCGCCGAGGGCCGCTGACCCGGGGAGCACCCGCCGCGAGCGCCCCGCGCCCCTCGGGTCGCGGCCGGCACCTCACCCCGTGGCGGCGCGGACGATCCGGTCGGGCCGCACGACGACCGACCGCGCGCTCCCGAGCCACGCCGTCAGCACGCCGTCGACGTCGCTGACCGGCACCCGGCGCCCGCCGGCGTGCACGACGAGGGACGCTCCTGCGCGGGACAGCACCGCCGTGCCGGGGCCCAGGACGTCGTCGACCGGGCAGGAGCGCCCCGCGGCCGCGACTCGCGCGCGCGGCAGCAGCGTCCCGGCCAGCCGGCGCCCGGCCCGGCCCGACTTCTCCACCAGCGGGCCCCGGCGCAGCGGCGGCGTCCGGCTGGCAGTGGCCAGCGCGGCCACGGCGGGCACCCGGTCCACGCCGGCCAGCACCGCGTGGCGGAGCACGTCCGCGCCGCGGCCGCCGCCGGTCATCAGCGTCCCGACCAGCAGCGCGAGGCGGACGAGCGCGCGGGCGTGCGGCGCCCGCTCGGACTGGTGGGTGTCGAGCAGGGCGTCGTCCTCCCCGTCGAGGACGGCGGCGAGCTTCCAGGCGGCCTGGTGCGCGTCGCGCAGCCCCAGGCCGAGGCCCTGGCCGATGAACGGCGGGGTGAGGTGCGCCGCGTCGCCGGCCAGCAGCACCCGGCCGGAGCGCCACCGGTCGGCGACCTGGGCCCGGTAGCCGTACTCGGCGGTGCGCACCACCTCGGCCCGGTCGGCGCCGAAGGGGGCGAGCAGCGCCGGCAGGCGCAGGTCCGCCGGGGTCTCCCCGGGCAGCAGCCGGGCCTCGAAGCGGTACCGGTCGCCGGCGACCGGCATGAACGTCGCCGCCCGGCGCGGGTCGCACACCTGGTGCACGCCCGGCCAGACCGGCAGCGGGTCCGCGCTGCGGAGGTCGACGACCAGCCAGCGGTCCGGGCGGCCGAGGTCGCGCATCCGGGCGCCGATCAGCCGCCGCACCGTGCTCCGGGCGCCGTCGCAGCCGAGCACGGCCGACGCGCGCACGGACCGGTCCCCCACCCGGACCACCACGCCGTCCGCGCACGGCACCAGGCCGGTGACCTCGGCCCCGGTCTCCAGCCGGACCAGCTGCCGGTCGGCCACCGCGGCCCGCAGCAGCTCCTCCAGGTCCGGCTGGTGGAACATCGACGCCTGCGGCCAGCCGTGCAGCCCGGCCCCCGGGTCGCGGGTGAACCCGGCCAGCACCCGGTGCCGGGCGTCGAGCAGCCGCAGTCCCGCCGCCGGGCGGCTCACGGCGAGGAACGCGTCGGCCACGCCGGCGTCGGCCAGGGCACGCAGCGCCTCGTCGTCCAGGTGGACCGCCCGCGGCCGGGCGTAGGGCCGCGGGTGCCGCTCCAGCACCAGGACGGGCACCCCGCGGCCGGCCAGCAGCAGCGCCGCGGTCAGCCCGACCGGCCCGGCACCGACCACGACCACCGGGGCGTCGGACACCCCGCCAGTCTGCCCACCTACGCTGCAGGACGTTGCATTCGGCACGACCAGGCCTTGCGCAGCACGTTCTCCCAGGACAGCGTGTCGCGCGACGCACCGCCCGCCGCACGCGGGCCGACGGAGGGACGACAGGGTGAAGACCAAGGGCGCGCTGCTGTGGGGCGTGGGCGAGAAGTGGTCGATCGAGGAGATCGAGCTCGGCGACCCGCGTGAGGGCGAGGTGCAGGTACAGCTCGCCGCCTCCGGCCTGTGCCACAGCGACGAGCACCTCGTCACCGGCGCGACGCCGGTGGCGTCGTACCCGGTGCTCGGCGGGCACGAGGGCGCGGGCATCGTCACGAAGGTCGGCCCGGGCGTGACCGGCCTGAAGGAGGGCGACCACGTCGTCACCGCCTTCATCCCCGCCTGCGGCCAGTGCCCGCCGTGTTCGAAGGGGATGCAGAACCTCTGCGACCTGGGCGCCAGCCTGCTGGCCGGCACCTCGATCTCCGACGGCAGCTACCGGGTCCAGGCCCGCGGCAAGGACGTCGTCCCGATGTGCCTGCTCGGCACGTTCTCCCCGTACATCACCGTGCACCAGGCGTCGGTCGTGCGCATCGAGCCCGACATCCCGCTCGAGGTCGCGGCGCTGGTCGGCTGCGGTGTCACCACCGGCTGGGGCTCGGCGACCAAGGTCGGCGACGTCCGCCCGGGTGACGACGTCGTCGTCATGGGCGTCGGCGGCGTCGGCATGAACGCCGTCCAGGGCGCGGCCGCGGCCGGCGCCAAGCGCGTGTTCGCCGTCGACCCGGTGGCGAAGAAGCGCGAGTGGGCCATGGAGATGGGCGCCACCCACGCCTTCGCCAGCATCGAGGAGGCCACCGGCCCGATCAACGAGCTGACCTGGGGCCGGATGGCCGACAAGGTGATCATCACCGTCGGCGACATCCAGGGCGAGGACATCGCCGCGGCGCTGAGCGTCACCGGCAAGGGCGGTCGCACCGTCGTCACCGGCATGGGCAACGCGATGAACATGGACGTGCAGCTCAACCTGTTCGAGCTGGCCCTGCTGCAGAAGGACCTGCAGGGCGCCATCTTCGGTGGGCTCTCGCCGCGCTCGGCCATCCCCGAGCTGCTGTCGCTCTACCAGCAGGGGCAGCTCAACCTCGACGGCCTGGTGACCACCAAGTACTCCCTGGAGGACGTGAACCAGGGCTACGAGGACATGCGTGACGGCAAGAACATCCGCGGGATGATCGTCTACACCGACGCCGACCGCTGATGCCGGGCGGGGCCGCCGGGGAGCCCACCAGCTCCCCGGCGGCCCCGCTCAGCCCCGCAGCTCGGGGAAGTCGGTGTCCTTGAACTCGGTGCCGCTGCCGGCCGGCGCCAGGTGCTCCTCCCGCTCGCGCAGCTCGACCCGGCGGATCTTCCCGGAGATCGTCTTGGGCAGCTCCGCGAACTCCAGCCGGCGCACCCGCAGGAACGGCGCGAGCCGCTCGCGCGCGTGCCGCAGCACCGCCAGCGCCGTCTCCGCGTCCGGCTCCCAGCCCGGCGCCAGCGTCACGTACGCCTTGGGGACGGCGGCCCGCACCGGGTCCGGCACCGGGACGACGGCGGCCTCGACGACCGCCGGGTGCTCGATGAGCACGCTCTCCAGCTCGAACGGGCTGATCTTGTAGTCGCTGGCCTTGAACACGTCGTCGGTGCGCCCGACGTAGGTGATGTGCCCCTCGGCGTCCCGGGTCGCGACGTCGCCGGTGTGGTAGTAACCGCCGGCCATCGCCTCCGCGGCCCGCTCGGGGTCGCCCTGGTAGCCGGTCATCAGGCTCAGCGGGCGCTGCGAGAGGTCCAGGCAGATCTCCCCGTCGTCGCCGGGCCGCCCGGTGACCGGGTCGACGAGCACCACCGGGACGCCGGGCAGCGGCCGGCCCATCGAGCCGGGCTTGACGACCGACCCGGGGGTGTTGCCGACCGACGCCGTCGTCTCGGTCTGGCCGTAACCGTCGCGCAGGGTCAGCCCCCAGTGCCGGCGCACCTGCTCGATGACCTCGGGGTTGAGCGGCTCCCCGGCCGCGATCACCTCGCGCAGCGTGCCCGGACCGCCGGACAGGTCGGCCTGGATGAGCATCCGCCAGACGGTCGGCGGCGCGCAGAACGTGGTGATGCCGGCGGAGCGGATCCGCTCGAGCATGGCCGGGGCGTCGAACCGCTTGTAGTTGGAGAGGTAGACCGTCGCCTCGGCCGCCCACGGGGCGAAGAAGCAGCTCCACGCGTGCTTGGCCCAGCCCGGGGAGCTGATGTTGAGGTGCACGTCGCCGGGGCGCAGGCCCAGCCAGTACATCGTCGACAGGTGCCCGACCGGGTAGCTGACCTGGGTGTGCTCGACCAGCTTGGGCCGGCTGGTGGTGCCGCTGGTGAAGTACAGCAGCAGCGGGTCGGTCGCCGTGGTGCCCGGGTGGCCGGGCGGCTCCTCGGGCGCGCCGGCGGCGTCGGCGTAGGACGCCCAGCCGGGGGCGTCCCCGCCGACGACGACCCGCCCGTACTCCCCCGGGACGTCGTCGAACTTCGCCGCGTCGGCGGCGTTGGCGACGACGTGCCGCGCCCCGCCGCGGTCGATGCGGTCGGCGAGGTCGGCGGCCCCGAGCGCGGTGGTGGTCGGCATGATGACCGCGCCGAGCTTCATCACGGCCAGCATCGACTCCCAGAGCTCCACCTGGTTGCCGAGCATGAGCAGCACGCGGTCCCCGCGGCCGACGCCGCGCTCCCGCAGCCACCCGGCGACCTGGTCGGAGCGGCGGGCCAGGGTGTCGAAGGACCAGCGCCCCTCGCTGCCGTCCTCCTCGGCGATGACCAGGCCCGGCCGGTCGACGCCGCGGGCGATGACGTCGAACCAGTCCACCGCCCAGTTGAACGGGCCGTCGATCTGCGGCCAGCGGAACTCGGCGAGCGCCCGGTCGTGGTCCCCGGCCAGCCCGAGGAGCTGGTCGCGGGCGGCGCGGTAGCGGTCGGTGGCCGTGCTGTCGGGCATCGGGAGCGGTCCCCTCTCGTCGTCCGCCGCATCGTGCGCACGGCGCGGGCCCGGCCGCCACCCCCGATCGCGCCGGGCAGCGCACCGGGGCGGGCGGCCTGCGGGGCGACCTGCGCTAACGTGACCGGGGTCACCGTCGCTCCCGGTCCGGAGGAGGTGCCCGTGTCCGTCCCGGCAGCCCGCCCCGACGACCGCGACGCCCTGCGCGCCGCCGTGCGCGAGGTGCACGCCCGCTCGGGCATGGGGGTGGCCTTCGCGGGCCCCGTGCGCGCCGGCCGCGCCGGGCCGGTGATCCGCATCGGTGAGCTCCTGGGCGCCCGGACGCCGCACCTGCGCGGGCTGGAGGTGCAGGCGGGCGCGGGCCTGGGCGGGCGGGTCGTCTCCGAGGGGCGGCCGGCGGGGGTGGAGCAGTACTCCGGGTCGCTGGACATCACGCACGAGTACGACGGGCCGGTGCTGGCCGAGGGGCTCTGCACGGTGGCCGCCGTGCCCGTGCTGGTCGGTGCCCGGCCGCGCGCCGTGGTCTACGCGGCCTCCCGGGAGCGCGGGTCGGTGGGCGACCGGGTGCGCGACGCGCTGGCCCGGGCGGCCCGCCGGACGGCCGCGGAGCTGGCGATCCGCGACGAGGTGGACCGCCGGGTGGCGCTGCTGGCGGCGGCCTCCACCGCCGCCCGCGCCGGGGACGCCCCCGCCCGCTGGGAGGAGGTGCGGGCGGTGCACGCCGAGCTGCGGCTGGCCGCCCAGGACACCGCCGACCCGGCCCTGCGCGCCCGGCTGCTCGACGCGTGCACCCGGCTCGCCGCGCTGGGCTCCCCGCCCGGCGCCGGCGGCTCCCCGCCGGCGGTGCACCTGTCGGCGCGGGAGCTCGACGTCCTGGCCCAGGCGGCGCTGGGGTGCAGCAACCGCGAGATCGCCGAGCGGCTCAGCCTGCGGCCGGAGACGGTGAAGAGCTACCTCGGCGCGGCGATGAGCAAGCTCGACGCACACACGCGCCTGGAGGCGGTCGTCGCGGCCCGCCGGCTCGGCCTGCTGCCCTGAGGGCGGCCCCTCAGCCGAGCAGGCGGGTGAGGGCCGGCCCGAGGTCGCGGATCGAGTGCACCATGACGGCGGTGCCCCCGCCGCGGGCGGCGAGGGCGCGGGCGGCGACCTCGGCCTCGGGCGTGGGCAGCGGGCACAGCACGTGCAGCCGATCGATGCCGCCGAGCGCCGTCTCCGGCGGGTCGCCGGTGGTGTGCAGGCAGTCCGAGAGCAGGACGGCGACCCGCTCGTCGGCGACCGCGGGCAGCAGCTGCCCCCGGACCGCGCGCAGCGCCCGGGCGAGGTCGGTCATCCCGTGCCCACGCAGCGTGACCAGGTGCTGCACGAGGTCCTCGGGCGCGCGGCGCCGGCCGTGCGGCTGGACGACGTCCACCTCGCGACCGAAGGTCAGCACGCTGGTCTGCAGCTTCTCGTCGGCGGTGAGGACGACGCCGGCGGCCGCCACGGCCGCGATGGCCACGCCGAGCCCGGTCATCGAGCCGGAGGTGTCCACGGCCAGGCAGACGGCGCGGCGCGCCCCGGTCCAGCGGCGGGTCACCAGGTCCTCCGGGGCGAGCGCCCGGCCCGGGTCCCAGCGGTCCAGGGTGCGGTCGAGGTCCAGGTCGCCGTCCCCGCGCCGGTCGGGGACCAGCCGGCGGGTGCCGCGGGTGCGGGTCCGCCCGATGCGGCCGACCTGCACGAACACGCGGGCGGCGACCCGCTGGGCGGCCGCGCGCAGCTCCCGGTCGGTGGCCAGCGCGAGGTCCGACAGCAGGGCCGCGGCGGCGTCGGCGTCGGACGCCATCAGGGACGAGAAGGCGTCCTCGTCGAACTCGCCCACCTCGGGGCTGACCTCGGCGAACGCCTCGTGCCGGGCGGCGAGCTCGCAGCGGGCGGCCTGCCGCCGGGCGCCGCCCCCGCCGCGGCGGTCGCGGCGGAGGGAGGACGCGGACTCCGGGCCCGCCTGCTCGGCAGGCGGGCCCTCAGCTTTTCCCGCGTCTCCTCCCTCCCCGGGCGGGGGCGGGTCCCCGGCCTCGGGCGGTGCGCCGTCCTCCGGCCAGACCTGGTCGAGCAGGTCGTCGATGACGGCCTCGGGGGTGCGCTCGACGCCGTCGGCGATGCGGATCCGGCCCGACAGCGCGGCGTGCGCGGCGTCGCGGGCGGTGTCGCGGGCGCCCGGGGCGAGCAGATGCGCGAGGCCGCGCATCTCCAGCAGGCCGCCGAGCAGCAGCACCAGGTCGATGGCGCCCCGGACCGAGGAGCCCATGCGCACGTCACGGTGCTCCCGGCTGGCCCGCACCAGCCGCACGGCCAGCGCCGTCAGGTCCGCGGGTGCGGCGGTCACCGCGCCGGTGATCGCGCGCTCGGCGTCCTCGTCCTGGTAGCCCAGCACCACCCGGCACATCCGGTCGGCGATGGCCTGGCCCACACGGGCGGTGCCGATCGCGTCGAACGGGTTCATGGCGGCGATGAGCCGGAAACCGGCCGCGGCGCGCACGTGCCCGAGCCGGGGCACGGTGATCTCGCCCTCGGTGAGGACGGTGATCAGGACGTTGAGCGTCTCCTCGGGGATGCGGTTGAGCTCCTCGAGGTAGAGCAGCCCCGAGCCGCGCATCGCCGTCAGCAGCGGGCCGTCGGTGAAGCTGCCCGGCACGTACCCGTCGGCGAGGACGGCGGCCGGGTCGTACTGCCCGATCAGCCGCGCCGGGGTGAGCTCGGCGTTGCCCTCGACGAACACGACCTCCTGGCCGACGTCGGCGGCGATCGACCGCAGCAGCGTCGACTTGCCCGTGCCCGGCGGCCCCTCCAGGACGACGTGCCGGTTGGTGCGCAGCGCGACGGTGAGCACCTCGCGCTCCCGTCGCAACCCGATCACCGGGTGCGGCTCCGTCTGCGCGGTCACGGTCCCCTCTCCTGCCGGCGAGATCTGCACGGTGGTCCCCGTCGGAGCGCGACCGTGCAGATCTCGCCGACCGATCAGGCGGGTGCGCCCTCCAGCGGCGGGGTGTCGAACAGGACGACGCCGCGGATGTTCTTGCCCTCCACCAGGTCGCTGTACCCCTGGTTGACCTCGTCGAGCGTATACGTCTGCGTGATCAGCTCGTCGAGCTTGAGGTCACCGGACTGGTAGAGCTCGACCATCTTCGGGATGTCGTGGAACGGGTCGCCGGAGCCGAAGAGGCTGCCCTTCACCGTCTTCTCGAACAGGGTGAGCATCGCGCTGTTGAGCTCGATGTTGGTCTTGGTCGGGTCGGCCAGCCCGGTGATGACGGCGACGCCGCCCTTGCGGATCGTGTTGACCGCGTCGCCGACCACCTTCGCGTCGACCACGCCGACGGTGATGATCGCCTTGTCCGCGCCGACGCCGCGGGTGAGCTCCTGGACCAGCTCGTGCGCCTCCTCGGCGGTCTCGCAGCTGTGCGTGGCGCCCAGCTGCTCGGCGGCCTCCCGCTTGTTGGGCAGCGGGTCGACGGCGACGACGTTGCGCGCCCCGGCCAGCGCCGCGCCCTGCACGCTGTTGATGCCGATGCCGCCGATGCCGTAGATGACGATCGTGTCGCCGGCCTCGGTGGCCGCCGCGTGGACCGCCGAGCCCCAGCCGGTGGGGACGCCGCAGCCGATCAGCACGACCTTGTCCAGCGGCAGGTCGGGGTCGACCTTGACCGCGGAGTTCTCGCTGATGACGGCGCGCTCGCTGAACGTGCCGAGCATGCACATGCCGCCGTAGTCGATGCCCTCGTCGTCGTGGAAGCGGTAGGTCCCGTCGGTCATCTGCCCGTCGAGGATCGTGGCGCCCTGGTCGCAGAGGTTGGACTTGCCGGTGGAGCACCAGCGGCAGTGCCCGCACACCGGCAGGAACGAGCAGATGACGTGGTCACCGGGCTGCAGCCGGGTCACGCCCGGGCCGACCCGCTCGATGACCCCGGCGCCCTCGTGGCCGCCCACGATGGGGAACCGCGGCACGATGTCGCCGTGCCGCAGGTGCTCGTCGGAGTGGCACAGGCCGGCGGCGACGAAGCGGATGAGCACCTCCCCCGCCTTCGGTTCGTCGAGTTCGAGCTCCGTGATCTCGAACGGCTTGCCGACGTCGCGGAGTACGGCTGCCCTGGTCTTCATCGACCCTCCAGTCCCCGGTCCCGGGTGGCGGGCACCGGACGCGTTGCACGGACGACTTGCCGGTGCCGGTCGCCGCGGGGGCGCCGGGCCGGGTCGTCATCGTCGGAGCGCCGGTGGAACCGGGACCACCCCCGGACGGGGGTGCAGGAGCGGAGGTCCCGCTACCGCGGCCGAAGGGCGGGACGGACCGCCGTCCCCGCGCGGGAGGGGTCGAGGGGGACGGCGCTGGTGAGCACCGCCCGGCCGACCCGCAGGACGCCGTCCGACAGCGCCGCGCAGCGGACCCCGCCGCGGCCGCGCATGCCGCGGTGCGCGCCGGGCGCGAGGACGACGTCCATCCAGGCGCACGGGTTCGCCGGCCGGCCACCGCGCAGCCGGACCACGCCCTCGCCGCAGTCCAGCGCGAACTCCACGCCCCGCAGCGCCTCGACCTCCGCGCCACGCAGGACGACGGTGCGCCGGGCCAGCAGCGGGTCCAGCGGCGGCACGCCCAGCTCCTCGGCCAGCGCCTCCAGCGACTCGACCGCCAGCACCGTCAGCGCGGCGTCGCGGTGCGCGGCCCGGCCGGCGTAGCGGTCACCGACGACGCCGTGCCCGGCGCGCACCACGGCGCGGTCCGCCCGGTCGAGGTGCTGCCCGTCCACGTCGAGAGCGCCCGGTCGCCCGTCGTAGCGGTGCACGGGCGAGACGACCAGCCCGACCACCTCGACGTCGTACCGGAAGGGCGGGTCACCGTCGATCATCGGCGGGTGGCTGCCCGCCACGCCGGGAGGGGCGACCACTCGCCGATGATCAACAGGGCTGCCCGCTCAGCGCTCCGCCGTCTCGTGGATCGGCCCGTCGAGGCCGGTCAGCCGCTCGCCGCTGCCGCCCCACCGGCCGGCGATGATCTCGGCGGCGATCGACACCGCGGTCTCCTCGGGGGTGCGGGCGCCGAGGTCGAGCCCGATCGGCGACGACAGGCGGCCCAGCTCGGCCTCGGTCATCCCGGCCTCGCGCAGCCGCGCCATCCGCTCGTCGTGGGTGCGGCGCGAGCCCATCGCCCCGACGTAGGCCACGGGCAGTCGCAGCGCGACCTCCAGCAGCGGCACGTCGAACTTCGGGTCGTGGGTCAGCACGCACAGGACGGTGCGCTCGTCGACCCGGCCGCCGTCGACCTCCTCCTGCAGGTAGCGGTGCGGCCAGTCGACGACCACCTCGTGGGCGTCCGGGAAGCGCTTGGGCGTGGCGAACACCGGCCGGGCGTCGCAGACCGTGACGCGGTAGCCGAGGAACGCCCCCACCCGGGCGACGGCCGCGGCGAAGTCGATCGCGCCGAACACCACCATCCGCGCCGCGGGGGCGAAGGAGTTCACGAACAGCGTCAGGTCGTCACCGCGCCGCTCGCCGTCGTGGCCCACGTGCAGCAGCGCGGTCCGCCCGGCGGCGAGCATGCCGCGGGCGTCGGCGACCACGGCGTCGTCCAGCCGCTGCAGGCCGAGCGTGCCGGAGACGCGGTCGGGCCACACGACCAGCCGCCTGCCCAGCCGGTCCTCCGGGCCCGTCACGCAGGTCACGACGGCGACCGGCTCGTGCCGGCCCACCGACTCGGCGATCTCACCCAGCTCGGGGAACGACTCGCGCGACACCTGCTCGACGAACACGTCGAGGATGCCGCCGCAGGTCAGCCCGACGGCGAACGCGTCGTCGTCGCTCACGCCGTAGCGCTCCAGGGAGGGGACGCCGCTGGCGACGACGTCGCGCGCCTCCTCGTACACCGCCCCCTCGACGCAGCCCCCCGAGACGCTGCCCACGGCGGTGCCGTCGGGTCCGACCAGCATGGAGGCGCCGGCCGGGCGCGGTGCCGAGCGCCAGGTGGCGACGACGGTCCCCATCCCGACCGTCTCGCCCGCCTGCCACCAGCCGACCAGGTCGTCGAGCACGTCACGCATGAAAGATCTCCATCTCGCCTCGGCCCTCCTGCAGGGGCCCGCCGCGAGCCTGCGAGTGGCGGGGGGCAGGAGGGTCCTTCATCAACATCTCTGGATCACTCCCGTCAGCTCCTCGAACGCGGCCAGGCTGTGGCCGGCGACGAACGCGTCCAACGACGGCAGGGCCGCCTGCATGCCCCCGGTGAGCGGCTCGTACCCGGCCCGGCCCTTGTGCGGGTTGACCCAGACCACCGCGTGCGCGAGCCGGTGCAGCCGCGTCATCTGCTCGGCCAGCAGCTCGGTGCCGCCGCGCTCCCAGCCGTCGCTGCAGACCACGACGACCGCGCCCCGGGCGGTGCCGCGCTGGCCCCAGCGGTCGAGGAACGCCTTGAGCACCTCGCCCAGGCGGGTGCCGCCGGACCAGTCGGGGATCGCCGCGCCGCTGGCGGCCAGCGCCTTGTCCGGGTCGCGCAGCCGCAGCTCGCGGGTCACCCGGGTCAGGCGGGTGCCGATGGTGAACACCTCGGTGGCGGCCGGGTGGGCCCGCACGGCGGCGTGGGCGTAGCGCAGGAGGGCGTCGGCGTAGGGGCTCATCGACCCGGACACGTCGACGAGGAGGACGACGCGGCGGGGGCGCGGGCGGGCGCGCCGGTGCAGCAGCCGGCTGACCTCGCCGCCGTCCCGCAGCGCCCGGCGGACCGTCCGCGCGGCGTGCACCGACCCGTGGGCGCTGGGCCGCCGCCGCCGGGACGCCCGCATCGGGCTGGCCGGCCGCAGCAGCGCGAACAGCCGGCGCAGCTCCTCCCGCTCGGCGACGGTCAGCTCGGCGACGTCCCGGTGGCGCAGCACCTCGTCGGCGCTGGCCTGCCCGGCGACGTCGGACGGCTCGTCGTCCTCCCCCTGGCCGGTGCCGGCCTCCAGCGGTGCCGACATCGCCGTGACCGGCTTCGGCGGCACGGCCGACGGGCGGGTCCGCGGCGCCTCCCCGCCGAAGTACGCGGCGAAGGCGGCGTCGTAGCGCCCGAGGTCGTCGGGGCTGCTGCACAGGGTCAGCCGGCCGGCCCAGTAGACGTCCGTGGCGTCCAGCACGTCGAGGGCGCCGACCGCCGCCAGCATCGCCTCCACCCGGTCCGGGGACGCGGCGACGCCGGCCACCCGCAGCGTGCGGGCGAACCCGAGGACGGTGGCGACGACGTCCCGCGGCTCCCGGTCCCCGGGCGGGCCGGGCTCCTGCGGGACCACCGGCTCAGCCGCCACCGAAGAGCGCCCCCCGCGCGAGGGCGTGCACCCGGTCGGTGTCCTCGCGGTACTTCAGCACCGCACCCAGCGTCCGGGCGGCCAGGTCGGGGTCGAGCTCGCGGGCCCCGAGGGCGTGCAGCGCGCTGGCCCAGTCCATCGCCTCGGCGACACCCGGCGGCTTGAGCAGGTCCAGGCCGCGCAGCTTCGCCGTCGCCGCGGCCACCTCGCGGGCCAGCCGCTCGGTCACCTCGGGCAGCCGCGAGCGCAGGATCGCCACCTCGCGGTCGAAGTCGGGGTGCTGCAGCCAGTGGTAGAGGCAGCGGCGCTTGAGCGCGTCGTGCACCTCGCGGGTGCGGTTGGAGGTGAGCACCACCAGCGGCGGGACCTCGGCGCGCACGGTGCCCAGCTCCGGGATGGAGATCGTGAAGTCCGACAGCACCTCGAGCAGGAACGCCTCGAACTCGTCGTCGGCGCGGTCGACCTCGTCGACCAGCAGCACGCTCGGCGAGTCCTCCAGCGCCTGCAGCAGCGGGCGGGCGAGCAGGAAGCGGCGGTCGTAGAGGGAGGCCTCCAGCTGCTGCACGTCCTCGGGGCGGGCGGAGCCGGTGGCGTGGGCGGCCTCGGCCGTGCGCAGGTGCAGCAGCTGGCGGCCGAAGTCCCAGTCGTAGAGCGCCTGGCTGGCCTCCAGGCCCTCGTAGCACTGCAGCCGGTACAGGGGGCGTCCGGTCACCTCCGCCAGCGCCCGCGCGAGCGCCGTCTTTCCGACGCCGGCCTCGCCCTCCAGGAACAGCGGCCGGCGCATCACCAGCGCGAGGTAGGCCGCGGTGGCCAGGCCCTCGTCGGGCAGGTAACCGGTGTCCCGCAGCGCCCCGGCCAGCGCGTCGGGATCGGCGAAGCCCTCCGTCGACCCGGCCGGCGGCACGGTGGTCTCAGTCACGTCGCCGAGCATCCCACCTCGTGGTCGCGCGGGCCGGGCCGCCTCGGGGCCGGCACCCCGGCGCCACCTCGCACTCCACCTCGGACCAGGTCCCGGCGCGGGCCGGGCCGCCTCGGGGCCGGCACCCCGGCGCCACCTCGCACTCCACCCCGGGCCAGGTCCCGGCACGGGCCGGGCCACCCCGGGGCGCGTCCCCCGGCACAGCCCTCAGGGCACGATGGCGGCATGCCCGACCCGCGAACCGGCGACGACCTGCGCGCCTTCGTCGACGCCGCCCCCAGTCCCTTCCACGCCGTCGCGGAGATGTCCCGCCGCCTGGCCGCGGCCGGGTTCACCGAGCTCGCCGAGGCCGACGCCTGGGAGCTGGCGCCCGGGGACCGGCGCTTCGTCGTCCGGCAGGGCAGCCTCATCGCCTTCCGGATGGGCACCGCCCCGGCGGCGGAGGTGGGGCTGCGCCTGGTCGGCGCGCACACCGACTCGCCCACGTTCCGGGTGCGCCCGCGCCCCGACGTCCGGCAGGCCGGCTACCGGCTGGTCGGGGTCGAGCCCTACGGCGGCGGCCTCTGGCACACGTGGCTGGACCGCGAGCTCACCGTGGCCGGCCGGGTCGCCCTGCGCGGTGGCGGGCAGGCGCTGGTCCGGCTCCCCGGCGCACCGCTGCGGCTGCCGTCGCTGGCGATCCACCTCGACCGCGGGGTCCGCGACGGGCTGACGCTGGACCCGCAGCGGGAGCTGGTGCCGACGTGGTCGGCCGACCTCGGCGACGTCCCGGGTCTCACCGCGGCCGTCGCCGAGGCCGCCGGTGTCGCGGCGGAGGACGTGCTGGCCTCCGACCTCGTGCTGGCCGACACCCAGCCCGCGGGGACCGCCGGCGCCGACGGCACCTGGGTGGCCGCGCCGCGGCTGGACAACCTGGCCAGCTGCCACGCCGGCGTCACCGCGCTGGTCGCCGCGCCGGCCGGTCCCCGCACCCAGCTGCTGGTCGCCAACGACCACGAGGAGGTGGGCAGCGGCTCGATGTCGGGTGCGCGCGGCAGCTTCCTGGAGGACGTCGTCGCCCGGCTGGTGGCCATCGGCGACCCCGGCGACCCGCAGGCGCTGCCCCGCGCCCTGGCCCGCTCGCGGCTGGTCTCGGCCGACATGGCGCACGCCGTCCACCCGACCCGGTCGGACCGGCACGAGCCGGCGCACCAGCCGCGGCTCGGCGGTGGGCCGGTCGTCAAGGTCAACGCCAACCAGGCCTACGCCACCGACGCGGCCGGCGCCGCCTGGTTCGCCGAGCGGTGCGCGGAGGCGGGCGTGCCCGTCCAGTCCTTCGTCAGCCGCGCCGACCTGCCCTGCGGCAGCACCATCGGGCCGCTGACCGCCACCCGGATGGGCCTGCCCACGGTCGACATCGGCGCGCCGATGCTGGGCATGCACTCGTGCCGGGAGCTGGCGTCGGCGCTCGACGTCCCCCTCGTCATCGACGCGCTGACCAGCTGCTTCGCCGACTAGGCAAGACCCCGCGCCGACCAGCTGCTCCCACCCACTGAGAGCCGAACGGCGGCCGGGCCCGTGGAGGGCCCGGCCGCCGCCGGTGCTGGGTGCTTCTCAGCCGATGCGGCCGTCCCGGTCGCGGTCGAGGGTGGTCTCGCCGCCCTCCATCTCGATCTGCTCCTTGCGGACGTTCTCGCTGACGGTCTCCTGGTCGGTCACCGTGGTCTTGTCCAGGCGGACGCGCTCGACCGGCACGGCCTCCTTCTGCACGACCGGACGCTCGGCGTGCAGCGTGACCTCGTGCTCCTCCTCGGAGATGGCGGGGCCGTCCATCGCGTTGCCGACGTTCGCCTCGGTGATCGGCTCGCGCTCGACCCGGACCTCCTCGCGCGACACGGGAACGGTCTCGGTGACGTTCTCGCTGACCACGTACTTGCGCAGCCGGGCGCGGCCGACCTCCTCGCTGCGGGTGCCGACCGACAGCCGCTCCTCGGAGCGGGTCATCGCGTTGTCGGTGGTCGGGCCTGAGGTGTCGTGGCCGACGGTGCCGCGGGTGTCGAGGTCGCGGTCGCGGTCCGTGCCGGCCGCCATGCCGGTGGTCGACCGCATGTCGTCCGTGGTGCCCGACATGGTCCCGGTCATGGTGTCGCCGGTCGTCGTGCCCCGGGTCGTCTCACCGGTCGTGGCGAACTGCTGGCCGGACTGCCCGCCCAGGCCGTAGTACCGGTACAGCTCCTGCTCCTCCTGCGGGGAGAGGTGGCCGTCAGTGTCGATCTTCGGGGCGTCCTTCACCCGCTCCTTGCTGACCGGGACGCGTACGCCCTCGTTGGTGAGGTCGGCGCTGTGCAGCGGGACGAAGGACTCCTTGGTGCCGAACAGGCCGGTGCGGACGGTCACCCACTCCGGCTGGCCGGTCTCGTCGTCGAGGTACACCTCGGAGGCCGAGCCGATCTTGTTGCCGGCCTCGTCGTACACGTCCTGGCCGATGACGCGGCTGATGCTCTCGGTGCCGATCATGGTGTGTGTCGCTCCCATCGCTGTGGTCTCACGGGGGGGACTGTCGAAGCGGTCGTCACCAGGGGTTGCCCACCCGGAGATCACGAAACGAGAACGGCATGATCGACACGCGCGGGCACGGCGTGTCGCGGCCGGGCGACCCAGCGCCACGAGGGCCCACGGTCGACGACTCCGCTGGTGGGCGCGCCGTCACCGGTCGCCACCAGACGGGGCCGGAGAAGTCCAGATCGTCCGGTGACCGAGAGTGAGACCGGCGCGCCTCGCGCGTGTCGCGGACCACCGCCCGGCGCGTCCTCCGCGTCGTCGCGCGGACCGCTGCACAGACTCGGGACGTGCCACCTCGCTCCCCCTACGACAACCTCGTCCACCCGCGGACTGTCAGGAAGGCCTCGCCGGAGGTGGAGGCCGAGCGCGACCTCGTCGTGGAGGACCCGAGCTCCGGCTTCGTCGGCGCCGTCGTCCGCTGCGAGAAGGACGTCGTCCACCTGGAGGACCGCTTCGGGAAGGTCCGCGCCTACCCGCTGGGTCCGGGGTTCTGGGTCGACGGCCGGCCGGTCGTGCTCGTGCGGCCGAAGCAGAACGCGCCGTCGGGTCCGCAGCGCAGCGCCTCCGGCTCGACCTACGTGGTCGGCGCCCGCGCACGCGTCGCGCGGGAGGGGCGGATCTACGTCGAGGGCAAGCACGACGCCGAGCTCGTGGAGAAGGTGTGGGGCCACGACCTGCGCATCGAGGGCGTGGTCGTGGAGCCGCTGCACGGCGTCGACGACCTGCCGGGCATCGTGCGCGACTTCCGCCCGTCGGCGGGTCGCCGGCTCGGTGTGCTGGTGGACCACCTGGTGCGGGGGTCCAAGGAGTCCCGGATCGCCGAGCAGGTGACCGGCCGGCACGCGCTGGTCGTCGGCCACCCGTTCATCGACATCTGGCAGGCCGTCAAGCCGCAGGTGGTGGGCATCCGCGCGTGGCCGACCGTGCCCAAGGGCGAGGACTGGAAGACCGGCGTCTGCCGGCGCCTGGACTGGGAGGACGACACCGGCTACGTGTGGGCGCAGCGCATCCTGGCCCGGGTGCGCACGTGGACCGACCTCGAGCCGGCTCTGATCGGCCGCGTCGAGGAGCTCATCGACTTCGTGACGACGGACTGAGGCGCACGCCCGTCACGCCGTGATCATCGGCGGATGGCTGCCGGACACGCCGTCGGTGGCAGCCATCCGCCGATGATCACGCGGGGGTGGAGGTGGGCCTCAGCGCGGCACGTAGTCGAAGGTGTCCGGGTCGGGGCCGGTGCGCTCGCCGCGGTCGAGGGCGGTGATGTCGGTCATCGCGTCCTGGTCGAGCTCGAAGTCGAACAGGGCGAAGTTCTCCTCCATCCGGCTGCGGGTCACCGACTTGGGGAAGACGACGTCGCCGCGCTGCACGTGCCACCGGAGCACGACCTGCGCCGGCGTCCGCCCGGAGCGCTCGGCGACGCGCACGACAGCCGGGTCGTCGAGCACCTTGCCCTGGGCGATCGGCGACCAGGCCTCGGTGACGATCCCGTGCTCGGCGTCGAAGGCCCGCAGCTCGTCCTGCGCCAGGTAGGGGTGCACCTCGATCTGGTTGACCGCCGGGCGCACCTGCGTCTCGTCGAACAGCCGGCGGAGATGGGAGGCGTTGAAGTTGGAGACGCCGACCGCGCGGCAGCGACCGCCGGCGTAGATCTCCTCCATCGCCTTCCACGTCTCGACGTAGTCCACGTCGATGGTCGGCAGCGGCCAGTGGACGAGGAAGAGGTCGAGCGTCTCCAGGCCGAGGTCGGCCAGGGTCTGGTCGAAGGCGCGCAGGGCGTCGTCCCGGCGGTGGAAGCCGTTGTTGAGCTTGCTGGTCACGAAGACCTCGTCGCGCGGGACGCCCGACCGGCGGATCGCCTCGCCGACGCCCTTCTCGTTGCCGTACATCTCGGCGGTGTCGATGTGCCGGTAGCCGATCTCGAGCGCGGCACCGACGGCGTCGGCGGTCTCCTCCGGCGGGATCTGGTACACGCCGAAGCCCAGCTGGGGGATCTCGACGCCGTTGTTCAGGCGGATGGTGGGCACGGTCGCCACAGGGGTGTCCTCTCACGGATCGCGGCGGAGTGCGCGACACCCGGTCGCGCACCTCCTTCCGGGTCGGCCGCTACCCCGCCGCCTCCCGCTCAACCGGGGCGGCGACTGCGTCGTGCGGCACGCTGCCGCCGCGCCGGAGCAGCGGCGCGCCGGCCAGCGCGAGCAGCGCGGCGACGCCGGCGGCCAGCGCGGGCACGGCGAACGCCGCCTCGGCCCCCCACGCGTCGACGGCGGCCCCGGCCAGCGCCGAGCCCGCGGTCACGCCGATGGTGAGGCCGGTGATCGTCCAGGCCAGCGACTCGGTGAGGACGCCGGAGGCCACCCGCGACTCGACCATCGACGTGCCCGACACCAGCACCGGGGCGATGGTGAGCCCGGCGAGGAAGCCGCAGGCGACCAGGACCGGCAGCGAGCCGACGGTCCACAGCAGCTGGGCGGCCACCCCGAAGGCGACCGCCGTCCCCACGAAGCGCGCGGCCAGGGAGCCGGGCAGCCGCGCCAGGCCGTAGGCGAGGCCGGCGAGCAGGCTGCCGAAGGCGAAGACCGCCAGCGCGAGACCGGACAGGGCGGGCGCGCCCTCCGCCTCCGCGAAGCCGACCACCACGACGTCCAGCGACCCGAACACCGCCCCCACGGCCGCGTAGGTCACGACGACGACGAGCAGGCCGGGCGTGAGCACGGACCGCCGGCGCCCGGACGCGCCGCGCACGAGCGGCTGCCCCGGGGGCTCGGTGTCGCGCTGGGCGGCCAGCAGCAGCCCGCCGGCCACGCCGCACACGACGCCGGTGAGGAAGCCGACCGGCGGGGCGATCAGGGTGGCCAGGAGCGTGACCAGCGGCGGACCGAGGACGAAGGTGACCTCGTCGGCGACGGCCTCGAAGGCGAACGCGGTCTGCCGCCCGGACGGGTCCAGCAGCGCCGACCAGCGCGCGCGGACCAGCGAGCCGATGTTGGGCCCGCTGGCCCCGGCGAGCGCGGCGAGGACGAACCAGGACCAGGTGGGTGCCCCGAGCACGACGGCGAGCCAGAACGCGAGCCCGGTCAGCGCGAAGCAGCCCATGGCCACGCGCAGCACCGGCCCCTGCCCGCGGCGGTCCATCGCCCGGCCCCACTGCGGCCCGGCGAGGCCGAAGGAGAGGGCGAGGACGCCGGAGACGGCGCCGGCCACCCCGTAGCTGCCGGTCTCGCCCTCCACGAGCAGGACGGCGCCCAGCCCCAGCATCGGCGCGGGGAGGCGGGCGAACCCGCCGGCGACGGTGAACCGCCGGGCGCCGGGGACGGCGAACAGGCGGGCGTAGGGGGCGAAGACGGTGCGGGGTGACACGGGCTCTCGCGCTTCCTCGCCACGGGCGAGTGCGGGAGGGGGCCCGCCGGGCTCTCGGGTGGCCCGGCGACCGTAGCAACGCCGCCCCTCCCTCCGCTCCCGGCTTCCCGGACGGGGGGCGGCGTCGGCGGGGGCGGCGCGACAGGGCCTCCGAGCACTACATTCGGGCTGTGACCTCGCCGACAGCGCTCCCCGACCCGGTGGTGCGTGCCGCGCCCGTGCCCGGTCCGGGCAGCGGCGGGCTCGTCGACCGCCACGGCCGCACGGCGACCGACCTCCGGGTGTCGCTGACCGACCGCTGCAACCTGCGCTGCACCTACTGCATGCCACCGGAGGGCCTGGACTGGCTGCCGAAGGTGGAGGTGCTCACCGACGACGAGATCGCCCGGCTGGTGCGCATCGGCGTCGAGCAGCTGGGCATCCGCGAGGTGCGGTTCACCGGGGGCGAGCCGTTGCTGCGCCCGGGGCTGCCCGGCATCGTCGCCGCGGCCACCGCGCTGCGGCCCCGGCCGGAGGTCAGCCTGACGACCAACGCCATCGGCCTGGCCCGCGTGGCGCCGGCGCTGGCCGAGGCGGGCCTGGACCGGATCAACGTCAGCCTCGACACGCTGGACCGGGACCGCTTCAAGCAGCTCACGCACCGCGACCGGCTCGACGACGTCCTGGCCGGGCTCGCCGCCGCGCAGGCCGCCGGCCTCACCCCGGTCAAGGTCAACGCCGTCCTGCTGCACGGGATCAACGACGTCGACGCCGTCCCGCTGCTGGACTACTGCCTGGAGCACGGCTACCAGCTGCGGTTCATCGAGCAGATGCCGCTGGACGCCCACCACGCCTGGACCCGGGGCCGGATGGTGACCGCCGAGGACATCCTCGAGCGGCTGTCGGCGGCGCACACCCTGACGCCCGACACCGAGGAGCGCGGGTCGGCGCCGGCCGAGCGCTGGCTCGTCGACGGGGGGCCCGCGACGGTCGGCGTCATCGCCTCGGTCACCCGCTCGTTCTGCGGCACCTGCGACCGCACCCGGCTCACCGCCGACGGCCAGGTCCGCAACTGCCTGTTCGCGCGCGAGGAGTCCGACCTGCGCGAGGCGATGCGGGCCGGTGCCACCGACGAGGAGCTCGCCGGCCGCTGGCGGGCCGCCACCCTGGGCAAGCTGCCCGGGCACGGCATCGACGACCCGAGCTTCCTGCAGCCGGCCCGTCCGATGTCGGCCATCGGTGGCTGACGTGGGCGCGACCGGGACGGTCACCGTCCGCTACTTCGCCGGGGCCCGGGCCGCCGCGGGGGTGGAGACCGAGGAGCGGACGGCGGGCACGCTGGCCGACCTCGTCCGCGAGATCGCCGACGCCCACGGCCCGCGGCTGGAGAAGGTGCTCACGGCCTGCTCGTTCCTGGTCGACGGCGCGCAGGCCCGGGACCCGGAGGCCGCGCTCGCCCCGGGGGCCGTCGTCGACGTGCTGCCCCCCTTCGCGGGAGGATGAGGGCCGCCCCCCGACCCCCGTCCCGTCCCCGGCACCACCGCCGGTGACCGCCCGGCCGGCTCCCGCCGGGGGCCGACCGCCGCAGGAGGAGAGAGGAACATGAGCGTCTTCGACAAGCTCAAGGCCAAGGCCGAGCAGCTGCTCGGGCGGGCCGAGGAGCTGTACGGCGAGTCGCACGGCGACGCCGCCGCCACGCTCGACGGCGAGGCCCGCCGGCTGGAGGGCGAGGTGGAGGAGGAGGTCGCCGAGCGCGCGGAGCACCCGTTCGAGGCCGGCTCCGGGGACGACACCGCTCCCCGCGCCTCCGGCGGGTCCACCGCAGACCCCGACGAGGGGCTGGCCGGCGCCCGCTGAGCGGCGACCCCACCCCGCCACCCACCCCGACGAGGGGCTGGCCGGCGCCCGCTGAGCGGCGACCCCACCCCGCCACCCACCCCGACGAGGGGCTGGCCGGCGCCCGCTGAGCGGCGTCCCGACCCCACCACCGACCCCGCCACCGACCCCGGCCGATGGCTGCCGGGAGGCGCCCGGCACACCAAGCCGATGTCGTTCCGGCACGCCGCCGTGGTGAGTGGGACGGCCCGGAACGGGTAACGAGGTCGGGTATGTCGATCCCGGGGATCCTGGACATGGCGCCCTGGCGGACCTGGCCCGCGGCCGTGTGCGGCGCCCTCGAGTACCTGCACACCCAGTCGACGTGGGACGCCTGGCTCCTCACCCGTGTGGTCGGTGACCGCCAGGTGGTGCTCTCCGCGGAGCCCGTCGACGCCGCGGAACCGGGCGTCAGCCTGCCGTGGGCGGAGAGCTTCTGCCAGCAGATGGTGAGCGGCCTGGCGCCGCGGGTGGCGACGGTGACCGCCGCCGTCCCGGAGTACGCCAGCCGCACGCTGCCCAACGGCATGCGCGTGGCCGCCTACCTCGGCGTGCCGCTGGTCGGACCGGACGACGAGCTGTTCGGGACGCTGTGCGGGGTGGCCGCCCGCGCCCGGCCGCTCACCGCGTCCCGCGACCTGCCGCTGGCCGAGCTGGTCAGCCGGCTGCTCAGCTCGCTGCTGGCGGCCGGCCTGGACCCGGGGCCGGTCCCCGTGCCGTTGCCGCCGGCGCCCCGCGACCCGCCGAGCTGAGCTCCGCCGCCCCGCTCGGCTGCACTGCCCTCAGGGGCAGGCCACCCACTCCTCCTCGCCGTCGGTGAAGACCTGCCGCTTCCAGATGGGCAGCCGCTTCTTCACCTCGTCGACGAGCTCGGCGCAGGCGGTGAACGCCTCACCGCGGTGGGCGGCGCTCACGGCGCAGGCCAGGGCGACGTCGCCGATGCCGAGCAGGCCGATGCGGTGGGACACCGCGACCGCCCGCACGCCGGGGCGGGCGGCGAACTCCCGGGCGAGCTCCACGACGACGTCGGTGGCGCTGGGGTGGCCCACGTACTCCAGCTCGGTCACCGACCGGCCGCCGTCGTGGTCCCGGACGACGCCGGAGAACGAGACGACCGCGCCGGCGCCGGCGTCGGCCACCGCCTGCTCGTGCTCGGCCACCGAGAGCGGCTCGTCAACGACCCGGGCGATCATCGTGGGCGCGATCACGGCGCCGACGGTACCCCGCGGCACGGCAGGTCCCGGCCGGTGACGGCGCGGCCGGCGGGAGCGGTCACCGGACGCCGTCGGGCGGCACGTCCAGGTCGACCGGATCGGCCAGGCCCGTGCAGTCGACCTCGGTGACCGCGCGTCCGGCCAGGTAGCGGCGGGCGCCCTCGTCCCCGGTCGCCGTCTCCGCCACGCCCGGCCAGTGGTCGCGGCCCAGCAGGACGGGGTGGCCGCGGACCCCGTCGTAGGTCGCCACCGCCAGCGCGTCGGGAGCCGAGTGCCCGGCCACCCGCTCCAACGCCGCGGGGGTCATGCCCGGCATGTCGACGAGCAGCACCATCGCGGCGTCGACCCGTCCGGGCCAGCCGCGCAGGCCCTCGAGCCCGGTGCGCAGCGAGGAGGCCATGCCGGTCTCCCAGTCCCGGTTGGCCAGGACCGTGGCGCCGTCGAGGTCCGCCGTCCGCCACACGTCGACCGCCCGGGCGCCGAGCACGACGAGCACCGGGTCGCAGACCGCCCGCGCCGTCCGCACGGTGCGCTCTACCAGCAGGCTGCCCTCGTACTCGACCAGCGCCTTCGGCATCCCGTAGCGGCGGCCGCCTCCGGCGGCCAGGACGAGGGCAGCGGTGGACGTCACGGGGCCAGCCTCCCAGCGGGCTGTCCACCGGTCTCCTCGGCGGGTCTCCTCGGCGGGTCTCCTCGGCGGGTCTCCGCACCGGGCTCGTCACCGGGCTCCTCACCGGGCGTAGACGGCGACCTCGGAGGCCTTCACCGACGCCCACAGCTGCGCGCCGAGGGCGAGGCCCAGCTCGGCGAACGCGGCGGCGGTGACGTCGGCCTGCAGGGGCACCTCCCCGTCGAGCTCGCAGCGGACGGTGGTGCCCTGGGGGGTGGCGCCGGCCAGGCGCACCGGCCAGACGTTGCGCGGGCTCCCCCGGGGACGCTCGGGCCACAGCGCGACGGACTCCGGCCGGACGGCGACGAGGACCGGCCCGGACGCCTCGGTGGCGACGGCGACCCGTCCGCCCGCGTCGAGCCGGACGGACGCGCCCTCCCCGGTGCCGGGCAGCAGGGCGAGGCCCACGAGGCGGGCCACGTAGTCGGTGCGCGGGCGGCGGGCGACCTCGGCGGGGGCGCCGGTCTGGACCACCCGCCCGTCCTCGACCACGACCACCCGGTCGGCCAGGGCCATCGCGTCGACCGGGTCGTGGGTGACCAGCACGGTGCTGCCGGCGAAGGCGGCCAGGTGCCGGCGCAGCTCGGCGCGCACGGTCAGCCGCGTCCGCGCGTCCAGGGCCGAGAGGGGTTCGTCGAGCAGCAGCAGCGCCGGCTCGCCGGCCAGCGCGCGGGCCAGCGCGACCCGCTGCGCCTGGCCGCCGGACAGCTGTCCCGGCCGCCGGTCGCCGAGGTCGGCGAGGTCGACCCGGGCGAGCCACTCCGCGGCGGCCGCGCGCGCCTCCCGTCGCGCGGCGCCTCGGGAGCGCAGGCCGAACGCGACGTTCTCCGTGACGCTCAGGTGCGGGAAGAGCAGGTGGTCCTGGAAGACCATGCCGAGCCGGCGGTGGTGCGGCAGCACGTGGACGGCGGCCGCGATGTCGTCCCACGGTTCGCCGTCGACCTCGACCCGGCCGTGGTCGGGCGGGAGCAGGCCGGCGAGCACGCGCAGCAGGGTGGACTTGCCCGCGCCGTTGGGCCCGAGGACGGCGAGCACCTCGCCGTCGGCCACGGAGACGTCGAGTTCCACGTGGAACGCGCCCCGCTGCACCCGGATCGCGGCGGCCAGGCTCACGGCGCCGCCCCGGCGCGGCCCAGCCACCGGCCGCGGAGCAGCAGCAGCGTGGCCAGCGAGACGGCGAGCAGGACCAGGGAGAGCACGATCGCCGAGTCGGGGTCGCGCTGCAGGGCGAGGTACACGGCCAGCGGCATCGTCTGCGTCGTGCCGGGGAAGTTGCCGGCGAAGGTGATCGTCGCGCCGAACTCGCCCAGCGCCCGCGCCCAGCAGAGCACCGCCCCGGCCGCGATGCCGGGTGCCACGAGGGGGAGCGTGACGCGCCGGAACGTAGTCCACCGGTCGGCGCCCAGCGTGGCCGCGGCCTCCTCGTAGCGCGCGTCGGCGGCGCGCAGCGCGCCCTCCACGCTGATGACGAGGAACGGCATCGCGACGAAGGTCTCGGCGATGACGACGGCGGTGGTGGTGAACGGGATGGTGAGGCCGAACGCCTCGTCCAGCCAGCGGCCGATGATGCCCTGGCGGCCCAGCACCAGGAACAGGGCGACGCCGCCGACCACCGGTGGCAGCACCAGGGGCACCGTCACCAGCGCCCGGAGCACCCCGCGGCCGCGGACCCGGGAGCGGGCGAGCACCCAGGCCAGGGGCACGCCGAGCACCAGGGAGACGGCGGTGGCCAGGGTCGCCGACAGCAGGGACAGTCGCAGCGCCTCGCCGACGCCCGGGCCGGTCAGGTGCGGCCAGAGCTCGCTCCACGGGGTGCGGACGAGCAGCCCGGCCAGCGGGAGCACCAGGAACGCGACGCCGAGGGCCGCGGGGACGAGCAGGGGGAGGGGGACCCCGCCGTCCCGGCGCCGCGCTCGCCGACGGCGGCGCTGGGGGCTCGGACCGTTCGCACGGCCCCGGCTGGTCGCAACTCTCTTCGGCGGGACGTCGGCGTCCTGGGCCTGGACGTCCTGGGCCTGGACGTCCTGGGCCTGGACGTCCGGGGCCTCGGCGTCCTGGGCCGCGGCGTCCTGGGCCTGGACGTCCTGGGCCTGGGCGTCCTGGGCCTCGGCGTCCTGGGAGCCGCTCACGCCGTCCGGAAGCCGGCGTCAGCCAGGGCGGCCTGCCCCTCGCCGGAGGTCACGAGGTCGACGAACGCCCGGGCCGCCGCGGCGTTGGGGGCGTCCGCCAGCACGCATACCGGGTAGTCGTTGACCGCGTCGTCGGCCTCGGGGAACGCGATGCCCTCGACGGAGTCGCCGGCGGAGACGACGTCCGAGGCGTAGACCAGGGCCGCGTCGACCTCGCCGAGCTCGACCTTGGTGAGGGCGGCGCGCACGTCCTCCTCCTGCGTGTCCGGGACGGCGGTGACCCCCGCGGCCGCGAGGACGTCCTCGGCGGCGGACCCGCACGGGACCTCCGGGGCGCACACGGCGAGCGTGAGGTCCTCGCGGGCGAAGTCCGCCAGGCCCGTGACGCCGGCGGGGTTGCCCTCCGGCACGGCGATCTCGAGCACGTTGGAGGCGAAGACCTGCGGGTCGCCGTCTGCCAGGCCGGCATCGGTCACGACGGTCATCTGTGCGGGGTTGGCCGAGGCGAACACGTCGGCCGGCGCGCCCTGGGTGATCTGGGTGGCCAGCGCGGAGCTGCCGGCGAAGTTGAACTGCACGTCCAGGTCGGGGTGGTCCTCCTCGAGCCGGTCGCCGAGGTCGGTGAAGACGTCGGTGAGCGAGGCCGCGGCGAAGACGGTGAGCGTGCCGGTGAGGTCGCCGCCCCCGCCGCCCCCGCCGCCGCTGCCGCCGTCCCCCGCCGCGCCGGTGTCGCCGTCCGCTCCGCAGCCGACGAGCAGCGCGACCGCGGACGCGGCGACCAGGAAACGGGTGGGGATCCGCATGCGCGGGACACTAGCGGCTCGATCGGCCCGCACGCACGGATCAGGGCACGTCGACGCTGACCTGGGTGGCCTTCACCGTGGCGACGGCGCGCACCCCGACGTCCAGGCCCAGCTCGTCGGCGGCCTCCCGGGACATCAGCGAGACCACGCGGAAGGGGCCGGCCTGGATCTCCACCTGGGCCATCACCGTGTCCCGGACGACGCGCGTGACGATCCCGGCCAATCGGTTGCGCGCCGAGGAGTGCCGTGTCGCGCCGGGCTCGGGCGCCTCGTGCAGGCCCGCCGCCACACCCGCCAGGGCGGCACCGTCGACGACCGCCGGCCCACCGCCCTCGCGCGAGGCGGGCAGGCGGCCGCTGTCGATCCACCGCCGGACCGTGTCGTCGCTGACCCCGAGCAGCTCGGCGGCCTCGGCGATCCGGTAACTGGCCATGACCGGAGACGGTAGCCAGCACGCCCACCACCAGGAGGATGGCCGCTCGGACGGGACCCCGGGAGGCGTGCCGCGTCGAGACGCGCGACCCGACTCCGCGCCGTCCATTGAGCGGCCGACGAGGACGGCCGCCCGCACGTCTCCGCCCGACGCAACGAGGCCAGCCGCCCGCACGCCTCCGTTGGATGAGACGACCTAACCGCCCTCGAACCCTCGGCACTGCTGACCGACCGCCCTCACACCCCCCGCACCGCTGACCGATGGACTCACGCACCGCAGCACTGCTGACCGATCGGCCCGCACACCTCGGTGCGACACCCCGATCCCCCCGCACGACGAACCGGCCGCCTGCCACCGGCGACCGTCAGAACGGGGGCGCCGGCCCGTCTCTCCTGGCGGCAGGTCGCCCGCACACGAGCTCACGCAGCCGCTCACGTCGCTCCGTCGGGGACAGCCGCCGCCAATCCGTTGCCGGACCCCGCTCGCTGCCACCGGTGGACGAGGGCTGGCTGCCGTCGGTCCCGAAGCGCGGGGGCACGGTGGTGATCGTCGTACCGCCGGGCAGGACCCAGACCAGCCCATCGCCGGGCGCCCCCTGGAGGCGCCAGCCCGGGGCCTGGTGGGACAGCCGGTGGTGGTGCTCGCACAAGCTCTCGAGGTTGTGGTGCGCGGTCGGGCCGTGCGGGTGCGGCACGCGGTGGTCGAGGTCGCCGCGGCGCGCGCGGGCACGGCAGCCGGGGAAGCGGCAGCGCCGATCCCGGAGCCGGACGAACCGGTCGAGCGGACGGGAAGGCCGATAGCCGGCGGTCTCGCCCGGAGGGCCCAGCCCCCGGCCCTCGCTGGCCGCGCTGCTCAGCTCGACGGTGTTGGTGAGCGCGAGCAGGCAGCCGGTCAGCTTTTCGGTCACGGCGATCCGCGGACGCTCCGCGAGAGCGGCGCCCTCCAGTCGGCGCAGGTCCAGGAGCTGGGCCAGACCCAGCTGCGCAATGTCCTGCTCCGCCCCGTCCGCGCCACCCGTGGACGCCGCCCCTTCCGCCCCGTCCGCGCCGCCCGTCGACGCCGCTTCAGCCGCCCGGGCCGCGCCACCCGTGGACGCCAATGCCTCAGCCGGAGCCGGCACGACGCCGGCATCTCCCGTCGCAACCCTCACGCCCCGCTCCAGCGCAGCAACGGGCTCGGGCGCGAGCGAAGTGGGCCGCCGGTGCGGCTCGACGCCCGGCCGGGGCAGCAGGCGGAAGGCATGGGCCATCTCCCGCACGAGCACAGCGGGAACGGCGTCGCCATCGAGCTCGCCGGGCTCGTCCGCATCCGGGCCGACCCCGGTCAGGGTGTCGACGCCGGCGACGAGAGTCAGCAGGACCTGGACAGGCGAGCGGCCGTCTGCGTCCGGCCGCAGGATCAGATCGGCCAGGCAATCGGCCATCCGCTCGTCCAGGCTGCGAGGATCCGGGTTGCCGTCCTCGCCCGTCGCGCAGGCCACGGCATGGGCGCGCAGCGCCTCCCAGCAAGCGCGGGCGACCGGCGCCGGGAGCGACGCGGACAGCACGGCCATGCCGTCCTCGGCCGGGTGCCGGGACACCTTCCGCCCCCGGATCGCCGCGGTCAGCCGTCGCACCGCAGCTTCGGCGTCGATGCGGGCCACCGCCCGCCGGGTGCACTCACGCAGCTGGGCGACCGTCTGTCGCGGCGCCCGCGGCAACACCCGCGCCTCCACCGCGGACTTCTTGTCCGCAGCCACGGGGCGCACGAGCTCCACCAGCGCCCGGGCCTGCGCCCAGGTGATGTCCCCCGCCTCCAGGGCCGCCAGGGTGCCCGGCAGATGCTCGGCCATCTCCACGGCCTCGACCAGCAGCGTCGCTGCCGCCGAGGTGGACACCTGCAACCGGGCGGCGATCTCGGCCACCGCCCACTCGCTGACCGCGGTCAGCGCCGCCGGCCGGGACGCCCGAGTCACTACCGACGCCGCGCCCCTCTCCCCTGGCTGTCGATCCCACGACGCCGGGCGGCATCCGGCAAAGGCCGCCAGGGCGCGCACGCGCGCACCCGCCAGCTGGGCGAGCCCCCGCTCCGTCTCGACGGCCACGTCCAGCCACCTGGCGCCCTCGTCGAGCAGGCGGGCCCGGGGGTCGTCCGGCACCTCCGCCACCCGGCCGGATCCGCTCTCCTGGGGTGGCACGTCCGGCCGGCTCAGCACCTCCGGCCGCTCACCGGGACCAGCCGATCCCGCCACGGGACGCACCGGCCCGCACCCCCGGCGGCCGTGCACGGCGTCGACGATCCAGACGCCGCGTGGGCGGCGGACGTCGATCCGGGCCGGGAGGGCGCGCAGCCGGGTGGCCAGCGCAACCTCCACGAGCGACTCGACGCCGCCCTCGTCGACCCATCCGATCTCGTACACATGTTCGATCATAGCCTCAGGACCGGCCGCTCACCAGCGCAAACAGATCTGTGGACGACGAGTCCGCCTGTGGATGGATCTCCCTGCCTCCGCCCCTCGTCGGTCATCGTCGACGCATGCGGACAGCCCTCGACGCCCTCGACGCCCTCGACGCCACCGACCGCACCGACCGCACCGACCGCACCAGCGGACCCGACCTCCCGACCACCGCAGCGAGGGACACCCCCGACGCCGCCGCTCGCAGCCGGCGACGCGCACAGGACGCCTGGCCCCGGGAGCGGCGCCGAACGGGAGAGCTCCGCCCGGGCGCCCGTCGTTTGCCGATCTCCGACCGCGGGCAGCGGCACCGGGTGCCACACAACCCGGCGGGGAAGACCGCTGCCGTCCGCACCCGCCGGCTCCGCGAGGTCGCCCGCGACGTCCTCGGCTATGACGACCTGCGCCCCGGCCAGGAGGAGGCCATGCAGGCGGTGCTCGGCGGGCGCGACACCCTGGGGGTCCTGCCGAGCGGCGCCGGGAAGACCGCGGTCTACCAGGTCGCCGGCCAGCTCCTCGAGGGGCCAGTACTCGTCGTGTCCCCGCTGATCGCGCTGCAGCACGACCAGGTGCAGCGCCTGGAGGACCTCGACGGGTTGACCGGGCGCCCCGCCCAACTGAACTCCAGCCTCTCGGCCGGCGACCAGCGCGCGGCCCTCGAGGGTCTGGCGGACGGAACGGTCCGCTACCTGTTCCTGGCTCCCGAGCAGCTGGCGAAGCCCGAAATCGTGGAAGCCGTGGCGGCAGCCGGCCCCGCACTGTTCGTGGTCGACGAGGCCCACTGCGTCTCGGCCTGGGGGCACGACTTCCGCCCCGACTACCTGCGGCTGGGCGCGGTGGTGGAGCAGCTGGGTCATCCCACGGTGCTGGCGCTCACCGCGACCGCCGCACCGCCGGTGCGTGCGGAGATCGTCGAGCGGCTGGGCATGCGCGACCCGGCCGTGGTCGTCGCCGGCTTCGACCGGCCCGAGATCCGGCTGGAGGTCGAGCAGCACGCCGACGCGCACGGCAAGCACCAGGCCGTGCTCGACCGGGTGCTCGCCGAGGTCGGCGCCGGACACGTCCCGGGCATCGTCTACAGCGCCACCCGCAAGGGCACCGAGGAGGTCGCGAACGACCTCACGGAGCGCGGGCTGCGCGCCCGGCCGTACCACGCGGGCCTGGGCAAGAGCGAGCGCGAGGACACCCAGCGGGCATTCATGGACGACGAGCTCGACGTCGTCGTCGCCACCACCGCCTTCGGGATGGGCATCGACAAGCCCGACACCCGCTTCGTCGTGCACGCCGAGCCCGCGGACTCCGTCGACAGCTACTACCAGGAGATCGGCCGCGCCGGCCGCGACGGCGAGCCGGCCCTGGCAGTGCTCGTCTACCGGCAGGAGGACCTCGGACTGCGCCGCTTCTTCGCCGCCGGGGCACCCGCCGAGGAGGAGCTGCAGCAGGTGGCCGGCCTGGTCGCGGCCGCCCCCGTCGCCGGAGTGGAGGACGGCGTGGAGATCGCGCAGCTGCGGGAGGAGACCGGCCGCGGCGCGACGCCCCTGGCCCGCGACCTGAACCTGCTCGAGCAGGTGTCGGCCGTCGTGCTGGACGAGGACGGCGCCGCGCATCCCGCCGAGGGCGGTCCCGGACCGGCGGAGGCGGCCGCGGCGGCCCGCGAGCTGGCCGAGCACCACGAGCGGGTCGACCAGAGCCGGGTGGAGATGATGCGCGGATACGCCGAGACCACCGAGTGCCGGCGGCAGTTCCTCCTCGGTTACTTCGGCGAGCAGCTCGAGGAGCCCTGCGGGAACTGCGACAACTGCTCGGCCGGGTCCTCCCGCGAGCAGCCGGCCGCGGAGGGCGACGACAGCCCCTTCGCCGCCCAGACCGCGGTGGAGCACAGCGAGTGGGGCCCGGGGGTCGTCATGCGCGTGGAGGACGACCGCGTCGTCGTCCTGTTCGAGGAGGTCGGCTACAAGACGCTCGGACTGGCCGCCGTCCTCGCCAACGACCTGTTGCGCCCGCGCACACCGGCCTGAGCCCACCCGTCAGAGATCTCGGCCTGCGGAGCAGGCGTCCCACCCCGAGGATCACCAGCAGAGCCGGGCGTCGCGCCCGGGAGTGAGGAGCGCACGCGTGAAGGTCCTCGGCATCAACGCGATCTACCACGACCCGGCGGCAGCGCTGGTCGTCGACGGCCGGATCGTGGCCGCCGCGGAGGAGGAGCGGTTCAGCCGGCGCAAGCACGGCAAGCGGCCGCTGCCCTGGAGCGCGTGGGAGCTGCCGGAGCTCTCGGCCGCCTGGTGCCTGGCCGAGGCGGGCCTGCGGCCGGAGGACCTCGACGCCGTCGCGTACTCCTTCGACCCCGCCCTCATGGGGACGCCGGAGGAGTCCGGGCTGAACGACCCCGGCGACGTCATGCGCAAGATGTATGCCGAGAAGGCCCCGGAGTTCCTGGCCCACGCGCTGCCCGGCCTCGACCCGGCCAAGGTCCGGTTCGTCAAGCACCACGTGGCGCACGCCGCCTCCGCGGGTCTGGGCGCCCCCACGGCCGACAACTCGGTGCTCGTGCTCGACGGCCGCGGTGAGGCGCACAGCCACCTGGCCGGCCGCTACACCGACGGGCAGCTGGAGATCCTCGCCGGGCAGGCCCTGCCGCACTCCATCGGCCTGCTCTACGAGGACCTGACCGACCACCTGGGCTTCCTGCGCAGCAGCGACGAGTTCAAGGTCATGGCGATGGCCAGCTACGGCAAGCCGCGGTTCCTCGGCGAGCTGTCGGAGCTGATCGTCGTCACGGACGACGGCGGCTTCCGGACGCCGAGGATCGACTTCAGCGAGTACGCCCCGCGGCTGACCAAGGGCGACGACTGGACGCCCGACCACGCCGACCTGGCCGCGAGCGTCCAGCAGCGCGTCGAGGAGGTGCTGCTGGACCTCGCCCGCTGGCTGCACGAGCAGACCGGTGACCGCACTCTGACCCTGGCCGGCGGGGTGGCCCTCAACTGCGTGGCCAACACCCGGATCTTCGCCGAGACACCGTTCGAGCAGGTGTGGGCGCAGCCGGCCGCCGGCGACTCCGGCACCGCCCTGGGCAGCGCCCTGCACGTCGCCCGTGGCCTCGGGGAGACCACCCAGCCGATGCCTGGCGCCGACCTCGGCCGCGGCTGGTCCGACGAGGAGATCCAGCAGTGGCTCGACACCGCCGCCATCGAGTACGAGCGGCCGCGCGACGTGGCCGACGCCGTCGCAGAGATGCTCGCGAACAACGGCATCGTGGCCTGGTTCCAGGGCCGCAGCGAGTTCGGGCCGCGCGCGCTGGGGCACCGCTCGCTGCTGGCCCACCCCGGCTACGAGGCCAACCTGGAGCGGATGAACAACGTGAAGGGCCGGGAGCAGTTCCGCCCGGTCGCCCCGATGGTGCTGGCCGAACGGGCGGCCGACATCTTCAGCCGCGGGCCGATCCCCTCCCGCTACATGCTGTTCGTGCACGACGTGGCGCAGGAGTGGAAGGACCGCATCCCGACGGTCACGCACGTCGACGGGACGGCGCGGATCCAGACCGTCGACCGCGCCGAGGAGCCGCTGGTCGCCCGCATGCTCGAGTGCTTCGAACGACGCACCGGCCTGCCCGTCGTGGTCAACACCAGCCTCAACACCGCGGGCCGCCCGATGGTCGACGACCCCCGCGACGCCCTGGAGTGCTTCGGCTCGGCCCCGGTGGACCTGCTGGCGATCGGTCCCTTCGTGGTCCGCCGGCGGAGGTCCACGCTCGCCGGCTGAGCCGACCTCGGGAGTGGCCCGAGCGCGCCCGCCGGGTAGGTCTCCCGAGGACCGGGTGGCCCGCGCCGGCGCACCGCTCCCCCGGCCTGCAGAGCCCGGACGCGGCAGCGGCGGGGCACCCCGGCCCGGGGTGCCCCGCCGCTCAGGTGCCCCGCCGCACGGGAGTGCCCGTCACCCGGGAGCGCCCCCGATGCCCCGGCGCCTCGCCGCTCAGGTGCCCCGCCGCTCGGAGGAGCCCCGCCGCTCGCGGGCACCGGGCCGCTCAGGGGCTGAGCGTCGTCCCGAACGAGCCGCCGGCCAGCTTGGCCATCAGCTGCGTCCGGTCCAGCCCCACCGCCTCCAGCGCGGACGCGTCGGCGTCGGTGTCGATCTGGTCGGGCAGTTGCGCCTCGACCTTGTCCGCCGTGTCGTTGTCACCCTCGGTGCGCAGGGTCCTGACGAGCTCCTGCTTGTCCAGCTTCACGTGCGCTCCCGTCCTCGGTCGGCTCCGTCCCGGCCGAGTGTCGTACCGGTCACACCCGACTGCCACCCCACGGCCGGCCAGGACGGCCCCGAGCGGGCGCGCGCCCCGGTGCCCGGGACCTCAGCCGGCCTTGCTCGGGGGCTCGCCGGCGGCCCGCGCCGCGGCGGCCCGCGCCGGGTCGTAGGCGCACGCGTCACCGACGTCGGTGATCGGCTGCGAGGCGGACGTCTCCCCCGCCGGGGGCGTCTCCCCCGCCGGGGGCGTCTCCCCGGCCGGGGGCGTCTCCCCCGCCGGCGACGGCGGGGCGCTGGAGCTCGGCACGGCCTCCGGCGACAGCGCGGCCAGCACGATGATCCGCATCTTGTCGTAGTCGGGGTAGGCCGGGTCGATCACGGTGTTGTCGAACACGACGCTCGTCACCTCCCCGGACTTCACCTCGTCCCCGAGCTCGACGAAGTCCTGCAGCGCCGAGCGGGGGATGTCGGTGCTCACGATGTCGCGGGTCGCGGCGGCCAGCTCCTGGTAGCTGCGGAGCAGCGTCAGCGGGTCGGCGGCGTCGATGATCGCGTCGATCGTGCAGCGCTGGCGGGCCATCCGGTCGTAGTCGGTGAGCCCGTAGCGGCCGCGGGCGAACTGCAGGGCGGTGAAACCGTCCATGTGCTGGTCCGGCCCCGGCGCGATGTAGCCGTCCGGCAGCTCCTGGCCGGTGATCCCGTTGATCGGCACGTAGTAGTTGACGTTGACCGTGATGCCGCCGAGCGCGTCGACCAAGCGCGCGAACCCGTCGAGGTTGACCAGCACGAAGTAGTCGATGTCGAGGCCCAGCGCCTCACCGACGCCGAGCTTGAGGAAGTCGGCGCCCGGGTCGTCGGTCGGGCCCAGGATGCCCGGGTGCGCCTCCGGCCCGTTGCGGTAGATCGCGTTGAGCAGCCCCTCGCTCTCGCTGCTGCCCTCGAAGCCGTCGGGGTAGACCTCGGCCAGCGGGCTGTCCGGCGGGAACGGCAGCTCCTCCAGGTTGCGGGGCAGGCTGAACAGCGTCGTGTCGCCGGTGCGGGTGTCGATGCTCGCCACGATGACCGTGTCGGTGCGCACCCCGTCCCGGCCCTCGCCGCCGTCCCCACCGAGCAGCAGCACGTTGACCCGCGGCTGGTCGGCGAAGGGGTCCGGCTCGTCCACCACGGTCGCCGACTGCCGGTCGTCGGCGAACACGTCGTCGATCAGCCCGGTCTGCGCGACCGCCACCTGGCCAACCAGGTAGGCGGGGTAGACGACCCCCGCGACCAGCGCGGCCACGAGGAGCCCGCCGACGACGTGCCGCCCGCGCGAGGCGGGCCGCGGCAGCAGCGCCCGGTAGCCGAGGACGACGACCGCCACCCACAGCAGGGCGACGGCCACCACGCCGGCGAGCAGCCAGCGCAGCTGCACCGTGTCGACGGCGATGTGCACCGCCGTCGAGCGCCCGGCCGTGGCCAGCCAGACCCCGCCGCCGACCAGCAGCAGGAAGGCCGCGAGCACGGCGAGCCCGGTACGGCGGCGCCCGGCGGCGAGGAACCCGGTGCCGGGCAGGACCGCGTTGGCGACCGTCCAGCCGAGGACGGCCGCCAGGCCGCGCCGCCGCGGGGGCGCCTCCGCCGCCGTGTCCTCCGCCGGGGAGCCCGAGCCGGCGGCGGTGCGCCGGTCCGCCCGGCGGGAGCGCCGGGACCCGGGCGCGGGAACCGGCGGCAGGTCGGCCCGCGCGGACCCGATGGGCCGCGTCGCGTCGTCCGCGTCGGTCACGCACGCACTCCTGCGCGCTCGGTGCTCATCAGGCCATGGTCCCATCCGTCCAGGTCACGGGAGGCGCGCCCGCTGACGACGAGGGCCGGTTACCCCCATCGGGTGGATACGTAAGCTCGTCAGGCGTGCGCCTGGCCACGTGGAACGTCAACTCGATCCGATCCCGAGTCGACCGCGTGGTCGCCTGGCTCCAGCGCTCGGACGTCGACGTCCTGGCTCTCCAGGAGACGAAGTGCCGGGACGACCAGTTCCCCGAGGACCGGTTCCGTGAGCTCGGTTACGAGGTCGCCCACGTGGGCCACTCGCAGTGGAACGGCGTCGCCGTCCTGTCCCGGGTCGGGCTCTCCGACGTGCAGGTCGGCTTCCCCGGGATGCCGTCGTGGTCGGCCAAGGAGGGCGTGGACCCGGCGCCGGAGGCCCGCGCGCTCGGCGCCACCTGCGACGGCGTGCGGGTGTGGAGCCTGTACGTGCCCAACGGCCGCCAGCTCGGCGACCCGCACCTGGACTACAAGCTCGCCTGGCTGGAGGCTCTGCGCGTCGCCGCCGGGGGCTGGCTGACCGAGGACGCCGACGCCCCCATCGCGCTCGTGGGCGACTGGAACATCGCCCCGCAGGACGACGACGTGTGGGACATGTCGGTCTTCAGCGCCTCCACGCACGTGTCGCCGCCGGAGCGGGAGGCCTTCCGCGCCGTCGTCGAGGCCGGCTACGCCGACGTCGTCCGCCCGTACACCCCCGGGCCGGGCGTGTACACCTACTGGGACTACACCCAGCTGCGCTTCCCGCGGCGCGAGGGCATGCGGATCGACTTCGTGCTCGGCTCACCGGCGCTGGCCCGGCAGGTCTCCGGCGCCCGGATCGACCGCGAGGAGCGCAAGGGCAAGGGCGCCAGCGACCACGCGCCCGTGGTCGTCGAGCTGGCCGGCTGAGCCTGCGGGCCCGACCGCGCCGCCCCGGACCGGCGCGGGGGTCCGGGGACGACGCCCCGGCCTGCGACGTTGCAGGGACAGGCGCCCCCAGCAGCGGCGTCACGGGGACCCGCGCCCCGACGAGCGAGGACCCGAGGAGCGACCACATGGCAACCACGTCCGCGCCGGCCCCGACGGCTGCACCTCCCGCCGTCCCGGAGCCGGGCCCGGCGCGGACCGCGCGCCCGGCGGCGGGGGCACGCCCGTGGCAGGAACGGTTCGCGCGGACCGCCGGGACCGTCGTGAGCCTGGCCGCGATCTGGTCCCTGCTGTCGATCGTCGCGCGCGGCTCGTTCCGCGACCTCGGGGACACCCTCTTCGGCATCGTCAACCTGCCGGTGGGTCCCACGCTGTTCAACCTGGCCCTGCTGTTCCTGCTGGCGGGCACGCTGCACCGCCGGATGCGGTTGGGCGCCTGGGTCCTGTTCCTCTTCCAGGTCCTGGCCCTGCTCGACGCGGCGGCCGTCGTGCTGCTGGCCCTCAGCAACGAGGGGGGCTCGCTGCTGCGCCAGTTCTCGGCCTGGGACTGGGTCGAGCTCGGGGTCGTCACGGTCAGCGCGCTGGTCCTCGCCCCGGTGGTGTGGGCCGCCCGGCCGGCCTTCCCCGCCCGCCTGTACCGCCCCTCGCGCCGCGCGGCGCCGCTGGTGCTGCTCGTCGGGCTGGCGGTCTCCGCCGCGGTCTCGCTGCTGCTCACCTGGCTGTTCCCGCGCAGCCTGGAGGGAGCGGGCGAGCGGGTGCTGTGGGCGCTGCGCGTCGTCGTCGGCGTGGACACCGGGCGCCTGGACGCGGCCGGCACCCTGCACCAGGGCCACCAGTGGGTCGCCGCCGTCGTCGGGCTGCTCTCGGGCCTCGCGCTCGTCGTCGCGGCCGTCGTCTTCCTCCGGGCCGCCCGCGCCAAGCCCTTCCTCGACGCGGAGGACGAGCTCGACGTCCGCCGCCTGCTCGCCGACTGGGGCGGCCGCGACTCGCTCGGCTACTTCGCGACCCGCCGCGACAAGTCCGTGGTGTTCGGCCCCGGGCGGCGGGCGGCGGTCACCCACCGCGTCCTGGCCTCCGTGAGCCTGGCCTCCGGCGACCCGGTCGGGTCACCGGACGCCTGGGCGCCGGCCATCCGCGACTGGCTGGCCGAGGCGCGCACCTACGGCTGGTACCCGGCGGTGCTCGGGGTCAGCGAGGCCGGCGCCCGCGCCTACGTCGCCGCCGGGCTCAAGGCGATCCCGATCGGGGACGAGGCGGTCGTCGACGTCCGGTCCTTCTCCCTGCGCTCCTCGGCACTGCAGCCCGTGCAGCGGGCGGTCGACCGCGTGGCCCGGGCCGGGTACACGCTCACGGTCGTCCGGCACGCCGACCTCGGCGACGACGGGTTCGCCGAGATCGCGCGGTGCGCCGAGGCGTGGCGGGGCGACGAGCCCGAGCGTGGCTTCTCGATGGCCCTCAACCGGCTCGGGGACCCGGCCGACGGGCACTGCGTCGCCGTGCTCGCCCGCGACCCCGCCGGCCGGCTGCAGGGCGTGCTGTCGTTCGTGCCGTGGGGCACCAACGGCCTGTCGCTGGAGCTCATGCGGCACGACCCGGACGCGGAGAATGGCCTGACCGAGGCGATGGTGGCGGCCGCGATCGGCGCCTGCCCGGACCTGGGCGTCGCGCGCGTGTCGCTCAACTTCGCGGTCCTCCGGGGCATCTTCGAGGCGGCGGAGCGGGTCGGCGCCGGCCCCCTGGTCCGCACCGGCAACGCCGCGCTCGTGTTCGCCTCGCGCTTCTGGCAGCTGCAGTCGCTCTACCGGACGACGGCCCGCTACCGGCCCCGCTGGGAGCCGCGCTACATCTGCTACGACACCGTCTTCACCCTCCCCCGCGTCGCCGTCGCCTCGATGGCCGCCGAGGGCTTCCTCCCGCTGTGGGGCGCCGACGTCCCCGACACCGGCGAGCGGACCGTGACGCAGGAGGGCCGCACGGTGCCGCTGGCCGAGGCCGTCGCCGAGCTGGAGCGGCAGGCGGCGGCCCGCGGCGTCGACGGCCCGCGGCTGACCCAGCAGGAGCGGGACCGGCGCGCGGCGATGGAGTTCCTTCGCGCCACCGGCATGGAGCCCTACCCGGCGTCGGTGCCCCGGACCTGCGACGTCCGGACCCTGCGCGCGGCCCACGCAGGCCTCCCGGCCGGGACGCGCACCGGCCGCACCGAGTCGGTGACCGGGCGCGTGCGGGCGGTCCGCGACTTCGGCGGCCTGGTGTTCGCCGTCCTCCAGGAGGAGGGCGCGCTGCTGCAGGTGATGCTGACCCGCGACGCCGTCGGCACGGACTCGATCCGCACGTGGCGGCGGGGCGTCGACCTGGGCGACGTCGTCAGCGTGACCGGCGAGGTCGTCGCCTCCGACACCGGCGAGCTGTCCGTGGTCGCGCACTCGTGGGCGATGGCCGCCAAGTGCCTGGAGCCGGTCCCGGGGCTGCGGGGCTCGTTCAGCGACCCCGAGGCCCGCGTGCGGGAGCGGCACCTGGACCTGATCGTCAACGAGCCCTCGCGCGCCACCGTGCTCGCCCGCAGCCGGGCGGTGCGGGCGCTGCGCGACCTGCTCACCGGCCGCGGCTTCAGCGAGGTGGAGACGCCGGTGCTGCAGGCGGTGCACGGCGGCGCGCAGGCCCGCCCGTTCACCACGACGATCAACGCCTACGGCATGGGCCTGTACCTGCGGATCGCGCCGGAGCTGTTCCTCAAGCGGCTGTGCGTGGGCGGCCTGCAGAACGTGTTCGAGCTGGGCCGCAACTTCCGCAACGAGGGCGCCGACGCCACGCACAACCCGGAGTTCACCTCCCTGGAGGTGTACCAGGCGTACGCGGACTACACGGTCATGCGCACCCTCACCCAGGAGCTGATCGTCGCCGCGGCGGTCGCCATGCACGGCGCGCCGGTGGCGATGCGGCCCGACACCGGGCCGGTCGACCTGTCCGGCCCGTGGCCGGTCGTGCCGGTGCACGAGGCGGTCAGCCGCGCGACGGGCGTGCAGCTGGACCCGGGGACCCCGAAGGAGGACGTCCTCGCGGTCTGCCGTCGCCTGGGCGTGCACGTACCGGCCCGGGCGAGCGCGGGCGAGGCGGTGCTCGAGCTGTACGACGCGCTGGTCGAGCCCGCGACGACGACGCCGACCTTCTACACCGACTTCCCGCTGGAGACCTCGCCGCTGACCCGGGTGCACCGGGAGGACCCGCGGCTGTCCGAGCGCTGGGACCTCGTGGCCTTCGGCATGGAGCTGGGCACCGCGTACACCGAGCTGACCGACCCCGTCGACCAACGGCACCGGTTCACCGAGCAGTCGCTGCGCGCGGCGGCCGGCGACCCGGAGGCCATGCAGCTCGACGAGGACTTCCTGCGCGCGATCGCCCACGGCATGCCGCCGACCGGTGGCCTGGGGCTCGGCGTCGACCGGCTGGTCATGCTGCTGACCGGCGGCACCGTGCGCTCGACGCTGGCGTTCCCCTTCGTGCGCCCCGACCGCCGGCGCTGAGCCGCCGGGGCGGCCCCGCCGCGGTGCGGCGCTGCCCGGGGTAGTCAGGGTGGTCCGGGCCGTGGGTGGTCGGGTGCCACGGGTGCTCGACCTCACCTCCCCCGCGGGGCGGGACCGTCGTCCGCCGGTGTTGTACGAGGCGATGACCACCCCGGTGCTCGCCCCCTCCCCCGCCCGCCTGTGGACCCCCTCCCGCGTCCTCGTCACCCGCTCCGCGGCCGAGCGCCCGCACGGGCAGCGCGTCATCGCCCGGCTGGAGGCGGCCGGGGTCGACGCGATCGAGCTGCTGCGCGGCGACCGGCTCCCGAACCTCCGCGGGGACGGCGACCGCGCGGCCTTCATGGCGGCCAAGGACACGATGGCGCTGGTCGTCCCGCCACCGTCGAAGCGGGCGCTGCAGCCCATCCCACCGTCGGCGGACTTCCGGCTCGACCTCGCCGAGGGCTGCCCCGCCCACTGCCAGTACTGCTACCTCGCCGGCTCGCTGTCCGGGCCACCGATCACCCGGGTGTGGGCCGACCTCGACGAGGTGCTCGACGGGCTGGACGGCTACGTCGGCCGCGGCGCCGTCACCTCCGGCACCGCCGGGCGCGGCGAGGAGGGGACGACGTTCGAGGCGTCCTGCTACACCGACCCGCTGGCCCTGGAGCACCTGACCGGCGGGCTCGCGCGGATGGTCGAGCACTTCGGCACCCATGACTGGCCGGGCCCCGTGCAGCTGCGCGCCACCACCAAGTTCGACGACGTCGCGGGCCTGCTCGACCTGCCCCACGGCGGGCGGACGCGGCTGCGCTCCTCGGTCAACGCGGCGTCGGTCGACCGCCGCTTCGAGGGGGCGACGGCGAAGGTGCCCGCCCGGCTGGCCGCCTTGGGCGCCGTCGCCGCGGCCGGCTACCCCGTCGGGCTCACCATCGCGCCGATCATGCCGGTGCCGGGGTGGCGGGAGGAGTACGGCGAGCTGCTCGACGCCGCCGCGGCCGCCCTGCCGGCCGGCGCCGACCTGACCGTCGAGTGCATCACCCACCGGTTCACGCCCGGCTCGAAGCAGACCCTGCTGGACTGGTACCCGCGGACGAGGCTGGAGATGGACGAGGAGCGGCGCACCACCAAGCGCGGCCGGTTCGGCTCGGTCAAGCACGTGTACCCGAGGGACACGATGGCCGAGCTGCGCAGCTGGTTCGAGCGCGAGCTCCCCGCCCGCCTCCCCGCAGCGCGCCTCCTCTACTGGACCTGAGCCCCGTCCTGGATTTGAGCCCCGCCGTCGTCCCCTCTCCAGGCATGGGAGGCCATCCCCTCGTCTCGGGCCCCCGGACGTGGGGATCGCCTCCCATGCCGGCCGGGCTCGCCCCGGGCCCGGCCGGCTTCTCCCGGACGTGGGGATGGCCTCCCGTGCCCGCCGTAGGCTGGCGCCTCGTGCTCGTCCTGCTGCCCCCGTCGGAGACCAAGCACCCCGGCGGGGACGGCGCCCCGCTCGACCTGGCGACGCTGGCCACGCCGGAGCTCACGCCGGTGCGCGAGCGGCTGGTCGAGGCGCTGACCTGCCTGGCCGCCGACCCGGCGCTGGCGTGCTCGGTGCTCGGGCTGTCGGCGAAGCAGACCGGCGAGGCCGCACGCAACGGCAGCCTGCGGACGGCGCCCACCCTGCCGGCGCTCGAGCGCTACACCGGCGTCCTCTACGACGCCCTCGACGTCCGCTCGCTGACCCGGGCCCAGCGCGCCCGCGCCGACCGCCGCCTGGCCGTCGGCTCGGCGCTGTTCGGGCTGGTCCGCGGCGCCGACGCCATCCCCGCCTACCGGCTCTCGGCCGGCACCGTGCTGCCCGGCCTCCCCACGCTGCGGGCGCTGTGGAAGCCGCTGCTCTCCCCGGTGCTGGCCAGCGCCGGCGAGCTCGTGGTCGACCTGCGCAGCGGCTCCTACCAGGCGCTGGCGCCGGTGCCGGGCGCGGTGACCGTCGACGTGCTCAGCGAGCGCCCCGACGGCTCGCGGTCGGTGGTGAGCCACTTCAACAAGGCGCACAAGGGCCGGGTCGCCCGGCTGCTGGCCACCACCACGGCCGAGCCCGCGGACGTCGTCCGGCTGCGGGCGCTGCTGCGCCGGGCGGGGTTGCACGTGGAACACGACGGCGGCAGCGCGCTGACCCTGGTCGTCCCGGCGGACGAGGTGACCCGGCGGACCAGGTGAGCTGGCCGACCAGATGAGCCGGCCGACCAGGTGAGCCGGGACCGAGGCCGGGCGGGGTCTGACGGCTCTCGGGGTCGGCCGAGCCGGGGGCCGGGCGGGCCGAGCGGGCGCAGGCCCCGGGTCCGGCGCGGCTGTTGCCCCGGCCCCATGGGCATGTCATAACTGTCCCGACACCGGGGCGGCGCAGCGGCGGCCCGCAGCGCGTCCCCCGGGGCAGAGGAGAGCCCGTGCCAGACGCCGCGCCGCCGGGGCCCGCCGCCGGCGGACCGGCGACCGCCCGTGCCGCCGCCGCTCTCCGGGTCGACGCGGCGCGGATCCGGGCCGCACTGCGGCTGCGGCCCGCCGAGGCCGGCAACCCCGCCCTCGACCGCATCTCCGCCCTGGCGGCGCAGCTGCTGGGGGCACGGTCGGCGCAGGTGAACCTGCTCGACGAGGTGCTCCTCGTGGCCGGCGCGGCCGGGGACGCCGAGGCGACCGTGGGCACCGAGATGCCCGTGGAGGAGTCGTTCTGCAGCCTCGCCGTCGCCCAGCGCGCCCCGCTGGTGATCGGCGACGCCGCCACCGACGAGCGGGTCCGCGAGCTGCACTGGGTCACCGGCGGCCGGATCGGCGCCTACCTCGGCGCGCCGCTGGCCGGTCCCGACGGGCAGACCGTGGGCACGCTGTGCGTCTTCGACCCCCTCCCGCGGGACTGGACGGACGCCGACGCCGGCCTGCTCGCCCAGCTGGCCGCCTCCGCCGCCACCGAGCTGGAGCTGGACGCGCTGGCCCGGGAGTACGAGCAGGTCCGGCTCGGCTGGCGGCTGGCGATGGACGCCGGCGGGGTCGGCGCGTTCGACTGGGACCTGCGCACCGGGGAGCTGTCCTGGGACGAGCGGCTCATCACGATGTTCGGCTACACGCCGGAGACCTTCACCGCCACCATCGACGCGTTCAGCGCGCGGCTGCACCCCGGCGACCTCGCCCGGGTGACCGAGGCCCTGCAGGGGGCCGTGGAGAGCCGCGGCGTGCTCGACGTCGAGTACCGGATCATCCTGCCCAGCGGGGAGATCCGCTGGGCACACTCCCGCGGGCGGACCGTCAGCGACGCCGACGGGGCACCGCTGCGCTTCCTCGGGTCCGCCTACGACACCACCGAGCGGCGGGCGCGGGACGTGCGGGTCACCCGCGTCCTGGAGGCCATGCCCGCCGGCTTCTACTCCCTCGACCCCGACTGGCGGTTCACCTACGTCAACGCCGAGGCCGAGCGGCTGCTGTCGCACTCCCGCGACGACCTGCTCGGCGAGCTGCTCTGGGACGCCTTCCCCGCCACGGTGGGCAGTGTGTTCGAGGAGCGGTACCGCACCGCCGTCCGGACGGGGCGGCCGGCGACCTTCGACGCCTACTACCCGCCGCCGCTGGACGGCTGGTTCGAGCTGCGGGCCTGGCCGAGCCCCGAGGGCCTGTCGGTCTACTTCACCGAGGTGACCGAGCGCCGCAACGTGCAGGCGCGGGCCGAGCGGGCCGCCCAGCGGCTGGCCCTGCTCGCCCAGGTGAGCGCCGAGCTGTCCGGCACGCTGGACGTCCAGGGCGCCACCGGGCACCTGCCGCGGCTGGTGGTGCCGGCGCTGGCCGAGTGGTGCATCGTCACCCTGGTCGACGACGACGGCCGGCTGCGCGACGCCGGCCACTGGCACGCCGACCCGGACCGGCGCGACCTGGTCGCCCGCTACGCCGGCAACCGGCTCGACGCCATGCCCGCCACGGCACCGGTGCCGCGGGCGCTGCTCTCGGGGGAGCCGGTGCACGCCGCCGGTCAGGAGGTGCTGGCCCTGCTCTCCCCGGGCACGGCGCACGACGCCCTGGCCGAGCTCGCCCCCGAGCGCGGGGTGGTGCTGCCGATGCGGGCCCGCGGCCGCACCCTCGGCGTCCTCACGCTGTTCTTCCGGCCGGGCTGGACGCCCCGGCAGGAGGACCTGGCGACCGCCCAGGACGTCGCCGACCGGGCGGGGCTGGCCCTGGACAACGCCCGGCTGTACCGGCAGCAGCAGCAGCTCGCCGAGGGCCTGCAGCGCAGCCTGCTCACCGAGCCGCCCGAGCCGGACCACGCCCAGATCGCCGTGCGCTACCTGCCCGCCGCGGAGGCGGCCCGGGTGGGCGGCGACTGGTACGACGCCTTCCTGCAGTCCTCCGGGGCCACCGTCCTCGTCATCGGTGACGTCGTCGGCCACGACACCGAGGCCGCGGCCGCCATGGGGCACCTGCGCGGCCTGCTGCGCGGCATCGCCACCTACAGCGACGCCGCCCCGGCCGAGGTGCTGCGCGGCCTGGACGCCTCGATGGCCGTGCTCGGCACCGACGTGCTGGCCACCGCGGCCGTCGCCCGGCTGGAGCAGACCGACGACGAGCTGCGTCGCGGCCTGACCCGGCTGCGCTGGGCGAACGCCGGGCACCTGCCGCCGCTGGTGCTGCGCCCCGACGGCAGCGTCGGGGAGCCGGCCTCGTGGCTCGGCGACCTGCTGCTGGGCGTGGACTCGGGCACGGCGCGGCGCGAGTACGAGCTCGTCCTGGAGCGGGGCTCGACGGTGCTGCTCTACACCGACGGGCTCGTCGAGCGCCGCGACTCCGACCTGGACGCCGGCATCCGGCGGCTGCGGGAGACCCTCGCGGAGCTCGCCCACCTGCCCCTGGAGCAGCTGCTGGACGAGGTGCTGGAGCGGCTGGTCGACGGCCGGCCCGAGGACGACGTCGCGCTGGTCGCCGTCCGGCTGCACCGGCAGGACCGGCCGCGGCCCGCCGAGGCCGGTCCCAACCGCGTGTCCGCCGTCGTGCCCGACGACCCCGCGACCGCCTGACCGCCGGTCAGGCGGCGAGCGACCCGCGTCCGCGCAGGTGCGGCGCGTGCGCGGCGGCCTCCCGCTCGGCGGCCTGCTTGAGCTCGGCGGCGACGTCGGCGAAGGAGTCCAGGGCCGGGTTGACGCCGACGAGGGTGAACTCGCGCTCGACCACGCGCAGATCGAGCTGCCAGACGTCCTCGAGGATGCGGCGCATCCAGGAGGTGGCGTGATCCCAGCCCTCGCGCGGAGTGCCCGCGGAGTAGTTGCCGCCGCGGACGGTGACGAGGACGGCGGGCCTGCCCGCCAGCGGCGGCGGCGCGCCGGGACCCATCCGCGGATCGGTGATCACCAGGTCGGCCCAGGTCTTGAAGTGCTGGGAGACGCCGAAGTTGTACAGCGGCACGGCGAACAGCAGCGCCTCGGCGTCGACGAGCTCGTCGGTCAGCGTGGCCGCCAGGGCCACGGCCTCGGCCTGCTCGGCGGTGCGCTCCTCGGCCGGCGTGGCAGAGCCGGTGACGGCCGCGGCCCAGGCGGTGGCCGGCACGGGCTCGGTGCCGAGGTGTCGACGGACCACGGGGGCCGAGGGGTCGCCCTCGCGCCACCCCGCCTCGACGATGTCAGCGATCTCGCGGCTGGCCGAGCCCTCGACGCGGATGCTGGCGTCCAGTCGGAACAGGGACATGGGTGCTCGCTCTCTGGAAGTTGCTAGGAAACTGCTAGTACTTCGAGAAGGCTAGCACTTCGGGAAGCGAAGTGACTCCCGGGTCGGGTCGCCTAGGATGAGCGCGTGTCCGAGGAGGCCCTGCACACCCCGCAGGCGTGCGACGACGCGCTGAGCCGCGCCTTCGGCTTCCTCGGCAAGCGCTGGAATGGGCTGATCATCGGCGTGCTGACCCGGGGCCCGGCCACCTTCAGCGGGGTGCGCCGTGCGGTCGGGGGGATCAGCGACTCGGTGCTGTCCGACCGGTTGACCGAGCTGGCGGCAGCCGGGCTGGTGCACCGGGCCGTCGACCCGGGCCCGCCGGTCGCGGTGACCTACGAGCTCACCGACGCCGGTGCCGCCCTGCTGCCCGTGCTCGACCACCTCACCGAGTGGGCCCGGGCCAACCTCCCGGTCGAGGGGTGCAGAGAGGCGCTGTGACCGCCGACGAGGAGCTGTGCCTGCGGCCGGCCACCGAACTCGCGGCGCTCGTGCGGGCCCGGGAGGTGTCCGCCCGCGAGCTGCTCGAGGCGCACCTGGCCCGCATCGAGCGGGTGGACCCGGTGGTCAACGCGATCGTCACCCGGGACCCGGAGGGGGCGCGGGCGGCGGCCGACGCCGCGGACGCCGCCCTGGCCGCCGGCGACCCCGTCGGGCCGCTGCACGGGCTCCCGGCGGCGCACAAGGACACCCACGCCACCGGCGGCATGCGCACCACCTGGGGCTCCCCGCTGCACGCCGAGCACGTCCCGCTGCGCGACGAGCTCGTGGTGGAGCGGCTGCGGCGGGCCGGCGTGGTGCGGGTGGGGAAGACCAACACCCCGGAGTTCGCCGCCGGGTCGCACACCTTCAACACCCTGTTCGGCGCCACGCACAACCCCTACCGGCACGGGCTGTCGGCGGGCGGCTCCAGCGGCGGTGCCGCGGCCGCGCTCGCCGCCGGGCTCGTCGCCGTCGCCGAGGGCAGCGACATGGGCGGTTCCCTGCGCAACCCCGCCGCCTTCTGCGGCGTCGTCGGCCTGCGCCCGACCCCCGGCCGGGTGCCGACCTGGCCGGCGCCGATGGCCTGGTCCCAGCTGTCCGTGCAGGGGCCGATGGGGCGAACCGTCGGCGACGTCGCGCTCACCCTCGCCGCCATCGCCGGGCCCGACCCGCGGGTGCCGATCGCGCTGGAGGACGACGGCGCGTCCTTCGCCGCCCCGCTGGCCGGCGACCTGGCCGGGCTGCGGGTGGCGTGGGCGCCCGACCTCGGCGGCCGGATCGCCGTCGACCCCGCGGTGCGGGCGGCGCTGGCGCCGGCGGTCGCGGTGTTCGGCGACCTCGGCGCCGAGGTCGAGGAGGCCTGCCCGGACCTCAGCGGGGCCGACGACGTCTTCGGCACGCTGCGCGCGTGGCTGTTCGAGGCCGCGTTCGGCGAGCTGTCCCGCCGCGCCCCGGACCAGGTCAAGGAGACCATCCGGTGGAACGTGGCGCAGGGGGCCGGGCTCACCGGGGCCGACGTCGCGCGGGCCGAGCAGGAGCACACCCGGCTGTACGGGCGGGTCGTCGACTTCTTCGAGCGCTACGACGTCCTGCTGGCGCCCACCACGCAGGTGCTGCCCTTCCCCGTGGCGCAGGAGTACCCCACCGAGATCGACGGCGTCGCGCTCGGCACCTACCTGGAGTGGATGCGCTCCTGCACCCTGATCACCCCGACGGGCTGCCCGGCGCTGTCGGTGCCGGCCGGCCGCACGCCCGACGGTCTGCCGGTCGGGCTGCAGGTGGTCACCGCGCCGCGGGCCGACCGGCGGGCCCTGGAGGTCGGGGCGGCGTTCGAGCGGGCCCGCGGCCCGTTCCCGCCGCCGTCCCTCTGACGTCGCCCCCGGGACCGCCCGGCCCCGGATCCTCCGACCGCCCGACCTCGGTCCTCTGACGCCGTCTGCGGCTGTCTAGCGGTTCCGCTAGACAGCCGCAGACGACGGCATCGGGGCTCCTCAGCGGCGGCGCAGCCCCCGGAGGGTGCGGACGGCGACCAGCAGCTCGGCGAGCTCGTGCCGGTCCCCCGCGGTCAGGTCGGCCAGCTGCGCCGCGGCCCGCCGCTGCCCGGCGTCCCACTGCTCGACCCAGCGGGCCACCAGCTCGGCGGCGTCGGCGCCGGCCGGCGCACCCGCCACCACCTGGGCGGTCAGGGCGGCCTGCTCGCTGGCGATGTCGTCGCGCAGGGAGGCGCGGGCGAGCGAGGGCCAGCGCCGGTCCCGGGGCAGCGCCGTCACCCGGTCGTGGAGCGTGACCAGCCCGAGCCGCTCGGCCAGACACTGCTGCACCCGCCCGGCCAGCTCGATCGGCGCGCCGGTCCGCTCGGCCACCACCGCGAGGTCCAGCGCGGCGGGCAGCAGCGGGGCGGCCGCCGCCTCGGCGGCCATCTCCGCCGGGACGCCGACCGCACGGAGGCGCTCGGTCCGCTCGGCGTAGGCGGCGGCCTCGGCACCCAGCAGCCAGCCCGGCAGCCCCTCGCGCACGGTGGCGACGGGGCCGGCGAACCGGGCCACGACCTCGCCGATCGGAGCCGGGCGGTCCCCGGCCAGCTCGGGCAGCCGCAGCAGCCAGCGGGTCGCGCGCTCGGCCAGCCGCGTCCCCTCGGTGCGCAGCTCCACCTGCGTGGCGGCGGGCACCCGGTTGTCCAGCGGCCGGACGCCGTCCCACAGGCGGTCCACCGCGAACACGGCGCGGGCGACCGCGTGCGCGCGCACGACCCCGGCCGCCCCGACGCCGGTCTCCTCGACCAGCCGGAACAGGCCGGTGACGCCCGCGACGTTGACCGCCCGGTTCGTCAGCGCGGTCGCGACGATCTCCCGCCGCAGCGGGTGCCCGGCGACCGCCTCCGGGAAGCGCTCCCGCAGCGCGGTCGGGAAGTAGCCGGTGAGCAGCGGCTCCAGCGCCGGGTCGTCGGGCAGCCCGGAGGCCAGCACCGCCTCGCCGGCCTCCAGCTTGGCGTAGGCCAGCAGCACCGACAACTCCGGCCCGGTGAGCGCCTGCCCGTCGCGGCGCCGCTCGGTGAGCGCGCGGTCGTCGGGCAGGGCCTCGACCTCGCGCACCAGCCGGCCGGAGCGCTCCAGCGCGCGGATGAACCGCTGACCGGCGTCCAGCAGGCTGCGCGCCGCGGCCACGTCCCCGGCCAGGGTGGAGTTCTGGTCGTGGTTGTCGAGGAGGACCGCGACGGCGACCTCGTCCGTCATCTCCTGCAGCAGCGCGGCGCGGCCGGGCGCGTCCAGCTCCCCGCGCTGGACGACGCCGTTCAGCGCGATCTTGATGTTGACCTCGTGGTCGGAGGTGTCGACCCCGGCGGAGTTGTCGATGGCGTCGGTGTTGACCCGCCCGCCGGACAGCGCGAACTCGACTCGGCCGCGCTGGGTGAGGCCGAGGTTGCCGCCCTCCCCGACGACGCGGACCCGCAGCTGGCGGCCGTCGACGCGGACGGCGTCGTTGGCCTTGTCGCCGACCTCCAGGTCGCTCTCCGTCGAGGCCTTCACGTAGGTCCCGATGCCGCCGTTGAACAGCAGGTCGACCGGGGCGAGCAGCACCGCCCGGATGAGCTCGACCGGCGAGAGGCTGTCCACGTCGTCGGGCAGGCCCAGCGCCGAGCGCATCGGCTCGCTGACCGGGATCGCCTTCGCCGTCCGCGGCCAGACCCCGCCGCCGGGGCTGATCAGCGCCGGGTCGTAGTCCGCCCACGAGGAGCGGGGCAGCTCGAACAGCCGCCGACGCTCGGCGTAGGAGGTCGCCGCGTCCGGGTCCGGGTCGACGAACACGTGCCGGTGGTCGAACGCGGCCACCAGGCGGATGTGCTCCGACAGCAGCATCCCGTTGCCGAACACGTCGCCGGACATGTCGCCGACGCCGACGACCGTGAACTCCTGGGTCTGGACGTCGACCCCGAACTCGCGGAAGTGCCGGGTCACCGACTCCCAGGCACCGCGGGCGGTGATGCCCATGGCCTTGTGGTCGTACCCGACCGAGCCGCCGGAGGCGAACGCGTCGCCCAGCCAGTAGCCGCGCTCGATCGCGACCTCGTTGGCCAGGTCGGAGAAGGTCGCCGTCCCCTTGTCGGCCGCGACGACCAGGTAGCTGTCCTCGCCATCGTGGCGCACGACGCCCTCGGGCGGGACGACCGCACCGTCGACCAGGTCGTCGGTGATCGACAGCAGCGCGCCGATGAACAGCCGGTAGCAGGCCTGGCCCTCGGCCAGCTGCGCGTCGCGCGAGGCGTCGGCCGGCGGGCGCCGGACCACGAAGCCGCCCTTGGCGCCGGTCGGCACGATGACGGTGTTCTTCACCATCTGCGCCTTGACCAGGCCCAGGATCTCCGTGCGCAGGTCCTCGTGCCGGTCGGACCACCGCAGCCCACCGCGGGCGACGGCGCCGAAGCGCAGGTGCACGCCCATCACCCGCGGCGAGCTGACCCACACCTCCCGCTCCGGGCGCGGCTGCGGGACGTCGGGCACCTCGGCCGGGTGCAGCTTGAGCGCCAGCGGGGTGCCGGGCGGGGCGGGCGCGTAGTAGGTGGTGCGCTGGGTCGCCAGCACGGCGGCCAGCAGCGCGGTGAGGACGCGGTCGGCGTCCAGCGACTCGACCTCGCCGATCGCCGTCCGCAGCGAGTCGGCCAGCTCCTGCTGGCGCCGCTCGCGGCCGGTGGCCCGGTCCGGGGAGAAGCGCGTCTCGAACAGGGCCACCAGCCGGGCGACGATGCCGGGGTGCGCGGCGAGCGTGGACTCCACGTAGGCCTGGCCGAAGGGCAGACCGGCCTGGCGCAGCCACTGCACGTAGGCGCGGACGACGGTGACCTGACGCCAGTTCAGCCCGGCCAGCAGGACCAGCGCGCCGAGGCCGTCGTCCTCGGCCTCGCCCCGCCACACCGCCAGGACGGCGTCGGTGAACCGCTCCGGCAGGGACCCGGCGAACGGCAGGTCACCGACGGGGGCGGACAGGCCGAAGTCGTAGATCCACGCGTGCGGGGCGCCGATCCGGTCGATCTCGTAGGGCCGCTCGTCGACGACGTCGACGCCCATGTGCTGCAGCACCGGGAGGACGTCGGACAGCAGCAGCCGCTCCCCCACCCGGTAGACCGACAGCCGGGCCTCCCCGCCGTCCCGCGGCCGGCGCAGCCGCAGGCCGAGCTCGCCGGGGCCCAGCGCGTCCAGCCGCGCCAGGTCGTCGACGGCCGTCGCGGCGGGGAAGTCCTCCTGGTAGGCGGCCGGGAAGGCGTCGGCGACGCGGGCCAGCAGCCGCTCGCCCTCCACCCCGTAGCGCCCGCGCAGGGCGTCGGTCAGGTCGTCGGTCCAGCTGCGGGCGGCCGCGGCGAGCTCGGCCTGCAGCGTGGCGACGTCGACCTCGGGCAGCGCGGCCCGGCCCTCGCGGGCGACCGGCGGCCGCACCACGAAGTGCAGCCGGGCCAGCACCGACTCGGTGACGCGGGCGGTGTACTCGATGCCGCTGCCGCCCAGCCGGGCCAGCAACAGCTGCTGCATGCGGGTGCGGACCTCGGTGGTGTACCGGTCGCGCGGCAGGTACACCAGCGCCGACCAGAAGCGTCCCTGCGGCTCGCGGCGGAGGAACAGCCGGGTCTGGCGGCGCTCCTGCAGCTGCAGGGCCCCCAGCGCGACCGGCAGCAGCTCGTCCGCGCCGACCTGGAACAGCTCGTCGCGCGGGTGCGTCTCGAGCAGGTCCACCAGCTCCTTGCCGGTGTGGCTGTCGGCGGTGACCCCGGTGCGGGCGACGACCTGGGCCACCCGCCGGCGCACGACCGGCACGTCGCGCACGCTGCTGGCGTAGGCCGCGGTCGACCAGAGCCCGGCGAGGCGGTGCTCGCGCACCACGCCGTCGTCGCCCGGCAGGGTCACGGTGACCAGGTCCAGCCAGGCCCGGCGGTGCACGGTCGCCCGGACGTCGGCCTTGGTGACCGCGAGCAGCTCCGCGCCGTCGGCCGCCGGGGCCTCGGGCGGGGCGGCACCGCCGGCGGGGTCGCTGCGCAGCATGCCCAGGCCGCTGCCGGGCACCGCGCGGACGGCGTCGCCGTCACCGGCGGGCAGCTCGACGTCGCGCGCGCCGAGGAAGACGAAGTGGCCGTCGGCCAGCCAGCGCAGCAGCGCGGCGGCCTCGGCCGGGTCCTGCGCGGGGTCCTGGGCAGAGACCGTGGGCGGCTGCGCAGCGCCGGGCGCCGGGTCCTGCGCCGGGTCCTGGGCCGGGTCCTGCACGGTGCTCTGCGCCGGCTCCTGCGCGGCGCGCGGCAGCCGGTCCAGGCGGTCGGCGAGCGCCCGCGCCCGCTCCCGCATCCGGTCGGCGTCCTCGTCGACGGCCCGGACGTCGGCCAGCACGGTGCGCAGCCCGCCGACGAGGTCGCTGCGCGCCTCGTCGTCCAGCGGCCCGTCGAGGACGACGGCCATCCACGACTCGACCACCGCGTCGGCACCCGGGACGCCGTCGACGAGCTCGGTGATCCGGCCCCCCGCGTCCCGCCGGACGGCGAGGATCGGGTGGACGACGTGCTCGAGCCGGAAGCCCTGGCGGACCACCTCGGCGGTGACGGAGTCGACCAGGTAGGGCATGTCGTCGGTCACGACGAAGACCACGGAGCGGGGACGGTCACCGCCCTCGCGGTGGGTGACCTCGACCGCGGCCGACCCCGGCGGCCGCACGGTGGCCACCCGCAGGTGGTCCAGCGCCAGGGTCGCGAGCTCGGCGGGGTGCTGGCGGACCACCTCGGCCGCCGGCTCGCTGCGGTAGTAGCGGCGGATCAGGCCGGGGAGGTCGTCCGGGGTGCACCCCGGCGGGAGCTCCGCGGAGGTCTCGGGTGCCTGCTCGGCCGCCTCGGCGAGGAGGCGCCGCTTCTCCTCGTGGGCGGCTTCCAGCGCGGCGACGTCGTCCGGGCCGCTGCCGTCGGCGGTGGGGGGCTGGGGGTCGGCCTCGGCGACGCTGCCGGGAGTGCGGACCATGACACGAAACTATCCCTGCCGCGGGCCGCGAGCCCGCCGACGCGGCGGGTGAGGCCCGGATCACCGGGGTCGGGGTGAGGCGGGCCACGCAGCGGCGACCGGCCACCGGGGACCGACGGCCGGGGGCGGGACCGCGTGCGGTCAGTCGCGGTCGAGCACCTGGTCGATCACCCAGCCGCCGATGGCGAGCAGGAGGCCGCCGAGCAGCGCGCTGCCGAAGCCGTCGACGGTCAGGCGGTCGGTGAGCGCCGCGGTCAGGCCGAGCAGCGCGGCGTTGACCACCAGCAGGAAGAGCCCCAGCGTGACGATGACGAACGGCAGCGCGAACAGCCGCAGCACCGGCCCGACGATCGCGTTGACCACCGCGAAGACGAGCGCGATCCACAGCCAGGTGCCGAACTCGCCGAGCGGGCCGTCGGGGTTGGGGATCACCTCCACGCCGTCGAGCAGGTAGGCGACGCCGTAGAAGACGCCGGCCATGAGCACGACCTTGATGGCGAACTTGATCACCCGCCGAACGCTAGCGGCCCCGGGCTCCCCCGGCCCGGACGAGGACTGTCTACGCCCGTCTAGCGTCGCCGCCAGAGAGCGGTAGAGGCCCGTCGAGGCGGGGCCGTCGGGTCCCGTCCCCCGTAGCCGGGCGAGGCCTTCCCCGTAGCCGGGCGGGGAACCCCCGTGGTCGTCACGGTGCCGCCGTCGCCGCGCCCGGCCCGAGCATCGGGGCATGCCGATCCCCGCGTTCCCGCAGCCCTCCGACGACGTCCTCCGCCAGGCCCGGCAGCGCGCGGTCGCCCTCCGCGCCCGCCGGCACCGGGCCGCCGTCCGCCGTTCCGCGCTGCTGCTGGCGGCGACTCCCCCGCTGCGCGTCCACTGACCTCACCGTCTCCGCCCCACCCGTCCCACGCGACACGCGTATGCCGTTCTACGGATGTCTACGGCGCGCGCTAGACGGGGCCATACGGTGCTCGACGTGGACCCCGTCCGGAACCCCTACGCCCCCGGCGCCGGCCAGCGCCCGCCCGAGCTCGCCGGCCGGGACGACGAGCTGTCGGCGTTCGACGTCGTCCTCGAGCGCATCGCGCGCGGCCGGCCGGAGCGGTCGCTGGTGCTCACCGGGCTGCGCGGCGTCGGCAAGACGGTGCTGCTCAACCAGCTGCGCTCGGCCGCGATCGGCCGCGGCTGGGGCACCGGCAAGATCGAGGCGCGGCCGGACCAGTCGCTGCGCCGGCCCGTCTCCTCGGCGCTGCACATGGCCCTGCGCGAGCTGCGCCACCCCGACCAGGAGTCGATGGACGCCGTCCTGGCCACCGTGAAGGCCTTTGCCCAGCGCGCGGTCGGCGCCGACGCGAAGGTGCGCGACCGGTGGCAGCCGGGCATCGACGTCCCCGCGGCCAGCGGGCGCGCCGACTCCGGGGACATGGAGATCGACCTGGTCGAGCTGCTCAGCGACGCCGCCGGTCTCGCCGCGGACGTCGGCAAGGGCGTGGCGCTCTTCATCGACGAGATGCAGGACGTGCAGGCCCCGGACGTCTCGGCCATCTGCGCGGCCTGCCACGAGCTGTCGCAGCAGGGGGCGCCGCTGATCGTCGTCGGCGCGGGCCTCCCCCACCTGCCCGCCGTCCTCAGCGCGTCGAAGAGCTACTCCGAACGGCTGTTCCGCTACCTGCGCATCGACCGGCTCGACCGCGACGCCGCCGACCGCGCGCTGCTGGCCCCCGCCGAGCGGGAGGACGTCGAGTTCGAGCCCGCGGCCCTGGACGCCCTGTACGCCGCCGCCGACGGCTACCCCTACTTCGTGCAGGCCTACGGCAAGGTCACCTGGGACGTCGCCGCCGCCTCCCCCATCACCGCCGCCGACGTCGCGATGGCCGCCCCCGTCGCCGAGGCCGAGCTCGCCGTCGGCTTCTTCGGCTCCCGCTACGACCGCGCGACCCCCGCCGAGCGGGAGTACATGCACGCCATGGCCGAGCTGGGCGGGCCGCAGGGCGCCGCGGTGGCCACCTCGGAGGTCGCGGTGTCCCTGGGCCGCAAGCCCGCGTCGCTGTCCCCCGCGCGCGACTCGCTGATCAAGAAGGGGCTCGTGTACTCGGCCGAGCGCGGGCAGATCGCCTTCACCGTCCCGCACTTCGGCCGGTACCTGCTCAGCCACCCGGACTGAGCCCCCGCGGACGGCCCCCGGGCTGAGCCCCGCGGACTGAGGTCCCCCGGGCTGAGGCCCCCCGGCATGGGAAGCCATCCCCCCGTGTCGGCGCCCCCGGACGTGGGGATCGCCTCCCATGCCTCAGGGGTTCGACGGCGGTTGCGCAGGGCAACGAGCAGCCGTGCCGGAGTGGATCCAAGCGGGGCTGTGGGGGCTGCTCGGCGGGGCGGCGCTCGTGCTGGGCGCGGCGATCGCCTGGTTCGTGCGCGTCCCGGCCGGCGTCATCGCGTCGGTGATGGCGTTCGGCTCGGGGGTGCTGATCTCCGCGGTGGCCTTCGACCTCGTCGCCGAGGCCGCCGACACCGGGGGGCTCGGCCCGACCGCGGTCGGCTTCCTCGGCGGCGCGCTGGCCTACCTGGGTGCCAACGCGCTCCTGGCCCGCCGCGGCGCCCGGCACCGCAAGCGCTCCGGCGGCCAGCAGCCGTCGGAGGACGAGCAGGCCGGCAGCGGCGCGGCCATCGCCGTGGGCGCCCTGCTCGACGGCGTGCCGGAGAGCGTCGTCCTCGGCCTGGGCCTGCTCGGCGGCGGCGGGGTGAGCCTGTCGGTGCTGGCCGCGGTGTTCATCTCCAACGTCCCCGAGGGGCTGTCCAGCGCGGCCGGGATGAAGCGCAGCGGCCGCCCGGCCGGCTACGTCTTCGGCATCTGGGGCGGCATCGCGCTGATCAGCGCCGTCGCCGCCCTGGTCGGCTACCTCGCCCTCGGCGGGGCCCCGCCCGAGGCGGTCGCCGTCATCACCGCGGTCGCGGCCGGCGCGATCCTCACGATGGTCGCCGACACGATGATCCCCGAGGCGTTCGAGCAGACCCGCACCTGGACCGGCCTCATCACGACCGTCGGCTTCCTCGTGGCCTTCGCGATCGAACGGGCCGGCTGAGCGCCGCGGCCCCGGCCGTGATCATCGGCGGGTGGCTGCTCGCCGCCCGCGTGTCGGCCGCCACCTGCCGATGATCACGGCTGGAACGGCCGGAGCGGGAGGGGGGAGGCGGGCTCAGCGGGCCGCGGTGCGGGTGCGCAGCGCCAGGACGGCGACGTCGTCCTCCGCGCCGTCGGCGAGCATCACCCCGAGCAGCCGGTCGCACAGCTCCTCCAGCGGCCGCCCGCCGTGCTCCACCAGCAGCTGCCGGACCTGGTCGCGGCCGTCGTCCAGCGGCACGCCCCGGCGCTCGAACAGCCCGTCGGTGAACAGCAGCACGGTGGCGCCGTCGGGCAGGTCGGCGGCGCCGTCGGCCCGCGGCCCCCGCCACCCGATGCCCAGCGGCGGTCCGACCGGGGCGGTGAGGTCGACGACCGTGCCGTCGGCGCGCAGCATCATCGGCTCCGGGTGCCCGGCCGACGACCAGCGCAGCGTGCGGCCACCGGCCCCGTCGTGCTCGACGCGGGAGACCAGCGCCGTGGCCATGGTCGGCACGGCCAGCCCGACCAGGGTGTGGTCGACCCGCCGCAGCACCTCGGCGGGCTGCTCGAGGCGGTCGAAGGCGATGCCCCGCACCAGGGTCTTCACCTGCCCCATGGCGGCCGCGGCCTCGATGTCGTGGCCCATGACGTCGCCGATGACCAGCACCATGTCGCCGTCGGGCTGCAGGAAGCTGTCGTACCAGTCGCCACCGATGGACACCCCGCGGGTGGCCGCCCGGTAGCGGACGGCGGTCTCCAGGTGCGGCTGCTGCACCGGCGGGGAGAGCAGCGAGAGCTGCAGCCGCTCGGCGACCTGCTGGTTGGCCGCGGCCAGCCGGGCGTTGTCCAGCGCCAGGGCGGCCCGCCGCGAGGCGACCTCGGCGGTGCGCAGCTCGACGTCGGTGTGCGGCCCGCGGTCGGGCCCGTTGACCAGCGTGATCGCCCCGAACTGCTCGCCGCGCGCCAGCAGCGGGAAGCTGGCGACGGCCGAGGGCTGCAGCGGCGCGAGCGCCTCGCGGGCGACCTCGTCGGCCACCATCTGCTCGATGTGGGCGCTGGTCACCTGCGGGATCACCACCGGCTGGCGGCTGCGCAGCGCGGTGGGGACCGGCGCACTGGGCCGGTTGCTGCCCACCCGGGCGTCGGCGTAGCGGTGCATCGCCTCGACCATGGCGGGGTCGCGGTGCGCGCGGCCGACGTCGCGCCGGGTGCCGTCGGGGTCCACGACGCTCACCAGGCACCAGTCGGCCAGCAGCGGGACGACGAGGCGGGCGAACCGGGCCACGGCCTCGTCGGTGTCCAGGGTCGAGGTCATCGCCTGGCTGATGTCCCCGAGCAGCATCAGGTGGCGGCCGGCCAGCTCCGCGCGGGCGGCGGCGTCGGCGGCCCGCAGCGCGGCGTCGGCGGCGCGGGAGGCCGCCTCCTCCCGGGAGACCACGGCCGCGGCCCACTCCTCCTCGGCCCGGCGGCGCTCGGTGACGTCGTCGTAGGTGACCACGAGGCCGGCGTCGGTGAGGAACGCGTCGGCCTGGAACCACGCGGACAGCGGCGCGAACCAGGCCACGGTGCTGCCGGACTCGCCGCTGCGGCGCACCGCGGAGTACAGCTCGTCGAAGGGCCCCCCGACGGCCTCGGGGAACTCGTCCCAGATGCCGGTGCCGACCAGGTCGGCGACGGTCCGGCCGAGCACCGCCGCGCCGGCCGGGTTCACGTAGGTGAACCGCCAGTCCTCGTCGAGCACGAACAGCGGGCGGTCCATCCCCTCCACGGCCTGCACGAGCAGGTCGCTGGGCGGGGGGAGCGCCCGGTCGGTGATCACCCGGACACTCTGCCTCATCCCCGGCTCGGGACCGTCGTCGCCGGGAGGACGCCACCCCGTCGGGAGCGGGCGGCCCATCGCACGGTTGAGCCCGCGCGGGCCTGGGCACCTGCCAGGACATCCCAGAACCGGACCTGACGGGGGCGAGGACATGAGTCGACTGGCGTGGCCGTTGCGGCCGCTGCCGGACGGCCGGGGCGAGATGTGGCGGTGGGACCTCGATTCCCTGTCGGAGCTGCCGGCCGTCCGCGCCGCGCTGCGTGCCCGGCTCGACGAGGTCGGTTTCCCGCGCGACCCCGACGACCCGGTGGCCGACCGGATGATCCTGGCGTTCGACGAGCTCGCGTCCAACGCCCTGCGGCACGGCGACCGGCCCGTGGTGGCCACGGTGATCGCCGGGAGCGGCGGCTGGATCCTGGACATCAGCGACCGCGCGCGGCAGACCATGCCGTCCCCCGCGGTGGACCGCGACCCCGCGCAGGGCGGGCTGGGGCTGTACCTGGTCGCGCGGCTGGCGGTGGCGCACGGCTGGTACGTCGACGACGTCAGCAAGCACGTGTGGGCCTGCCTGCCCACTGCGGTCGAGGACCGCGAGCCCAGCTACGGCTGAGCGGCGACCCCGGTCGGGTGTCGCCGGGGCGGGGCCGCCGTCCGGTGGACGGCGGCGGAACGGGTCGCGCCCGGGGCGGCGGGGCGCGGTGGCCCTGCGCCGCCCCGGGGCAGCTCCCTGTGGCCGGGTCGCGCCCGGCCGGTCGGGTGGTCGCCCCGCGTCGGGGGGCGAGCCCGGTCGCTACGGGATGACGAGCGAGAGGTTGCCCTTGCCGTAACCGGGGACCTCGACGGCGACGTCGAGCCGGTTGAAGGCCGCGAGCATGCCCGCGATGTCGCCGTCGACGTCGTCACCGGGGGCGAACAGCTTGTGCAGCTTGGAGTGCGGCGCACCCGGCACGTTGAACAGGGCGGACACGACGTTGACGACCTCGTGCAGCGCCTCGGTCAGCATCGGCGTCAGCTCCCGGTCCTCCTCGACGGCGTCCTGGCAGCCGCCGGGGGGCAGCAGGGCCAGGGCACCACCGGTGTAGGCGGACAGGGCCAGGTCCATCACGCACAGGGCGTTGACGTTCATCTGCGGGTCGACGTAGACCGCGACCGACACCGGCGAGCGCTCGGTCGGGGTGACCGGGGCGCCCGGGGCGACGGCGACGGGCTTGCCGACCAGCCCGGACAGCATGTCCTTGACGTCCTTGAGGGCCGGCAGGACCACGGCGAGCGGGGCGGTCACGCGATCACCCCGTCCAGGTGCTCGGTGAAGGTGTCGGCGGTGAAGGGCTTGGCGATGAGGAACAGCGCGCCGGCGTCGGCCGCGCGGCCCCGCATCTCCTCCGAGCCCTCGGAGGTGACGAAGCCGAAGGGCACCGTCGAGCCGGACGCGCGCAGCGCCTGCAGGCACTCGATGCCGGTCATGTTGGGCATGTTCCAGTCGGACAGGACCAGGTCGGGCTTCTCCGACGAGACCTTGGCCAGCGCGTCGGCGCCGTCCTCGGCCTCGACGATGTCGTGGTCGTCGTAGCCGGCCTGGCGCAGGGTCCGGATGACGATCTGCCGCATCACACGGCTGTCGTCAGCGATGAGGATCTTCACGGGGTGACTCCGTTCTCGTGTGCCGGGGGTCGGGTCAGTGGGTGGTGCCGTGCGACGGCAGGGCGGGGAGGGCGCCCTGCGCGGAGATCACGATGGGTTCGCCGCGCCAGAGGACCTCGACGCGGCAGACGTCGGCGGGGTTGCGGACCTCGGGGCCCGTGCCGACCGACGGCAGGCTGAGGGCCGAGTGGCCCGGGAGGACGGCCTTCACGCTGCCGCCGACGACGTTGGCGATCTCGCCGAAGGCGTCGACGACGTCCTCCTCCTCGAGCTCGGCCGGCGCGCTGTCGCGCAGCAGGGCCCGGGACAGCGCCTCCGCGGTGGCCCGCGAGGCCGTGAGGACGACGCTGCCGGTCCACGGGCCGACGACGTCCACCCAGCTGGAGAGGGTGTCGGCCGGCAGCGGCGCGGGGAGCGGGACGAGCACCTCGTCCTCGCCGACGAGGGAGATCCACGCCTCGGCGGCGATGGACTCGATCGTCGCGGCGTCGATCAGCTCGGTGATCAGCGGGCGGGCGGTCTCGACGGTGGTCACAGGACGACCTCCTGGGGGAGAAGGCCGAGCAGCGCCAGCTTGTCGCGGATGGCGTCGGCCGTGAACGGCTTGATCACGTACTCGTGCGCGCCAGCGGCCAGCGCACGGACGATCTGGGTGTGCTCGCTCTCGGAGGTGACCATCATCATGGTCATCGAGCGCCACGCCGGGTTGGCGCGGACGGCGGAGACGAACTGCAGCCCGTCCATCACCGGCATGTTCCAGTCGATGGTGGCCAGGTCGGGCAGCCAGCCCTCGTTGAGCACCTCGAGGGCCTCCCCGCCGTGACCGGCGTCCCGGACCTCGTAGCCGAAGCCGGTGAGGATGCTGGTGACGATCCGGCGCATGGCGCGTGAGTCGTCGATCACCAGAGCGCGCATGTCAGGCCCCCTTCAGCGGGCGGTAGGCGGAGCTGCGGCCGAGGACGACCCGCTCCCAGGAGTCGTCGACGCCGAGGGTGGTCTCGGCGGCGCCGAGGAACAGCCACCCGTCCGGCTTCATCAGCGAGCGGACGCGGCGCAGGATGGCCTGCTTGGTCGACAGGTCGAAGTAGATGAGGACGTTGCGGAGGTAGACCACGTCGAACGGGCCCATCCGCGGCAGCGGCGCGGCCAGGTTGCACTCGGTCGCGGTCACCATCCGGCGGAGGTTGGCGTTGACCTCCCACTCGTTGCCGGCCCGGGAGAAGTGGCGGACCAGCATCGGCGCGGGCAGGCCGCGGTTGACCTCGAGCTGGCTGAACCGGCCGGCGCGGGTCCGCTCGACCATCTCGCGGGACAGGTCGGTGGCCGTGATCGACACCCGGCTGCCCGCGTTGGGCATGGCGTCCTCGAGCAGCATCGCGATCGTGTACGGCTCCTGGCCGCTGGAGCAGGCCGCGGACCAGATCTGCAGCCGCTCGGCCGGCCCGCGGGCGGCCTGCAGCGCGGGCAGGACGGTGCTGGTCAGCGCCGTGAAGGGGTCGCCGTCACGGAACCACGAGGTCTCGTTGGTGGTGAGCGCCTCGACGATGCGCCGGGTGTTCTCCGGGCTGGGGCGGGTGCGGACGTTGTCGACGAGCTGCCCGACGTCGGCCAGGCCCATCTGGCGGGCGATCGGCAGCAGGCGCGCCTCGACGAGGTACTCCTTGCCGGGCTGGAGCACGATCGCGCTCTCGCGGTGCACCACCTGGCGCACCCAGTCGAAGCTGGTGGCGGTCAGGGTCATCGGACTCCTCCAGTGGCCAGCGCGACGCGGCTGGGAACGGGGCCCGAGGCAGGGCCGTTCAGTCGGCGGACGATCGTCTCGGCGATGCGGTCCAGGGGCAGGATCTCGTCGGCCAGGCCGGCCGACGCCACGGCGCCGGGCATGCCCCAGACCACCGAGGTGGCCTGGTCCTGGACGACGACGGAGCCACCGGCCTCGCGGATGCGGCTCGCGCCGGCCCGGCCGTCGGAGCCCATGCCGGTCAGCACGACGCCGAGCACGGCGCCGCGGTGGGCGTCGACGGCGGAGCGGAACAGCGGGTCCACCGCCGGCCGGCAGAAGTTCTCGGGCGGGCCCTGGCTGAGCATCGTGGCGTTGCCGCGGGCGCTCGTGCGGATCGTCAGGTGGTGGTCGCCGGGGGACAGGTGGACGGTGCCGGGCGCCAGCGGGGTGCCGTCGACGGCCTCGACGACCCGCAGCGCGCACAGCCGGTCCAGGCGCTGGGCGAACTGCCGGGTGAAGACCGGCGGCATGTGCTGCACGAGCAGCACCGGCACCGGCAGCGACGCCGGGAGCGCGGGGAGGACCTTGGCCAGGGCCTCGGGACCACCGGTGGACGAGCCGATCACGAGGATCTGCGGCCGCTCGACCGGCGCAGTGCGCGGCGCGGCCGGGCGCGGCGGCGGCAGGGGCGCGGCGGCGCGGGCGGCCCCGAGGCCCACCGGCCGGCCGAGCAGCGCCTTGATCTTGGGGATCAGCTGCTCGCGGACGCTCTCCATCGACTGCGCGACGCTGCCGACGTTGGCCGGCTTGGTGACGTAGTCGTTGGCCCCGGCCGACAGCGCGTCCAGGGTCGCGGAGGCGCCGCGCTCGGTGAGCGTGCTGAACATGATGATCGGCAGCCGGTTGCGCGTCGCGCGGATGGCGCGCACCGCCTGGATGCCGTTCATCTCCGGCATCTCGATGTCCATCGTGACCAGGTCGGGCTTGAGCTGCTCGACCTTGCTCACGGCGAGCTTGCCGTTGACCGCGGTGCCGACGACCTCGATCCCGGGGTCCTGGGAGAGCACGTCCGTCACGATCTTGCGGACGACGATCGAGTCGTCGACCACGAGCACCCTGATCGGGTTCATCCGTCCTCCTGCTCCTGTCGGGACAGCCGACAGGGGCTGCTCAGGGTGTATCGGCACCAGCGAGGAGGCCTTGAGTTCGGCCGTGCACGACGGAAAACGGTCGGTACGGATGTCTCGGGCGCCCCGGGCGTCACAGGAGTTGTCGGCCGCCCCACGCGTTTCCTGAAACCCATCCGCGAACTCGTTACGCGATCCGCGGTGACCCCGGTCGGAAATGGCGCCACGGCCACGTGTCGACACCCCGGGACGGTGACCGCTGACCATTCCCGCGCCGCTGACCTGCCCTTTCCCGAGCAGTCGCCGGAAAGGTCCCGCCGGTCGCGGCCGGTCATCCCGGCGGCGGTCCCCGGCTACGGTCGGCCGCGTGCCGCACGACGTCCCCGCCCCCGCCGACCTGGCCGAGGTGCGCGCCTCCTACGACCGCGTGGCCGACGCCTACGTCGCGATGGGCGCCGGCGAGCTCGGTGACCGCCCGTGGCTGCGCGCGGCGCTGGCCGCCTTCGCCGAGGAGGTCGGGGGCCTCGGGCCGGTGCTGGACGTCGGTTGCGGGCCCGGGCACGTGACGGCCACCCTCGCCGGCCTCGGCCTGGACGCCTCGGGGGTGGACCTGTCCCCCCGGATGGTCCAGCACGCCCGGCGGCTGCACCCGGGCCTGAGCTTCGCGGTCGGGTCTCTCCCGGACCTGCGTCCGGCCGAGGCATCACTGGGCGGCGTGCTCTGCTGGTGGTCGCTGTTCCACCTCCCCCGCCCGGTGCTCCCCGGCGTCCTCGCCTCGCTGGCACGCGCGCTCGTGCCCGGCGGCCAGTTGCTCGTGGGCACGCACGTGGGCGACGGCGAGGTCGTCCGGACGGAGGCCTACGGGGGCGTGCCCGTGACGTGGACGACGCACCTGTGGCGCCCCGCGCAGCTCACCGGGCTGCTGGTGGCGGCGGGGCTGGAGCCGGTGGCCGAGCTGCGGCTGCCGACGGAGGCGATCGGGCTCCCCCAGGTGCTGCTCGCCGCCCGCCGTCCCCGTTGACCGACACCGTGCGCAGAGGTGCAGCGAGGGAGCGGGCGGCTGCACTCCCGCGCACGCTGTCGGCGGCGGGACCTCAGTCGGCGAGGAGCTCCGGCGGGGGCGCCAGCGTGGTGATGCAGAACGGGTGGCCGGCGGGGTCGAGCAGCACCCGCCAGCGGGGGTCGGGCTGCGGGTCGGCCAGCCGGGCGCCCAGGGACAGCGCCCGCGCCACCGGCTCGTCGAGCGCGTCGCCGGCGGTCAGGTCCAGGTGGACGACGGAGGCGCCGGGCCACACCGGCGGGCGGTAGCCCTCCACCCGCTGCGGGACGAGCAGCACCCCGGGCACGCGGACACCGACGCTGGTCTCGCGCCGCCACAGCACCCGGCCGCCGAGCAGCCGCAGGTAGAAGTCCGCCAGCTCACCGGGGTCGGCGCAGTCCAGCGACACCCCGACGAACCGCACCTCGCCCGGCGCGACAGCGTCCCCGGGCCCCTCGACGTCCACGGCGCTGACCGTAACGGTCGGCTCAGACGGTGGTGACGCGCTCCCAGGGGGCGAGCAGCACCGAGAGCGCGGTGGTGTCGAGCAGGTCGCGCATGGTCAGGGCCTGCACCACCCCGGCGACGGCGTTCCAGGCGCCCTGCGCGCCGTCGCGGCCGTCGAAGCCCCCGTCGCCGAAGGCGCGGACGGCGAGCAGCTGGGCGGCGGCGAGGACCCGCAGCCGGCCGGAGACGTGCGCGGCCCACGAGGCCTCGTGCATGGCCGTCGCCCACGGGCGGCGCTCCAGCCGGCCCTGGTCGACGGCGCGACGCCAGCGGGCGCGGGCGGCGTCGTCGCTGGCGGCGATGCCGGCGAGGAAGGCGGTGACCTCCGGTCCGGCCGGCCCCAGGTCCGGCTCCGCCGGCGGGACGATCCCCGCGGCGGTCGCGAGCGCGAGCGGGCCGGTGAGCTGGCGGCGGACCAGCGGCGGCAGGACGTCGGAGGCGAAGGCGCCGACGACGGCGTCGCCCAGCACGTCGGCGGCGGCCGCGGCGACGTCCTCCTCCAGGACGCCGGCGGCCGGGTGCTCGGGCCCGAGCACGTCGTCGCGCAGCACCCGCTCCACGGCGGCGGCGTCGCCGATCATGCCGCGCTCGAGCTGGTCGACGAGGACGGCGGCCCGCTCGGACCCGGCCGAGCGCAGGTGCGGCACGGCGGCGGCCAGCTCGCGGGCCCGGCGCGCGCGGACGGCGAGCACGGCCCGCTCCTCGCGGTCGCGGCCGGCGGCCGGGTGGGCGCCGGCGATGGCCTCGAGCGTGGCGGCGTCCGCGGTCAGCCCCGTGAGCAGGACGTCGGCGACCTGGCGGCCCAGGGGCAGGCGGACCAGGTCGAAGCCGAGGGTGGCGGCACTGACCAGCGAGTACGGCACGGCAGCGCCTCCGGCAGTCGAGGGAACGGGACCCGTCCATGCTGACCGTGATCGCGAGGTGGCGCCATGTGCACGTCACTCGTTCGCCGGAGGCCCGGGCGCAGTCCCTTGCGTGTCCACTCGGCATCCGTCATCGGTCCCTCACAGCCTGTCATCAAGCCGGCCCCCGGACGCACCCCGGCCCCCGTACCGGGATCGGTACGGGGGCCGGGGTGAGGGGCGGTGGGGCCTCGCTCAGGCGGAGACGGCCTTGTGCACGTCCAGGGCGAGCAGGAGCTGCCCGTCGAGCTTGAACGCGCCCCGGATGAGCTCGCGGGCGGTGCCGTCGAGCGTGTCCGGCGGCGCCTCGAAGTCGGCCGGGTCGACGTCGACGACGTCGGCGATCGCGTCCACCAGGAGGCTGACGGCCTCCCCGTGCAGCCGCACGACGATGACCACGGCGTCGGTGTCCGCCGGTCGCGCCGGGCGGCCGAGGCGCTCGCGCAGCTCGATCGCCGTGACGACCTGTCCCCGCAGGTTGATCAGGCCGGCCACCGCGGCCGGGGCGAGCGGCACCCGGGTCAGGCTCTGGCTGCGCAGCACCTCCTGCACGTGCGCCACCTCGACGCCGTACAGGTCGCCGTCCAGCCAGAAGGTGGCCAGCTGCCCGCCCAGGGCGATCGCCTCGCCCTCGGTACGGATGTCGGTCGGGGCACTCACGTCAGACCTCCAGCAGGGACGCGGGGACGTCGTAGGACGCCTCGGGGGTGGCGCTGTAGAACGCCGGGTCGGCGGCGAGGATCGCGGCGCGGACGTCGAGCAGCTCGGTCACCTTGTCGCCGAGGACGGCGGAGCCCAGCAGCCCCATGTCCTCGATGTCGCTGCGGATCGCGGCCTCGCCGTCGACGATGTCGAGGATCTCCTCGACCACGATGGCCACGCTGCGGCCGTGGTCGCTGTAGACGATCACCTCGAGCACCTCGCGGTCGCTCTCGCCGTAGGCGCCCAGGTGCCGGTCCAGCCGGACGATCGGCAGGATCGCGCCGCGGTACTGCACCACCTCGCGGTTGCCGACGCGCTCGACGTTCTCCGCGCGCACCTGCTCCAGGCGGGTGACCGTGTCCAGCGGGATGGCCACCCGGCGGCCCCCGCCGATGGCGGCCAGCAGCATCCGCTGCCGCTGGCCCTCGGTGTCGGCGGCCGCGACGGCGGCGGCCACGCGGGCCTCCTGCCGCTCGGCGCTCTCCGTGCGCAGCGCCCGGCGGGCCAGCGCCTGCACGTCGAGGATGAGCGCGACCGTGCCGTCGCCGAGCACCGTGGCGCCGGAGTAGAGGCCGATCGCCTTGAGCTGGCCGCCGACCGCCTTGACGACGATCTCCTCGGTGTTGATCACCCGGTCGACGACGAGGCCGAAGCGGCGGCCCTCCGAGCGGAGCACCGCGATGACGACGTGCCCGTCGTGCCGGTCGGAGGTCAGCCCCAGGACGTCGGTGAGCCGGACCAGCGGCAGCAGCTCGCCGCGCAGCCGGTAGACCTGCGCCCCGCCGACCTCCTCGACGGCGTTGACGGCCTTCTCCGCGTCGAGGCTGACCAGCTCCTGCAGGCTGATCTGCGGGATGGCGTAGCGGTCACCGGCGCACTCGACGGTCAGCGCCGGGACGATGGCCAGGGTCAGCGGGATCCGCAGGCGGCAGACGGTGCCGGTGCCGGCGACCGACTCGACCTCGATGGTGCCGCCGATGGACTCGATGTTGGTCTTGACGACGTCCATGCCGACGCCGCGGCCGGAGACGTTGGTGACCGCGGCCGCCGTCGAGAACCCCGGCAGGAAGATCATCTGCAGCACGTCGGTCGGGCTCATCCGGGCCAGCTGCGCCTCGGTGATCAGCCCGCGCTCGACGGCCTTGCCACCGATCTTCGCCGGGTCGATGCCGGCGCCGTCGTCGGCGACCTCGACCACGACCTGGCCGCTCTCGTGCTTGGCGCGCAGGGTGAGGACACCCTCGGCCGGCTTGCCGACGGCGACGCGCTTGTCCGGCGACTCGATGCCGTGGTCCACCGAGTTGCGGACCAGGTGGGTCAGCGGGTCCTTGACGGCCTCGAGCAGGGTCTTGTCGAGCTCGGTGTCCCGGCCCTCCATCTCCAGCCGGATGCTCTTCTTCAGCTGCAGGCCCAGGTCACGGACGACGCGCGGCAGCTTCGACCAGATGTGGTCGATCGGCTGCATGCGCGTCTTCATGACGCCCTCCTGCAGCTCGCTGGCGATGAGGTTGAGCCGCTGCGAGGCGCGGACCAGGTCCGTGTCGTTGGACCGCCCCACGTACTGGACGATCTGGTTGCGGGTGAGCACCAGCTCCCCGACCAGCAGCATCAGCTCGTCGAGCAGGTCGACGTCCACGCGGATGGTGCTGTCGGCGACCGCGCGGCGGGTGCCGCCCTCGCCCGCGGCGGGCGCGGGGTCGGGCTCGGCGGCCTCGGCGGCCGGGGCGGGTCGCGGGGCCGGCACGGCGGCGGGGGCGGTGGGGGCCGGGGTCGCTGCGGCGGCCGGGACGGCGGCGGCCGTGGGGGCCGGGGCCGCGGGCTCCTCGGCGTCGTCGCTGTCGTCGGCGTCCTCGTCGAGCGCCGGGGCCTCGCCCATGACCTCGCCCGTGACCTCGACCAGGACCTCGTCCAGGACCTCGTCCGCGGCCTCGACCGGGGCCTCGTCGGTCGCCGGCGCGGCGGGCGCCGCAGCCTCGACCGGGGCCGCCTCGGCCGGCTGGTCCTCCATCGCGGCGCTGATGTCGGCGACGACGCCGGACACGTCGACCGAGCCCTCGCCGCCGGTCGCCTCGATCGAGGCGAGCAGCGAGCGGACGGTGTCGACCATGCGCAGCAGCACGCTGGTGCGGGTCGGGGTCAGCTCCAGGGCGCCGTCCCGCAGCCGGGAGAGCATGTTCTCCCCGATGTGGGTGACCTCCTCCAGGCGGTTGAACGCCAGGAAGCCGCTGGTCCCCTTGATCGTGTGGATCGTGCGGAAGATGCTCGACAGCCGCTCCCGCGAGTTCGGCTCCTGCTCGAGCGCGACCAGGTCGGTGTCCAGCTGGTCGAGGTTCTCGTGGCTCTCGACGAGGAACTCCTCGACGATGTCGTCCAGACCGTCCACGGTGCCTTCTCTCTCTTCTGCGTCGCCCGTGCGGGGCCCCGGAGTTCTCTCGGCGGACCGGCCCGCGAATGAAGGCGAGCGCCGTCCCCGGTCGCAGGAAAAGGTAGGGACGCGACAGGGGCGCACCGACCATTCCGCAGGCGTGTCGGACGACTCCGGGACGAATTCCCACGTGAGCGGCTCACGGCGGTCGACAAGGCGATGGTCCCGCCGCCGGCGGCCCGCCCGCGGCCCGGTGCGAGACTCGCGGCCATGAGCAGGGACGGCGCGGAGACCACCCCGGCACCGGCGGCGGACCCGCTGGCCATCGCGCGGTCGGTGGCCGACACCCTGGCCGCCGACGTGGTCGCGCGCGACGCCGCGGGCGGCACGCCGGAGCCCGAGACCCGCCTGCTGCGCGACTCCGGCCTGCTGCCGCTGCTGGTGCCGGCCGCGTGCGGGGGCACCGGTGCCGGGTGGGCGACCGCCCACGCCGTCGTCCGCACGGTGACCGCCGTCGACCCCTCGATCGGCCAGCTGCTGGGCTACCACTACCTGCACTCGTGGCGGATCCGGCTCAACCGGGACGCCGCCGCCGTCGCCCGCCTGGACACCCAGGGGGCCGCGGCCGGCTGGTTCTGGGGCGGCGCCGGCAACCCCCGCGACGCCGGGCTGGACCTGCGCCCCGTCGAGGGCGGCTACCTGCTCAGCGGCACCAAGCACTTCGCCACCGGCGCGGAGGTGGCCGACCGGATCACCGCCAGCGGCACCCGCACCGACACCGGCGAGAAGCTCTCCGTCGTCGTCGACGGGCACGCCGACGGCGTCCGGCACGGCCGCGACTGGGACGCGCTCGGCCAGCGGCGGTCGGCCTCGGGGTCGGTCGCGTTCGCCGACGTGTTCGTCCCCGCCGCCGACGTCCTCGGGCCCAACGAGCAGGGGACGCCCGGCGCCCCCGCCTACGCGACCCTGCACGTGCTGGCGTTCCAGGCGATGCTCAGCCAACTGCACGTCGGGATCGCCGAGGGCGCGCTGGCCGCCGGCGCCGCCTACACCCGCAGCCGGTCACGGGCGTGGCCGACCGCCGGGGTCGCCGAGGCCGTGCAGGACCCGCTGGTGCGCGCCCGCTACGGCGAGCTGGCCGCGCAGGTGCAGGCCGCCGCGGCGCTGACCGACCGGACGTGCGCCGCGCTCACCGAGGCCGCCGGCCGCGGCTGGGAGCTCACCGCCGCCGAGCGGGCGGACGTCGCCGTCGGCCTCGCCGCGGCCAAGGTGGTGACCACCCGGACCGTCCTGGAGGTGGCCAGCACCGTCTTCGAGCTGACCGGCGCGCGGGCGACCGCCACCGGCACGGGGCTGGACCGCTTCTGGCGCGACGCGCGCACGCTGACCCTGCACGACCCGGTGGCGCACAAGGCCGTCGAGGTGGGCGACCGGCTGCTCACCGGGGCCGACCCGGTCCCCAGCGCCTACAGCTGACCGGCGGCGCCCACACCCGTCCGGTGGCGGGCCGGGCCGGCTCAGCGGGTGGGGACGATCGCCGGGCTCAGGGGGCGGGGCCCGTCCGGATCGCCCGCGACCAGCTCGGGCCGGCTCAGCGGGCGGCGACGATCTCGTCGTAGGTGGGGAACGAGCGGGAGACGTCGCTGCCGGTGAAGGTGCCGACCCAGCCGTCGTCGTCGTGGAAGAACCGCACGGACACGTAGTCGGGGGCGGTCCCCATGTCGAACCAGTGCGTGGTCCCGCCGGGCACCGACAGCAGGTCGCCGGCCTCGCAGAGGACGGCGTGCACCTTGCCGTCGACGTGCAGGTAGAAGACGCCCGAGCCGGTGGCGAAGAAGCGGTCCTCGTCGTCGTCGTGGGTGTGCTCGTCGAGGAACTTCGCCCGGCTGGCGGCCACCGTCTCCGGCCACGACGGGTCGTCGCTGGGGTGCATCTGCACGACGTCGACGAGCACGTAGCCCTCGTCGCGGGTCACGCCGTCGATGCGGTCGCGGTAGGCGGCCAGGACGTCGTCCTGGGTCGGCCGCTCCGGCAGCTGCTGCACCGGCCACTGCTCGAAGCGGACGCCGATGCCCTTGAGGACGGCGGTGACCTCGGCGGCGTCCTCGGTGCGCAGCTCGGGGGTCTGCGGGGCGTCGTCGCGCCACACGGTCAGCAGGGTCATCGCGCACCTCTTCCTGGGGTCGGCCGTCGCCCTGGGGCAGCGGGCCGGGTCCGTCCAGTATTCCCCGGGCCCCACCCGCCCCCGGCCCCGCCCGTCCCCGGTTCCACGTGGAACCGCCGCTCAGCGGGCGGCGACCGACCCGCCCGGCCGGGTCTCGACCGCGAACTGCATGAGGAACTCGACGATCTCCGTGTGGTGGCGGGCCTGCGCCAGGTCCCGGCCCCAGGCGTACATGCCGTGCCGGGCGACGATGAACGCCGGCACCTGACCGTCCCAGCGCGGCTCCCACGCGGCGGCGATCTCGGCCATGTCCTGGCTGTTGGGGACGACCGGGACGGTCACCGTCTCGTCGTGCGCGCTGCGGCCGATGCCCTTGAGCATCTCCAGGTCCCGCAGCGGCAGCCCGTCGGGGTACCAGTGGCCGGCCAGCACCGCGGACATGCAGTGCACGTGCACGATCGCGTCGGCCCCGGCGTGGGCGGCGATCCGCGCATGCAGCGCGGCCTCCGCCGACGGCGGCAGCTCCGGGTGCGGCTGGTCGGGCACGGCGGCCCCCTGCGCGTCGACCACGACGACGTCGCCGCTGGTCAGCTCCCCCTTGTCCAGCCCGCTGACGGTGACCGCCAGGCGCAGCGGGTCGCGGGTGAGCACCACGGACAGGTTGCCCGAGGTGCCGCGCATCCAGCCCATGCCGGCGAAGCGGGCCGCCTCGGCGGCCAGCGCCCGGCCCGCGGCCTCCAGCGCGGCGCGCGGGACCCCGCCGGCCTGCACCAGCCCGCTCACCGCGGGGCCACGACGTCGAGCTCGGTGAAGGAGGCGATGACCGGCACGTCGCCGAAGTCGGCGCCCGCGTTCGGCTCGCCCTCCCGCCGGACGCCGACGACCTGCCAGCCGGCCTCCCGGGCGGCGAACAGCTCGGCGGGCAGGTCGGACAGGAACAGCAGCTCCCCCGGCTGGTCGCCCAGCGCCGCCGCGATCGCCGCGTAGGAGGCCGCCTCGCGCTTCGGACCGGCCTTCACCGTGTCGAAGTAGTCGGTGACCAGCGGGGTGAGGTCGCCGGCGGGGGCGTGCCGGAACCAGGGCACCTGGCTGGCGACCGAGCCCGAGGAGAACACCGCCAGCCGCACGCCGCGGCCGTGCCAGGCCTCCAGCCGCGGGACGACGTCGTCGAAGAAGTGCGACGACAGCTCGCCGGCGGTGTACCCGGCGGCCCAGATCTGGCCCTGCAGCGTCTTGAGCGGGGTCGCCTTGACGTCGTCGTCCATCCAGCCGTGCAGCACCCGGACCACCTCGTCGGTGCCCGCGTCGGCGGGCAGCCCCCCGTCGGCCCGCGTCTGCGCGACGGCCTCGGCCACGGCGGGGTCGTCGGCGTGCGCGTCGATCCACGGGCCCAGCCGCGGCCGGGCGTGGTCGTAGAGCGTGCCGTGGACGTAGCCGGCGGCTCCGGTCGTCCCCTCGATGTCCAGGACGACGGTGCGCGCGCTCAGGCTCAGGGTCACGGGCGCCCAGCCTACCGAGCGGCCGCCGCGGCCCCGGCCGGCTCGGGGGAGGCGTGGTAGGCCGCCACGCGGTCGGGCTCGAAGGCCCCGCGGTCGGTGACGATGCGGGTGACGAACCGGGGCGGGGTGACGTCGAAGGCCGGGTAGTGGCCGCGCTGCACCAGCGGGGAGGCCGACCGGACCCCGAGCACCGACAGCACCTCGTCGCCGTCACGCTCCTCGATCTCGACGTCGGCGCCGGTCGGGGCCTGCGGGTCGGGGGCCTGCACCATCGCGTGGAAGGGGACGCCGAAGGCGTGCGCGGCGACCGCGTGCCCGAGCGTCCCCACCTTGTTGACGACGTGCCCGTCCATCGTCACGCGGTCGGCGGCGGTCACCAGGGCGTCGACCTGGCCGAGGGTCGAGGTGGGGGCGAGGACGGCGGCGGCCATCCCGTCGGTGATGAGCGCGACCTCCTGGCCCATCTCGACCAGGGTGTGCGCCGTCAGCCGGGCGCCCTGCAGGTAGGGGCGGGTCTCGGTCGCCACCCAGGTGTAGCGGCGGCCGGCGGCGTCGGCGGCCCGGACCAGCTCGATGAGGTAGGCGTCGGCCCAGCAGTGGGTCAGCACCCGCGCCCCGTCGGGCACCAGCGCGGCGGTGTGCGCGGCCAGGGCGGCGCTGCGCGCGCGGTACCCGGCGTCGAGCTCCCGCGCCCCCGCCGCCACGGCGTCGGCGAGCTCGCCGCCGGTCCGGGCGCCGGCGACGTCGGGGCGGACCAGCAGCGCGGCGACCGCGTCGCGCACCGCGTTGTTCGTGGGCCGGGCGCCGGTGAGCGCCGACCCCGCGGCCAGCAGCGCCGCCCGGGCCTGGTCGACCGGCCGGTCGGCGTGCTGGCGCGCGTCCAGCGCCAGCCCGGCCAGCGCGGCGTAGAAGGGCCCCGAGCTCTGGGTGACCATCGCCCGGATCGCCTCGGCCACCTCGGCGGCGTCGCGGGCCAGCACCCACTCCTCGCGCGCCGGGAACACCCGGCGGTCGAGGATCCGGACGCCCTCGTCGGTCAGCCGGACGCTGTCGTCGAGCACCGGCCGCGGCAGGGAGGAGGAGGCGGTCACCGGCCCAGTCTCCCCCGCGAGGCCGCTCCCCCCACCGGGCACCGCTCCCCGCAGAGCGCCGCGCGCCGCGCGCCGCCCGCTCAGGCGACGAGCGCGGCCACCGCGGCCGGGTCGGGGTCGCCGGCGGCGTCGCGGAACGCCGGGCGGTCGAGCAGCAGCGCCCGCGCCGCGCGGAGCACGCCCAGGGACGCGGGACCGGGGTCGGGCAGCGTCTCCAGGTCGGCGGCGTGCGAGTAGCCGGCCACCCGCCGCACCATCTCGACCGCGGCGAAGCCGAGGGTGTCGGCCCAGACCGAGGCCAGGTGCCGGGCCAGCCAGCCCTCGTCGAGGAAGGGATCGGCCCGGCCCGGCCACCCGGCGTGCCAGGCCGCGGTGAACGCCGCCCACAGCACCCCCGCCTGCCCGGCCCGGTCGGCGGCCTCGGCGCGGTCGCCCAGCGCCGCGCTGCGGGCCGCGGCGACCAGCGCGTTGGCCAGGTAGAGCCCGAGGTCCAGCCCGATCGGCCCGACGACGGCGAACTCCGGGTCGATGACCCGCACCACCGGGGCGCCGTCCCGCTCCCCCACCATGACGCTGCCCGAGTGCAGGTCCCCGTGGACCAGCCCCTCGGCGCGGCTGCCGAACGCCGCGCGCAGCACCGACACCTCGGTGCGCACCGCCGGGTCGGCCCGCAGCGCGGCCACCTCGGCGTCCAGCAGCGGGTGGTGGCTGTTGTTCTCGTGCACCGTCAGCGGCTCCGACAGCAGGTAGCGCTCGGTGACCTCGGCGAGCACCGGGTTGACCGAGGCGGCCAGCAGCGCGGCCCGGTCGGCGGCCGGGGCGCCGGCGACGCTGGTGGCGAAGGTGACCCGCCCGACCAGGTCGCCGACCTGCCGGGAGGTCTCGCCGAAGGAGGCGCCGTCGGTGAGCGCGGTGCGCAGGATCCGCAGGTCGGAGAGGTCCTCCATGGTGAACGCGAACCGCTCGGGGTCGACGTCGAGGACGCGCGGGGTCTGCTCCGGCGCGAAGCGGGCGAAGGTGGCCAGCGCCCGCGCCTCGACCAGGGCGCGCTCGGGGCTCATCGGCACCGAGGGGCCGAGCGCGCGGATCCACGGGGGCGCCTGCTTGACGGCCAGCCCCGCTCCCCCGCCGTCGGGCACCGCGACGAAGACGCGGTTCATGTTGCCGTCGCCGACCTCCCGGACGGCGCCGGTGCTGCCCGCGGGCACCAGGTCGCGGCCGGTCAGGTACGCCCAGACGTCGCCGGGCTCCAGCACGGTGCTCACCGGGCGGCGCTCCCCCGGGTGCCGGCCAGCACCCCGACGAAGTCGGCGAGGAAGCCCGCGACGTCGACGCCGGTGACGACCGTGGTGGGCGGCGCCGTGCGCGCCTCCTCCTGGGCGAAGGGCACCGGCAGCCCGTCGGCGGTCTGCAGCAGGTGGGCGCGGGAGAGCCGCCCGTCGGGGACGACGGCGACCGGGCCGGCCACCGAGGCGGTGATCCAGCGGGGCTCGACGAGCAGCCCCGCGGCCAGGCCGTCCCAGGCCGGGGAGACCCGGCGGCCCCAGGCGTACTGGTAGAAGTCCATGTAGGACTCCAGCGCCGCGGCGCAGAACTCCCCCACCGCGGTCCCGCTGCGGTGCAGCACCTGCACGGCGGCCTCGTCGACGACCGTCCGCCCGCCGACGTTCACCCCGACCATCACCAGCTCGCTGCGCGGGGCGGCGAACACCGCGCGGGCCGCGGCCGGGTCGTTGCTGACGTTGGCGTCGACGGTCTGGGTGACGCCCAGCGGCGGGAACGGGCCCGAGCCGCCCATGAGCACCGTCGACCGGAACTTCGTGAGCACCAGCGGGTCGAGCTCCAGGGCCAGCGCCACGTTGCTCAGCGGGCCCAGCGGCAGCAGGTCGTACTCCCCCGGCGCCGCGTTCGCGAGCTCCACCAGGTACTCCGCGGAGCTCTGCGCGACGACGTCCGGCGCCTCCCGGTGCAGGCCGAGGTCGCCCATGCCGTCGTCACCGTGCACGTAGGGCGCCAGCGACGCGGGACGACCGTCGACCGGGCCGGCGGCACCGGCGGCCACCGGCACGTCCGCCAGGCCCGCCAGCGCCAGCACGTACCCGATGTTGAGCAGGGCGTCCTCGACCGAGCAGTTGCCGTAGACGGACGTGATCGCGCTGATCTCGACGTCGGGGCGGCCGGCCAGCCACAGCAGGGCCAGCGCGTCGTCGATCCCGGTGTCGGTGTCGACGACGACCTTCCGGCGGGACGGGGTCACCGGGTCTCCTCGGGGTGCGGGACGGCCTCGGGGTGGGCGGCGCTCTCCGCGGCGAGCGGGTCGGCGGCGCGCAACCGCCGGCGCACCCGGACCCGCGAGAGCACCAGCACCACCAGCGTGACCAGGTACGGGGCGGCGTCGGTGAGCTGCTGGGGCAGGCCGATGCCCTGCAGCCGGAAGCCCCAGGCCTCCGCGGCGCCGAACAGCAGGCAGGCGCCGAGCACCCACAGCGGGCGGTTGACGGCGAGCATCACCGCGGCGACGGCGACCCAGCCGCGGCCGGCGGTCATGTTCTCGGTGAAGGCGGTGACGGTGCCCAGCGACAGCTGCGCACCGCCCAGGCCGCACAGCGCACCCGCGAGGACGACGGTCGCCGCCTGGTAGCGGGTGACCGGGACGCCGAGGCTGGTCGCCGCCTCCGGGTGCTCCCCCACCCCGCGCAGCCGCAGCCCCACCGACGTCCGCGACAGCCACAGCGACATCACCACGGCCAGCACCAGCGCCAGCGGCACGAGCACGGTCGCCCGGCCCAGCACGGCACCGAGCACCGGCACGCCGTCGAGGACGTCGAGGTCGGGCAGGCCCTGCAGGCCGGCCGGCGCGAACGTGCCGGTGGCGCCCAGCGCCTCGCGCAGGACGAAGCCGGTGGCGCCCAGCGCCAGCAGGTTCATGCCGACGGCCACGATGATCGGGTCGGCCCGCCACGACACCGCGCCGACGGCCAGCACCAGGCTGAACACGGCGCTGGACACGACGGCGGCGAGCACGCCGACCCAGGCGTTGCCCGACCACCAGCTGACCGCGACCGCGGTGAACGCGCCCCACAGCAGCTGGCCCTCCAGCGCGATGTCGAACACGCCGGCCCGGCCGCACAGGGCGCCGCCGAGCGCCGCGTAGAGCACCGGCGCGGCCGCGGTCAGGACGGCGGCGACGAAGGCCAGGGTGAACACGTCCACGTCAGCCCCTCCCCCCGGCCGCGCGCCGGGCGCGGTCGGCCAGCCAGCGGCCGGCCAGGACCCGCGCGGCCAGCACCAGGATGACGACGGCCTGGACGACCTGGCCGAGCTGGCGAGGCACGTCGACGTCCCGCTCCATCCCGGCGGCCCCCACCGAGAGGATCGTGAACAGCGCCGCGGTGAGCGGCAGCAGCGCCGGGCGCCCGCCGGCCAGCAGCGCGGCCGCGACACCGGCGAACGTGTAGCCGGGGGCGGTCAGGGCGTCGTCGATGAAGCGGAACGGCTGGCTCAGCACGATCACCGCACCGGCCAGGCCCGCGACCGCGCCGGCCGAGGCGAGCGTGCCCAGGGTCAGCCGCGGCACGGAGAGGCCGCCGTAGGCGGCGAACCCGCGGTTGGCGCCGGCGACCCGGATCTCGTAGCCGGCAGGGGTGCGGGCGTCGACGTACACGGCGACCAGCAGGACGGCGACCACCAGCAGCAGCCCGACGTTGGTGTAGCTCATCCCGGGCAGGGCGGGCAGGTGCGCGGCGTCGGGCAGCCGCGGCGTCTGCGGCACCGGCGAGCCCTCCTCCGCCATCGGGAAGCGGACCAGGTAGGAGGCCAGCGCCACCATCGGGGTGCTGAGCAGCAGCGTGGAGATGATCACCGGGACGCCGGCGCGGGTGGACAGCGGCGCGGAGACCGAGGCGAGCGTCCCGCCGGCGAGCATGCCCGCGACCACGCACAGCGGCAGCAGCAGCGGCGCGGGCGCCGGCACGTACAGCGCGACGGCGGCCGCGGTGATCCCGCCGGCGACCAGCTGCCCGTCCCCGCCGAGGTTGAACTCCCCCATCCGCGCCGGGACGGCGAACGCCAGCGACATGGCGAGGATGGCGGTGAACCCGGCGACGGCGAAGTCGATGTTGCTGACGCTCAGCGCCCCGCGGACCATCGCGTCGTAGCCGCGCAGCGGGTCCACGCCGGCGGCGAGCATGACCACGGCGCCGACGAGCAGCGCCACGGCGACGGCCCCCAGCGGCACCAGCGCGGCGGGCGCGGACAGCCGGGCACGCTCCAGCAGGGCGCTCACCGCTCCCCTCCCCCGCCGGCGCCGGGGACCGCGCCGGGCACGCCGCCGTGGACCCCGCCGCCGTGGACCCCGCCGCCGTGGACCCTGCCGCCGTGGACCATCGCCGCCCCGAGCACCTCGTCGGTCGCGTCGGCGGCGTCGAGCTCGGCGGTCACCTCGCCGTCCAGCATCACCAGCACCCGGTCCGCGAGCGCCCGCAGCTCGCTGATCTCGTAGGAGACGAGCAGCACCGCGCCGCCGCGGGCGCGGTAGTCCAGCAGCAGCCGGTGGATCTCCTCCCCGGCGCCGACGTCGACGCCCTGGGTCGGCTGCTCGACCACCAGCAGGTCCGCCTCGTGGTGCAGCTCGCGGGCCAGCACCACCTTCTGCGCGTTGCCGCCCGACAGCGAGCCCAGCGGCACCGCGACGCCGGCGGTCTTCACGCCCAGGCGGCGGACCAGCTCGACGGCCTGGGCGCGCAGCGCCCGGGTGGACAGGCGCCCGCGGCGGCCGATCGGCGGCGTCCGGTGGTGGCCGAGCGCGAGGTTGTCGGCGACCGACAGCGCCGCGGCGGTGCCGACGCCGGGGCGGTCCTCGGGGACGTAGGCGATGCCCAGCCCGCGGCGCTCCCGGATGCCCAGGCCGGCGAGGTCCCGGCCGTGCAGGCGCACCGTGCCGGCCTCGGGGGTGCGCATCCCGACGACGGTCTCCACCAGCTCGCGCTGCCCGTTGCCGGAGACCCCCGCGATGCCGACGACCTCCCCGGGGCGGACCCGCAGCGAGACGTCCCGGACCCGGGCGGCCCCCGCCGCGGCCGGCAGCCGCAGGCCCGACACCTCCAGCACCGGGTCGCCGGAGACGGCGCCGCGCGGGTTGACCGCGGGCACCAGCCCGCGGCCGATCATCGCCTCGACGATCTCGCCGGCGGTGGTGTCCGCGGTGGTCAGCCGGGCGGTCACGGCGCCGTCGCGCAGCACCGTGACCCGGTCGGTGGCCTCGAGCACCTCGCGGACCTTGTGCGTGACCAGGGCGACCGTCGTCCCCTGCTCGGCCATCCGGCGGACGACCGCGAACAGCGAGTCGACCTCGCCCGGCGTCAGCACGGCGGTCGGCTCGTCGAGGATGAGCACCTCGGCCTGCCGGTGCAGCGCCTTGAGGATCTCCACCCGCTGGCGGACGCCGAGGGGGAGGGTGTCGACGCGGGCGGTGGGGTCGACGTCGAGCCCGATGCGGGCGGACAGCTCCTCGACCCGGCGCTCGGCGGCGCGGCGGTCCAGCAGGCCGCGGCGGGCGGGCTCGGCGCGGTAGACGACGTTCTCGGCCACGCTCATCGAGCCGAACAGCCGGAAGTGCTGGTGGACCATGCCCAGCCCGGCGGCGATGGCGTCCAGCGGCGAGCCCAGCCGGACCTCGCGGCCGTCGCGCAGCACCTGCCCGGCGTCGGGGCGGTGCAGCCCGTAGAGGACCGACATCAGGGTGGACTTGCCGGCCCCGTTCTCCCCGACGACGGCGTGCACGGTCCCCCGCTCGAGGACCAGGTCCACGCCGTCCACGGCGACGACGGCGCCGAAGCGCTTGGTGACGCCACGGAGCTCGGCCGCGGGGTGGGCCCCCGCGGCCGAGCCTCCTGTGGTGCCCGGTGCCGTGCTGGTCATCCAGCGGCCGGGTCGTCCACGGTGATCGTGCCGTCGATGATCTGGTCGCGGACCTGCTCCAGCTGCGCGACGACGTCGGGGTGGTCGGCGATCAGGCAGCCGGAGTCGGCGAGGTCGTCGGCGAAGGCGGTCAGGCCCACGCCACCCTCGGCGAGCCCGTACACCTGCGCGCCGCCGGTGTCGCCGCCGAGGATCGCGGTCACCGACTCGGCCAGCGCGACGTCGACGTTCTTGATGACGTTGTCGACGACGTGGCCGGGGGCCGAACCGCACTCGTTGACGTCGACGCCGTAGGCGGAGAACCCGCCGGCCGCGGCGACCTCGAAGGCGCCCACGTTGCTGCCGGAGGCGGCGAGCAGCACCTGGTCCGCACCGCCGTCGGCCAGCACCTGGGCCTGGGCGCCGCCGCGAGCGGGGTCACCGAAGGGGTTGTCGCCACCGACGAACAGCGGGGTGGAGGTGGCCTGCGGGTTCACGCTCTGCGCGCCGGCCTGGAACGGGTCGACCCAGCGGCGGATGAAGGGCGTGTCCAGGGCCGCGACGACACCGATCTTCCCGGTCTGCGTCAGCAGCCCGGCCTCGACGCCGGCCAGGTAGGTGGCCTCGTGCTCGCGGAACGCGGCGCACGTGACGTTCTCCGGCTGCGGGTCGGGGCAGCCGTCCACCAGCAGGAACTGCTGGTCGGGGTTGTCGACCGGCACGGTGGCGAACGCGTCCTGCAGGGAGAAGCTCAGGCCGATGACGACGTCGGGCCGCTCCCGCACCGCGGCCTCGACGTTCTGCTGGATCGAGGTCGGGTCGGTGCTCTCGTAGACGTCGAGCTCCAGCCCCTCCTCGTCCGCGACGCGCTGCGCACCCTCGACGGCGAGCTCGAGGAAGTTGTTGCCGCCGACCGGGTTGGGGGTGATGACGATGATCGAGCCGGCGGAGTCGCCGCCGTCACCGCCGTCCCCACCTCCCGAGTCGCTGTCGGCGCAGCCGGAGAGACCCACCACCGCCACGAGGGCGGCGGCGGCCAGCGGGCCGCGGCGTCGACGGGACAGGTCGGTCATCGGGTGCTCCCTGCGGAGGGCGCCGCCGGCGGCGGCGCGGGGGTGGGGGACGCCGCGGCCGGTCCGGCCCGAGGCGAGCACCACGTCGGTTCCCTCCTGCGCCTTACCCGGAACACCGCGTCCAGGTCTGGTCGTCACCCGGAGCACCCCGCGACGGAGAGGGTTGCCGGCCAGCGAGCCGGGGCTTGACGCTGGCACTCAGGACCGGGGCAGAAGGTACACGGGGCACCGGGTGCCACGAGCGGCCGGCCCGGCGACGCCGTCCCGCAGACCGGGACGGCCGTCCACGTGCTGGGACGGCCGCCGCGGTGGGAGACTCGGACGCGTGAGCCTGCCGCGCGCCGCGCTGACCGAGCGGATGCTGCCCTTCACCACGACCGTGTTCGCCGAGATGTCGGCGCTGGCCGCGCGGACCGGGGCGATCAACCTCGGCCAGGGCTTCCCCGACACCGACGGGCCGCGGTCGCTGCTGGAGGACGCCGTCGCCGCCGTCCGCGGCGGGGTCAACCAGTACCCCCCGGCGGCCGGGATGCCCGTCCTGCGGGAGGCCGTCGCCGCGCACCAGGAGCGCTTCCGCGGCCTGCGGGTCGACCCGGACGACGTGCTGGTGACCGTGGGCGCCACGGAGGCCATCGCCGCCACCGTCCTCGCGCTGACCGAGCCCGGCGACGAGGTGGTGACCTTCGAGCCCTACTACGACGGCTACGCCGCGACGATCGCGCTGGCCGGGGCGCAGCGGCGGACGGTGGCGCTGCGCTCCCCCGACTTCGCCGTCGACGAGGACGCGCTGCGGGCGGCGTTCTCCCCGCGCACCCGGCTGGTGCTGCTGAACACCCCGCACAACCCCACCGGCAAGGTCTTCGACCGCGCCGAGCTGGAGCTGGTCGCGCGGCTGGCCGCCGAGCACGACGCGGTGGTCGTCGCCGACGAGGTGTACGAGCACATGACGTACGGCGTCCCGCACCTGTCGATCGCCACGCTGCCCGGGATGGCCGAGCGGACGCTGACCATCTCCTCCGCCGGCAAGACCTTCTCGGTGACCGGCTGGAAGGTCGGCTGGGTGCACGGCCCGACCGAGCTGGTCGCCGCCGTCAGGGCGGTCAAGCAGTTCCTCACGTTCGTCGGCAGCGGCCCCTTCCAGCCGGCCGTGGCCCGCGCGCTGGCCCTGCCTGACGAGTACTTCCAGGGGCTGCGCGCGGACCTGCTGCGCAAGCGCGACCTGCTGGTCGCCGGCCTGGAGGCGGCGGGGTTCGCGACCAACCGGCCCGACGGCACCTACTTCGTCACCGCCGACGCCGCCCCGCTGGGCTACACCGACGCGATGGCGCTGTGCTGGGACCTGCCGGAGCTCGCCGGGGTGGTCGGCGTCCCGGTGCGGGTCTTCCACGACGACCCCACCGCCGCCCCGTCGCTGGTGCGCTTCGCGTTCTGCAAGCAGGACGCCGTCCTCGCCGAGGCCGCCGAGCGCCTCGCCGCGCTGGGCGCCCGCCTCGCGCGCTGAACCGCGGCGTCCCCCACCGCTCGACATCAGCGGTGGGGGACGCGGCGGTCCTGCTCAGTAGGTGAAGCGGCCCACCGTGGTGCGCAGGTCGGCGGCCATCCGGGACAGCTCGTCGACGGCGGTCCGCGTCTGGGTCAGCGCCTGCGTCGTGGAGTCCGCGGCGGTGGAGACGCCGGTGATGTTGTCCGCGATCTGCCCCGACCCCTGCGCCGCCTCGGCCACCGACCGGGCCATCTCGTTCGTCGTCGCCGTCTGCTCCTCCACCGCCGAGGCGATCGTGGTCTGCCGGTCGGAGATCTGCGCGACGATCGAGCTGATCTCCCCGATCGCCGCCACCGCCGCCGTCGTGTCGCCCTGGATCGCCTGCACCCGGCGCGCGATGTCCTCGGTCGCCTTCGCGGTCTCCTGCGCGAGCTCCTTGACCTCGTTCGCGACCACCGCGAAGCCCTTCCCGGCCTCCCCGGCCCGCGCGGCCTCGATCGTGGCGTTGAGCGCCAGCAGGTTCGTCTGCTCCGCGATGGAGGTGATCACCTTCACCACGTTGCCGATCTCCACCGACGACTCCCCCAGCTTCGCCACCGTCGCCGTCGTCGTCTCCGCCGCGGTCACCGCCCGGTGCGCCACCTCCGACGCCTCAGCGGCGTTCGTGGCGATCTCCCGGATCGAGGCACCCATCTGCTCCGCACCCGCAGCGACCGTCTGCACGCTGCGCGACACCTCGTCGGCGGCGCCGGCGACCACGCCGGACTGGGCGGAGGTCTCCTCCGCCGACGCCGAGATCTGCGCCGACGACGCCGACAGCTCCTCCGACGACGCCGCCACCGCATCCGCCGCGCCCACCACGCCGGCCATCACACCGCGCAGGCTCTCCTGGGCCGAGGCCAGCGACGCGGCCATCTGGCCGAGCTCGTCGCGGTCCCGGGCCACCGGGACGACGGTCAGGTCACCGGCGGCGAGCCCACCCACCGCGGCCTGCACGGAGCGGACCGTGGCCAGCAGCCGGCGGATGAGCAGGAACGCCAGGCCCGCGGCCACCGCGATCGACACCAGGGCCGTGACGGCGAGCAGCGTGATGGAGCGGCTCACCGCGGCCGCGGCCTCGGAGTTGCGGCTCTCGGCCTGGGCGGACTGCGCCTCCCCCTCGGCCTCCAGCGCGTCGGCGAGGTCGCTGAGCGGCTGGCTGGAGACGTTCACGTAGACGTCGTGGAAGGCGGCCAGGTCGCCGGCGTCGGCCGCGGGGAACAGCTGCGCGGCGTTGGTGCTGACGACGGCGTCCCGGTTGTCGAGATAGGCCTGCACGGCCTCCTGGTCGACGATGTAGGGCTCGTAGTCGGCCAGGGCCTGGTCGACGTCGGCCATCTTCTCGTCCATCTCCGCCCGCAGCTGCTGACGGGTGGCCGGGTCCGCGACGCCGTACTGCAGCATCCGGGCGCGGTAGGCGGCCTGCGCACGCTGCACGGCCGCGAGGTCGTTCAGCGGCTTGAGGTTCTCGGCGTAGATGGCCTCCTGGCCGTCGCGCAGCTCACTGAGCTGGTTGATCGCCAGCGCGTTCGTGCCCAGGACGACGGCGGCCAGCAGGGCCACCACCATCCCGATCTTGGCGCCGATCGGCCGGTCGAGGAGCCAGCCTCCCCTCCGCCGGAGCGGGGCGGAGCTCGGGGGAACGGACATGTGCGTACTCCTGCACGAGAAGGGGGGAGACCCGGAGGCCGGTGCGCGGGGGCCGATCGGCTGCGCAGGGACAGATTCGGCCATTGCGGACGGTTCGGAACTCGAATGGCGGTCGTGTCGCGCTCCGATCAGGAATAGTCCGACGACCGTTTCTCCCGTGTCGACTCGTCGCCATTCCCCTCGCCACCGCGAATGGCGCGGACGCCCTGCCGGCACCCGGTTCCGGGAATGGCGGAGGGCGCGGGACCGGATGCCGGTCCCGCGCCCTCGTCCTCGCTCTCGCCCCGCGCGGGGCGCGTTCTGCACCGGGCAGGAGTGCGGTCCTGCCCCGGGCGTCGGTCAGTACGTGAAGCGGCCGACCGTGGTGCGCAGGTCGGCGGCCATCCGCGACAGCTCGTCGACGGCGGTCCGCGTCTGCGTCAGCGCCTGCGTCGTCGAGTCCGCCGCCGCCGAGACACTGGTGATGTTGGTGGCGATCTGACCCGTGCCGCCGGCCGCCTCCTGCACCGAGCGCGCCATCTCGTTGGTGGTCGCGGTCTGCTCCTCCACCGCCGAGGCGATCGTGGTCTGCCGGTCGGAGATCTGCGCGACGATCGAGCTGATCTCCCCGATCGCCGCCACCGCCGCCGTCGTGTCGCCCTGGATGGCCTGCACCCGGCGGGCGATGTCCTCCGTGGCCTTCGCCGTCTCCTGCGCCAGCTCCTTCACCTCGTTCGCGACCACCGCGAAGCCCTTCCCCGCCTCACCCGCGCGGGCCGCCTCGATCGTGGCGTTCAGCGCCAACAGGTTCGTCTGCTCCGCGATGCTCGTGATCACCTTCACCACGTTGCCGATCTCCACCGACGACTCACCCAACTTGGCCACCGTCGCCGTCGTCGTCTCCGCCGCGGTCACCGCCCGGTGCGCCACCTCCGACGCCTCCGCGGCGTTCGTGGCGATCTCCCGGATCGAGGCACCCATCTGCTCCGCACCCGCGGCGACGGTCTGCACGCTGCGCGACACCTCGTCGGCCGCGCCGGACACGACACCCGACTGCGCCGAGGTCTCCTCCGCCGACGCCGAGATCTGCGCCGACGACGCCGACAGCTCCTCCGACGACGCCGCCACCGCGTCCGCCGCGCCGACCACGCTGGCCATCACGCCGCGCAGCTCGACCACCGCGCTGTCGATGGCGGCCGCCGCCCGGCCGACCTCGTCCGACCGGTCGATGCCCGTCTGCCGGGTGAGGTCGCCGGCGGCGAGGGCGCCGGCCACCGAGACCACCTCGTTGAGCGGCCGGACGATGCGTCGAGCGACCGCCAGTGCCGCCGCGGCGGCCACGAGCGCGCCCAGGACGATCGCGATGACCATCACCCACCGGGTGTCGGCCTCGTCGGTCTCGGCCGCCTCCATCGCGGCGTCGACGCGGTCGGAGAGCCCGCTCTCCAGGTCGTGGGTGAGCGCGATGATCTCGTGGTAGATGGCGAAGCCCTCGTCCAGGATGACCGCGTCGCCGGCGTCGGTCCCGGCGGCCGTCCCCAGCTGGTACTGCGCCGCCGCCCGCTCGTCGACGGAGAAGAACTCGTCCCAGGCGTCCAGGATCTGGCCGTAGGTGGCCGCCTCCTGCCGGTCGAGCACCTCGACCGGCATGGCGTCGAGCTCCTGGCGGAGGCCGTCGCTGATCTCCAGGAAGCCCTTGCGGTTCTCGCTGGCCGGGTCGACCGCGGCCAGCGGCCCGACCCGCCGGGCGTCCCAGGCGTAGGCCGTCTGCCAACCGCTGACGTCGGCGTTGTAGTACTCGATCCGCTGCACGTGGTCCAGCGCGTCGTTGAGCTCCGCCACCCGGTCGCGGGCGTCGCCGGTGGCGCCCAGCCCGGAGAGGGCGAAACCGCCGACGACGACGGCCGCGGTGACCCCGGCGGCCCCGACTCCCAGGATCGATCCGCGGACGCCCGGGCTACGCCTCGTGCGGCCGGTGCTGCGCTCTGTCATGGCTGGCTTTTCCTCGTTCGGTGTCCGGTGGGTGGTGCGGAATGAGCCTGAGTTGTTCCGGACGATCTCGTCCTTCATTGCCGGGCGTGTCGGAGGACCTCGTCGAGAAAGGTCGGTGACCGTCCCTGCCGAGTCGACTCGTCCCCATTCCGGAGGCGGTCACGAATGGTGCGGGCAGTTCGCCCGGCGCTCGTCGGGAATGGCGAGGGCACGGGACCGGCACAGCGGTGCAGCGCCCTCGTCCCGTCGTGTCCGTGCGGGGGCGCGGTCCGACGTCCGCGCAGGACTGCACTCCCGTGCAGAACCGCACTCCCGCCCGGGGCAGGACGGCGGTCCTGCCCCGGGCGTCGGTCAGTACGTGAACCGGCTCACCGAGGTGCGCAGGTCGGCGGCCATCCGGGACAGCTCGTCGACGGCGGTCCGCGTCTGCGTCAGCGCCTGCGTCGTCGAGTCCGCCGCCGCCGAGACGCTGGTGATGTTGGTGGCGATCTGCCCGGTACCGCCGGCCGCCTCCTGCACCGAGCGCGCCATCTCGTTCGTCGTCGCGGTCTGCTCCTCCACCGCCGAGGCGATGGTGGTCTGCCGGTCGGAGATCTGGGCGACGATCTCCGAGATCTCGCTGATCGCGGTCACGGCGGAGCCGGTGTCGGCCTGGATGGCCTCGACCCGGCGGGCGATGTCCTCCGTCGCCTTCGCCGTCTCCTGGGCCAGCTCCTTGACCTCGTTGGCCACGACGGCGAAGCCCTTGCCCGCCTCACCGGCCCGGGCAGCCTCGATGGTGGCGTTGAGCGCCAGCAGGTTCGTCTGCTCCGCGATCGAGGTGATGACCTTGACGACGTTGCCGATCTCCGCCGAGGAGTCGCCGAGCTTGGCCACCGTCGCGGTGGTCCGCTCCGCCGCGGTCACGGCGCGCGAGGCGACGTCGCTGGCCTCGGCCGCGTTCGTCGCGATCTCCCGGATCGAGGCGCCCATCTGCTCCGCGCCCGCGGCGACCGTCTGCACGCTGCGCGACACCTCCTCCGCGGCACCGGCCACGACACCCGACTGCGCCGAGGTCTCCCCCGCCGACGCCGAGATCTGCGCCGACGACGCCGACAGCTCCTCCGACGACGCCGCCACCGCGTCCGCGGAGGCGACCACCGCGGCCATCACCTCGCGCAGGCTGTCCTGCGCCTCGTCGATGGCGCGCGCCATGCGGCCGACCTCGTCGGCCTGGTCGACACCCGACCGCTGGGTGAGGTCGCCGGCCGCGAGGCCCTCCGCCACGCGCTGGACGGCCACCAGGCCGCGGCGGATGGCGAAGGCGACGACGACGCCGACGCCCGTCGCCAGCAGCGCGCCGGCCACCAGGAGGGCGATGAGCATGGTCCGGGTGTCGGTGTAGGCGTCCTGGGCCGCGCGGGCGCTCTGCGCGGCGTCGTCGTTCGCGCGGGCGGCCAGCGCCTCGAGGTCCTCCAGCAGCTTCTCCGCCAGCGGCGAGGCCTGCGTCTGCACCACCTGGCCGAGCTGGGCGAAGTCGCCGGCGGCCGCCAGGGCGTCCAGCTGCTCGGTCACGTCCGAGTACTGCTGGACGTCGGCGGCCGCCTGGTCGGCCAGGGTCGCGTACGCGCTGCCGTCGTCGGCCAGGTCCGCGGCGTAGCCCGTGGTCTCCGCCAGCGCGTCGCGGGCGGCGTCGCGGTCGGCGATCGCCTGCTCGCGGGCCGCGTCGGTCGTGGCGCTCTGCACCGCGTCGGCGCCCAGCCGGAACGCGGCGTACTGGTAGCGCGCCTCCTGGGCGAGCTCCGCGCCGACGGTGTTCTGCTCGTAGAGGTGCGTGGTCCGGTCCGCCGCAGCGCCGAGGCTCGTGAGGCCGGTGACACCGACGCCGACGCCGACGGCGACGGCGAGCCCGACGCTCGCCAGGACCTTGGTGGTGACCCCGGTGTCGCGCAGCCAGCGACCCGGGCGGGTGATGCGGTTGGACATTCCTACTCCTCGGCGAGCAGCTCCCGGAATCTCCCACCCCGGGCCACTGACGGCGCAGACGATAAGTCAGGGGAATTGCCCGGACTGCGCAGCAACGGGCGCGCCGCGCGGCTTTTCTCCCGACTGGGAGACCGTTCTAGAACGCCATTCCGCACGACCGGGTCGACGCGATCGGCAAGTCGACACGGAATGGTCGGTGACCGTCGACCGAGCGACTCCGCGGACACTTCTCGAGGAGATCTCCGAGAACGGCGAGGGCGCGGGACCGTGGTCGGCCCCGCGCCCTCGTCCTCGATCTCGACCGGCGCCGGGGCGCGGTTGCGCCCCGGCGTCCGGTCAGTAGGTGAAGCGGCCGACCGTGGTGCGCAGGTCGGCGGCCATCCGGGACAGCTCGTCGACGGCGGTCCGCGTCTGGGTCAGCGCCTGGGTCGTGGAGTCCGCGGCGGTGGAGACCCCGGTGATGTTGTCGGCGATCTGACCCGACCCCTGCGCCGCCTCGGCCACCGACCGGGCCATCTCGTTGGTGGTCGCGGTCTGCTCCTCCACCGCCGAGGCGATCGTGGTCTGCCGGTCGGAGATCTGCGCGACGATCGAGCTGATCTCCCCGATCGCCGCCACCGCCGCCGTCGTGTCGCCCTGGATCGCCTGCACCCGCCGCGCGATGTCCTCGGTCGCCTTCGCCGTCTCCTGCGCGAGCTCCTTGACCTCGTTGGCGACGACCGCGAAGCCCTTGCCCGCCTCCCCGGCGCGGGCGGCCTCGATGGTGGCGTTCAGCGCCAGCAGGTTCGTCTGCTCCGCGATGCTCGTGATCACCTTCACCACGTTGCCGATCTCCGCCGAGGAGTCCCCGAGCTTGGCCACCGTCGCGGTGGTCGTCTCCGCGGCCGCGACCGCACGGGAGGCCACATCGGAGGCCTCGGCCGCGTTCGTGGCGATCTCCCGGATCGACGCGCCCATCTGCTCCGCACCCGCCGCCACCGTCTGCACGCTGCGGCTGACCTCCTCGGCCGCGCCGGCGACCACGCCGGACTGGGCGGAGGTCTCCTCCGCCGACGCCGAGATCTGCGCCGACGACGCCGACAGCTCCTCCGACGACGCCGCCACCGCATCCGCCGCGCCCACCACGCCGGCCATCACGGCCTGCAGGTCCACCACGGCGGCGTCCAGCGCCTGCCCCATCGTCCCGAGCTCGTCACGGGTGTCCAGCCCGCTGCGGACGGTCAGGTCACCCCGCGACAGCGCCGCCGTCACCTCGCCCACCCGCGCCGCCTGGCGCGCGATCCCCCGGGCGATCCAGAAGCCCAGGCCCGCGGCGAGGGCCATGCCGGCGAGCATCAGGACGATGACGAGGGTGCGCTGGGAGTCGTACTGGGCGCGGATGTGGGCAGCGGCCGCCTCGCCGCGCTCCGCCTCGAGCTGGACGAGGGCGGCGAGGTCCTGGTTGAGCGCCCGGGCGATGGGTCCGCTCTGTTCCTCGTTGGCCACGTACCAGCCCGCGGTGTCGGTGGCCACGGCCAGCGGGGCCAGCACGCGGTCCTGGACGTCGACGTAGCTCGCGAAACCGGTCTCGATCTCGTCGAGCAGGGCTCGGCCCTCGGGGCTCACGCCGCTGGCGACGTAGGCGTCCACGGCCGCGGCGAAGTCCTCGCGCAGCCCCATGGCCTCGTCCAGCACCTCCTGCGCCTGGGCCGACGTGGGCGCGATGATCGCGTCCCGCGCCTCCACGCGCATGTCGCCGAGGACGCCGTCCATGACACCCGCCTGGACGGAGCCCACGAAGTTGTCCCGGTAGAGCGCGTTGGCCGAGTCGGCCGCCGCGCTGAGGGACTGCAGCCCCATCACCCCGACCGTGGCCGTGACGACGGCACCGACGGCGACCGTGCCGAGCACCTTCGTCTTCACGCTGCGGTCTCCCCACCAGTGGGGTCCGGCCGGCTGCCGGGGAGTGGTCGGGTCGTTCATGTGCGGCCTCCGAGCGGTGGAGCAGTGTCGGGAAGAACGCGCGGAGCAGTCCGCGTGCGCGGAACAGGATCGCCGACGAGAAGGCGTCGGCCCGCATTTCCGCGGCGCGTCGGAACGAAATCGTCCGGAACGGGGGAACACATTTCGGGACGCCATGTCGACACGAGCGACAATGGCGTCGACGACCATTCGCTGCGAGGTCGACACGACAGTGCCCACCGGTAGCGATCACCCCGTCGACGCACGGAGGGCGCGGGACCGGATGCCGGTCCCGCGCCCTCGTCCTCGCTCTCGCCCGGTGCAGGAGTGCGGTTCTGCGCCGGGCCGGAGTGGGGTCCTGCCCCGTCGTCCGGTCAGTAGGTGAAGCGGCCCACCGTGGTGCGCAGGTCCGCGGCCATCCGGGACAGCTCGTCGACGGCGGTCCGCGTCTGCGTCAGCGCCTGGGTGGTGGAGTCCGCCGCCGCCGAGACGCTGGTGATGTTGGTGGCGATCTGACCGGTGCCGCCGGCCGCCTCCTGCACCGAACGCGCCATCTCGTTGGTGGTCGCCGTCTGCTCCTCCACCGCCGAGGCGATCGTGGTCTGCCGGTCGGAGATCTGCGCGACGATCGAGCTGATCTCCCCGATCGCCGCCACCGCCGCCGTCGTGTCCCCCTGGATCGCCTGCACCCGCCGCGCGATGTCCTCGGTCGCCTTCGCGGTCTCCTGCGCGAGCTCCTTGACCTCGTTGGCGACGACCGCGAAGCCCTTGCCCGCCTCCCCGGCGCGGGCGGCCTCGATGGTGGCGTTCAGCGCCAGCAGGTTCGTCTGCTCCGCGATGCTCGTGATCACCTTCACCACGTTGCCGATCTCCACCGACGACTCCCCCAGCTTCGCCACCGTCGCCGTCGTCGTCTCCGCCGCGGTCACCGCACGCGCGGCCACGTCGCTGGCCTCGGTCGCGTTCGTCGCGATCTCCCGGATCGACGCGCCCATCTGCTCCGCACCCGCCGCCACCGTCTGCACGCTGCGGCTGACCTCCTCCGCCGCGCCCGAGACGACACCGGACTGCGCGAACGTCTCCTCGGCCGCGGCCGAGATCTGCGCCGAGGACGCCGAGAGCTCCTCCGTCGACGCCGCCACCGCGTCCGCCGCGGACACCACGCCGGCCATCACGGCCTGCAGGTCCACGACGGCGGCGTCCAGCGCCTGCCCCATGCTCCCGAGCTCGTCACGGGTGTCCAGCCCGCTGCGGACGGTCAGGTCGCCCCGCGACAGCGCCGCCGTCACCTCGCCCACCCGCGCCGCCTGGCGCGCGATGCCCCGGGCGATCCAGGCGCCCAGGCCGAGGGTGACCGCGATGCCGGCGACCATGAGCAGCAGCGACGCCGTGCGCTGGGACTCGTAGTCGGCCCGGATGTCGGCGGCCACGGTCTCGGCCTCGGCGGACTCGTGCTCGCGCAGCTCGCGGACGCCGTCCTGCAGGACCTGGCCGAGAGGGGCGCCCTGCTCGGCGTTGAGCTGGATCCAGTTGGTGTAGTCCTCCACCTGGGCCAGCGGCACCAGGACGTCGCGCTGGAACGTCTCGTAGGCGTCGAGGCCCGTCAGCAGGTCCGCGACCGCCGCCTCCTTGTCGGCGCCGCCGTCCGTGGTCGCCAGGTAGCGGTCGGCGGCGGCCCGGAAGTCGTCGGCGAGGGTGCCGATCGCGGCCATGCTGGCCTGCGGGTCGGCACCGAGGATCGTGTCGCGGAGGTTCGTGCGCATGTCGCCGATGAGGACGTCCATCTCGCCGGCCGCGGACACGCTGCGCAGGTTGCGCTCGTGGAGCCGGTCGGCCGCGTCCGACGCGGAGCCGAGCGCCTGCAGTCCCATCAGGCCGACGGTGCCGGTGACGACCGCACCGACGGCGACGGTGCCGAGCACCTTGGTCCGCACGCTGCGGTCACCCCACCAGTGCCGCCGGCCGGGAGCGGGGGACGTCGGGAGGGTCATCGCGGTCTCCGGGGTCTGGGGGAGGGGAGGAGGCGGTGCGCGAGCCGGCGGTGCGAGGGGGGTGGTGCGGGAGGTGGTGCGAGGGGTGCCGTCCCGCTCCCCCCGCACACGGGCGGGGGGAGCGGGACGCCGGTCAGTAGGTGAACCGGGCGACGGTCGAGCGGAGGCCGGCGGCCATGGCGGAGAGCTCGTCGACGGCGGCCTGCGTCTGGGTCAGCGCCTGCGTCGTGGAGACCGCGGCGGTGGAGACGCCGGTGATGTTGTCGGCGATCTGCCCCGACCCCTGCGCCGCCTCGGCCACCGAGCGGCTCATCTCGTTGGTGGTCGCGGTCTGCTCCTCCACCGCCGAGGCGATGGTGGTCTGCCGGTCGGAGATCTGGGCGACGATCTGCGAGATCTCCCCGATGGCGGTCACCGCGGCGGTGGTGTCGCCCTGGATGGCCTGCACCCGGCGGGCGATGTCCTCCGTCGCCTTGGCCGTCTCCTGGGCCAGCTCCTTCACCTCGTTGGCGACGACGGCGAAGCCCTTGCCCGCCTCCCCGGCCCGGGCGGCCTCGATCGTGGCGTTGAGCGCCAGCAGGTTCGTCTGCTCCGCGATCGAGGTGATCACCTTGACGACGTTGCCGATCTCCGCCGACGACTCGCCCAGCTTCGCCACGGTCGCCGTCGTCGTCTCCGCCGCGGTCACGGCACGGGCGGCGACCTCGCTGGCCTCGGCGGCGTTCGTGGCGATCTCCCGGATGGAGGCGCCCATCTGCTCGGCGCCCGCGGCGACGGTCTGCACGTTGCGGCTGACCTCCTCGGCCGCGCCGGCGACGATGCCCGACTGCGCCGACGTCTCGTTCGCCGACGCCGAGATCTGCGCCGACGACGTCGCCAGCTCCTGCGACGAGGCGGCGACGGCGTCGGCGGAGGTGACCACCGAGGCCATGACCGAGCGCAGCTCGACCTGCGCGGCGTCCAGCGCGGCAGCGGTCCGGCCCAGCTCGTCCTGCTGGTCGATGCCGGTGGTGCGGGTCAGGTCACCGGCGGCGATGCCCTCGGCCACGGACTGCACCGACAGCAGGGAGCGCCGGATCCCGCGGGCCACGGCCCAGCCCAGCGCCAGGGCCACGAGGGCACCGCCGACCATCACCGCGATGAGGGTGGTGCGCGCGCGGAAGGCGGTGTCGGCGACGTCGTCGGCGGCCACGGCGGCCTCGTCGGTCTCGGAGGTGAGCAGCGCGTCGATGTCGGCGCCGATGGTGGGCAGGAGCTCCTGGGCCTGCTCGTAGGTGGCGTTCATCGTCGCGGTGTCGCCGGCCCGGGAGGCGGCCTCGACCTGGTCGTTCAGGTCGCTCCACGCCGCGTACGTCTCGTTGAGGTGTCCGGCGGTCTCCCGCTGGCCGGCGGTCGGGTCGGTGCCGAGGTAGCGCTCGGCCGCGTCGCTCACGGCCACGCCCGCAGCGGTGGACGCGGCGGCGTGCTTCTCGACGTCGACACCGCTCGTGAGCTCTGCGACGTAGGAGCGCATCTGGCTGAGCTGCATCTGCAGGAACTGCGCCCGCATCTCCTCCACCTCGACCAGCGCGCGGGTGCTGCGCTCGAAGCTCTGCTGGGCCGCGTCGGCCGCCGAGTCCAGGGAGACGACGCCGACGACGCCCGCCGAGACGCCGGCGACGACGGCCACCGAGACCGACGCCAGGATCTTGCGCGAGACCGACATGTTCCTCAGGACCCGTAGGCCGCCGCCACCGCTCGTTGCCACCGCACACTTCCGTTCACGTTCGTGGAGAACGGCCCCCAGTTCGTCCGGGCCGCGTGCCGGGGAAGTCGGCACGGCGCCGAACATAGGCCCCGGAAATGGTCGTGTATTCGGTAGTCCCGGCGTGTCGCGGAACCTCTCTCCACAACGGTTCGGACACGAAGTCGACAATCTGTCGGCGCGATTCCGACGACCATTCTCTGCGTTGTCGACAAGGCGTCGCCGGTGATGCGATGACCGGCGCAGCGGGCCGTTCGGCCCGGCGACACAGGGGGAGCGAGGGAGCGGGAACGCCGGGGGAGGGGCGGTGCTCGGCGGTGCACAGCCACCTCGGCGGAGGCGCCCATCCGTCTCCGGGCTCTGCCGAGCGTGCTGCGGATGCGATGCGCGAGAGAGATGACGCGGCGCGAGAACGGGACGTGCACGAGAATTGCGACCGCGTGTCCACGGGAGTTCCGGAAATGGCTCGGCGACAGCGCGCCGGCGTGCGCCCCGTCGATCCGGACCGTCCGCTCCGGACCATTCGACGCCGAATGGACGAGGACCGGCCGGAACGGCACTCCTGCGCGGGCACGACCGCGCTTCTGCACGGGGACGACCGCACGCTCCCCGCCCGGTGCCGGAGCGCGCTCGTGCACCGGGCGGAGGGGCGTGGTCCGGGCCGCCCGCTCAGTAGGTGAAGCGCTGCACCGACCCGCGCAGGTCGGCGGCCATCCGGGACAGCTCGTCGACCGCCACCCGGGTCTGGGTCAGCGCCTGCGTCGTCGTCTCGGCCGCGGTGGACACGCTGGTGATGTTCTCGGCGATCTGACCCGAGCCCCCGGCGGCCTCGGCCACCGACCGCGACATCTCGCTGGTCGTCGCGGTCTGCTCCTCCACCGCCGAGGCGATGGTCGTCTGCCGGTCGCTGATCTGGGCGACGATGGTGCTGATCTCCTCGATGGCGCTGACCGCGGCGGTGGTGTCGCCCTGGATGGCCTGCACCCGGCGGGCGATGTCCTCGGTCGCCTTCGCGGTCTCCTGCGCGAGCTCCTTCACCTCGTTGGCGACGACCGCGAAGCCCTTGCCCGCCTCACCCGCGCGCGCCGCCTCGATCGTGGCGTTGAGCGCCAGCAGGTTCGTCTGCTCGGCGATCGAGGTGATCACCTTCACCACGTTGCCGATCTCCACCGACGACTCGCCCAGCCGGGCCACCGTCGCCGTCGTCGTCTCCGCCGCGGTCACCGCCCGCATCGCGACCTCCGACGCCTCGGCCGCGTTCTGGGAGATCTCGCGGATGGAGGCGCCCATCTCGTCGGCGCCGGCGGCCACGGTCGCGACGCTGCGCGACACCTCCTCCGCCGCCGCCGACACCACGCCGGACTGTGCCGAGGTCTCCTCGGCCGACGCCGAGATCTGCGCCGAGGACGCCGACAGCTCCTCCGACGAGGCGGCCACGGCGTCGGCCGACGCCGCGACCCCCGCCAGCACCTCGCGCAGGCTCGCCTGCGCGGCCTCCAGCGCGGCGGCCATCTGGCCGACCTCGTCGCGCGAGGAGACCCCCGAGGAGACCGTGAGGTCACCCCCGGCCAGGGCCTGCAGGGCGGCCTGCACCCGCTGCACGGGCCGGGTGACCGACCGCAGGATCAGCCAGCTGAGGACGAGGACGACGGCCAGCGCGCCGGCGGCCACGGCGATGCTCAGCCCCTCTGCGCGCGACACCGCCGCCTGCAGCGTCTCCTCCGCCGAGGCGCGCGCGGCGGCGAGGCTGTCCTTGGCGGTGCCCACGGCGCTGTCGGTCAGGTCGTTGGCCGCCTGGATGTCCTCCCAGCGGGCGCGGCTGCCCGCCTGGTCGGCGACCGCCCCCTCGACGAAGGCCCGGATGGCGTCGGTGTAGGCGGCGAAGCCGGACTCCAGGGCGCCGACCGCCGTGGCCGGCTCGCCGGTGAGCGGGATGCCGCCGAGGCGCTCGAGCAGCTCCTCGGGGGTGGCGATGTCGTCGGCCAGCTCGGGCAGCTGCTCGGCCGGCACGTCCCGGACGAGCGCCTTGAACCCGTCGACCTTGAGCTCGCTGGCGCGGGTGTCGAGCTGGAGGACCAGCGTCTCGGCGTCGGCCAGGTCCTGCAGGCGGTCGGTCGCCTCGCGCACCGTGCCGTTCCCTGCGAGCACCACGGTCAGGAGGCCGCCCAGGGCGAGGACGACGGCGGCTACCAGGACGCCGAACTTGACCACCAGGGGCCGGTCGGCGAACCAGCCGGCCGAGCGGCCCGGCGACGGGCGGTGGGCGGCAGTGGACACGGGCGCTCCCGGGATGGCGGACGGACTGAGGTGCGGCGCCAGGGTGGGTGGTGACGACACCCGTCACAGGCGTCCCACGCCGTCAGTGACGGAACTGCCGCGCGACCCGAGGGTCACCGCCCCCGGGGTGGTCGACGTGTCGATGCGGCACCGGACGTCAGGGGAGGGGGGCGCACGGCTCCGCGCAGGTCAGCGCAGCGGCGGGGGAGCGGGGGAGCGACCGCCGGGTCGACCCGGCGGGGTGGTCACGTCCCCGGAGCCCGGCCCTGTCAGCCGGCGTGGCCCGCCAGCGCGGCGTCGAGCGCCGCCAGGAACGCCAGCGCGCCCTCCGGGTCGGCCACGCGGGTGGTCGCCCGGGTCGGCCCGTCCCCGACCTTCACGCCGAGGTCGCCGTCGCCGAGGACGGCGAAGACGTCCTCGTCGGTCACGTCGTCGCCGAGGTAGACCACCGCGGCCGCTCCGGTCTCGGCGCGCAGCCGGCGCACCGCGCTGCCCTTGTCCGCGTCGGTGAGCGCCAGCTCCAGCACGTCCTTGCCCGGCTTGCGGGTCACCTCGGCGCCGGTGAGCTCGTCCGCGCGCGCCAGCAACGCCGCCGCGGCCTCCCGGTCGCGGACCTGCCGCACGTGCACCGCCACGCTGGCCGGCTTGACCTCCAGGCGGGCCCCGGGGGTGGCCTCGACCAGCGGCGCCAGCCGGCCGGCGAGGGCGTCGCGGTGGCCGGCCAGCTCGGCCGCGACCGGCCCGTCGAACTCCGCCCCGTGGCTGCCCACCAGGCGCAGGTCGCCGGTGAACCCGCTGGTCCGCTGCAGGTCGTCGAGGCCGCGGCCGCTGACCAGGGCGACGGTGACGCCGTCGTGGGCGGCCAGGCGGGCCAGCACCTCGGCGGCGCCGGGCTCGGGGACGGCGGCCGACGGGTCGTCGCGCAGCCGCGCCAGCACGCCGTCGTAGTCACTGGCCACCAGCAGCGGCCGGCTCGCGGCGAGCCGGGGGAGGACGGCGCCCAGGCCGAGGTCGGGGGAGGGCTGGGACGGCGAGGACCGGGACGGGGAGGGCATCGTCAGACCTGCGCCTTCAGGGCCTCGAAGAACGACGAGGCCCAGTGCTCCAGGTCGTTGCGGAACAGGTGGCGGCGCATGGCCCGCATCCGCTTGGCGCTGTCGTCGCGCTCGATCCGCAGCGCGCGCAGCAGCTGGTTCTTCACGCCGGCGATGTCGTGCGGGTTCACGTGGAACGCCTGCTTGAGCTCGGCCGCGGCCCCGGCGAACTCCGACAGCACCAGCGCGCCGCCGAGGTCCCCGCGGGCGGCGACGTACTCCTTGGCCACCAGGTTCATGCCGTCGCGGTAGGGCGTCACGAGCATGACGTCGGCGGCGCGGTACAGCGCGACCAGCTCCTCGCGGGGCACCGACTGGTTGATGTAGTGCACCGCCGGCCCGCCCAGCGTGCCGAAGATGCCGTTGATGTGGCCGACCTGCTGCTCGATGGTCTCGCGCATGTGCACGTAGTGCTCGACCCGCTCGCGGCTGGGCGTGGCCACCTGCACGAACACCGTGGAGGGGGCCTCGACGGCGCCGTCCTCCAGCAGCTCCTGGAAGGCGTTGAGCCGGACGGCGATGCCCTTGGTGTAGTCCAGCCGGTCGACGCCCAGGATGATCTTGTCCGGCTTCCCCAGCTCGGAGCGGATCTCCGCGGCCCGGGCGACGACCTCGGGAGAGCTGGCCAGCCGGTCGAACGACTCGACGTCGATGGAGATCGGGAACGCCCGCGCCGTCACCGTGCGGCCGTCGTACTCGATCTCGTGCCGGCGGGTCGGCAGGTCGTGCAGGCGGCGGGCGAGCTGCACGAAGTTGCTGGCCGCGCTGGGCAGCTGGAAGCCGACCAGGTCGGCGCCGAGCAGGCCCTCGACGATCGCCGACCGCCAGGGGAGCTGGGTGAACAGCTCGAAGGGCGGGAAGGGGATGTGCAGGAAGAAGCCGATGGTCAGGTCCGGGCGGCGCTGCCGGAGCATCGCCGGCACCAGCTGCAGCTGGTAGTCGTGCACCCAGACGATCGCGCCCTCGCCGGCCACCTCGGCGGCACGGTCGGCGAACCGCTTGTTGACCTGCACGTAGGTGTCCCACCAGGTGCGGTGGTACTCGGGCTTGGCCACCACGTCGTGGTACAGCGGCCACAGCGAGGCGTTGGACATGCCCTCGTAGTAGCGGTCGACCTCGTCCTCGGAGAGCTCGACGGGGATGAGCGACATCCCGCCCGACTCGAAGGGCTCCGGGGCCGGCCCGGCGGAGCCCGACCAGCCGACCCACGCCCCGCCCCGCCCGGCGACGAACGGCTCCAGCGCGGTCACCAGGCCACCGGGGCTGCGCTGCCAGCGGGTGCTGCCGTCGGGGTCGGTGACCTGGTCGACAGGGAGGCGGTTGGCCACGACGACCACCGGGCTCTCCGCCCGCGCCGGGTGCTGCCGCGTCTGGTGCTCCGGGGTGTCGGCCATACCGGACGAGACCCTACCGATCCGCAGCCGGTCAGACGGCGGCGGCCACCACGAACCCGGCCGCGGCGGCGCCGAGCCCGAGGACCAGCGTCGCCGCCAGGTAGGCCGCCGCCCGGCCGACGGCCCGCTCCTCGACCAGCCGGACGACGTCCGCACCGAGGGTCGAGAAGGTCGTCAGGGTGCCGCAGAAGCCGGTGCCGACCAGCGCCACCAGCCAGGCCGGCGCGCCCTGGACGCCGAGCAGCACGCCCAGCACCAGCGCCCCGGCGACGTTGACGGAGAGGGTGCCGGCCACGCTGCCGGGGCCGCGCCGGGCGGTGGCGACCCGGTCGGCGAGCAGCCGCAGCGGCGCCCCCGCGACGGCGCCCAGCACGACGAGCAGCCCGGTCACGCGATCTCCCGCTCCGCGGCCGCCACCGCGGCGACCGGCACGCCGCCGCGACGGCCGAGCCACACCCCGGCCGCCGACGCGAGCACCCCGCCGACCACGGAGGCGACGACGTAGCCGGCGGCGACCGCGGCCGCGCCGTCGTCGACCAGCCGGACGACGTCCACGGCGAAGGTCGAGTACGTCGTGTACCCGCCGCACACCCCGGTGCCGAGCAGCGGCCGCGGCCAGGCGCGGTCGGGGAACCGGGCGAACACGGCGCCGAGCAGGACGCCGAGCAGCAGGCAGCCGGTGAGGTTGGCCAGCAGCGTCGCCCACGGCCAGCCGGTGGGGGAGGAGGGCACGGCGACCGAGAGGCCCCAGCGGGCCAGCGCGCCCAGCGCCCCGCCCACCGCGGCCCAGACGTACAGCACGGGCAGAGTCTGCCCGCGCGGCGCCCGGCGCCCTCGCAGCGACCCGGCCCGAGCGCGGCGGCGGGGCGCCGGCTCAGCGGCGGCGGGTCTCGGGGAACAGCAGGTCGACGAAGCGCTCGGCGGTCGGTTGCGGCTCGTGGTTGGCCAGGCCCGGGCGCTCGTTGGCCTCGATGAACACGTAGTCGGGACCGTCGACGGCGGGCACCAGGAAGTCGATGCCGGTCACCGGGATGCCCAGCGCCTCGGCCGCGCGCACCGCCGCCTCCGCGATGTCGGGGTGCAGCCGGTCGGTGACGTCCTCGATCGTGCCGCCGGTGTGCAGGTTCGCCGTCCGCCGGACCTGGACGCGCTCCCCGCGCGGGGGGACGTCGTCCATGGCGTAGCCGGACTCGGCCACCACCTCGGCCGTCGTGTCGTCCAGCGGGATGCTGGACTCCCCGCCGGTGGCGCGCTCCCGGCGCCGGCTGGTGCTGCGCACCAGCGCGGTGACGTCGTGCCGGCCGTCGCCGATCACCTCGGCGGGGCGCCGCACCGCGGCGGCGACCACCTGCCGGTCGATGACGACGACCCGCAGGTCGTCCCCGGGTGCGAGCTCCTCGACGAGCACGTCGGGGCAGAACTGCAGCGCCAGCCCCACGGCGCGCTCCAGGCCGGCGTCGTCGCGGACCCCGACGGTGATGCCCCGGCCCTGCTCGCCCCGGGCGGGTTTGACGACGACCTCGGCGACGTCGCGCAGCAGCGCGCGGGCCTCGTCGAGGTCCCCGTCGGTGGCCAGCGCGCCCCGGGCCACCCGCACCCCGGCGCGGCGCATGATCCGCCGGGTGACCCGCTTGTCGTCGCAGCGGCTCATGGCCACCGCACTGGTGAACTCCGACAGCGACTCGCGGGTGAGCACCGAGCGGCCGCCGAGCGTCAGGCGCATCTCGCCCCAGTCGGCGTCGGTCACCTCGACGCGGATGCCGCGGCGCAGCGCCTCCTCGGCGATGATCGTGGCGTAGGGGTTCAGCCGGTCCAGGCCCGGCGGCCGGGACGCGAACAGCGGCGTGTTGATCGGGTTCTTGCTCTTCACGCAGACGGCGGGGACGCGGGTGAACCCCAGCTTGCGGTAGAGCGTGATCGCCGGCGTGTTGTCGTGCATGACCGACAGGTCCAGGTAGGCCCGGCCGCGGGCGGCGTAGCGCTCGGCCAGCACCCGCACCAGCGCCTCACCGGTGCCGGGCGGGGCGTCCTGCTTGTCGGCCACCAGGCACCACAGGCTCGTGCCGCCCTCCGGGTCGCCGAAGGCCAGCACGTGGTCGACGCCGGTGACCGTGCCGACGACCTTGCCCGTGCGGGTGTCCTCGGCGACCAGGTAGGTGAAGGTGCGGGTGCGGTGGTTGGCCCACATCAGCGCGGGGTCGGCGACGACCATCCCGTTGCGGGCGTACAGGTCGTCGATGACCTCCATCTCCGCCGAGGAGGTCACCGTCCGCACGAAGACGCCGCGGATGACGTCGGGCCGCGGGCGGTAGCGGTGCAGGTCCAGGCGGTAGGTCAGCGACGGGTCGATGAACAGCTCGTCAGGCGCCATCCCGACCAGGACCTGCGGGTCGCGCGGGTAGACGCAGATGTCGCGCCGGCCGGACTCCTCGGCGCGCAGCACGTGCACGAGGCCGTCGAGCTCGCGGAAGGTCTGCCCGAAGACGAGCCGGCCCCAGCCGAGGTCGAGGACGACGTCCTCGGCCATGCCCGCCAGGTCGCGGGCGGAGGGCTCGTGCCAGGACCGGCTGGTCAGCTCGGGGGTGGAGGGGACGGTGCGGCGCCGGTGGCCGGCCAGCCGGGGAGTCACGGTGGGGATCCCTTCGTCAGACCCCGTGGTCCTGCAGCCAGAGCTCGAGCAGCCCGAGCTGCCACAGCTTGTTGCCCCGCAGCGGCGTGAGGTCGCCGTTGGGGTCGCGGAGCAGGCCGGCCACGTAGTCGGGCCGGAACAGGCCCCGGTCCCGGGCGGCGTCGCTGGTCAGCGCGTCGCGGACCAGGCCCAGGACCTTGCCCTCGAGGTGGGTGATCGCCGGCACCGGGAAGTAGCCCTTGGGCCGGTCGATGACCTCCGACGGGATGATCCGGCGGCCGATGGCCTTGAGCACGCCCTTGCCGCCGTCGGCCAGCTTGAGCTCCGGCGGGCAGGCGGCCGCGAGCTCGACGAGGTCGTGGTCGAGGAAGGGCACCCGGGCCTCCAGGCCCCAGGCCATGCTCATGTTGTCCACCCGCTTGACCGGGTCGTCGACGAGCATCACCTCGGTGTCCAGCCGCAGCGCGGCGTCCACGGCGGTCTCCGCGCCGTCGGCCCCCATGTGGTCGGCGACGAAGGCGCGGCTGACGTCCGCGTCGAGGCCGTACCGGTCGGTGACCACGCGCAGCAGGTCGGCGTGGGTGCGGTCGGAGAACGCGGCGGAGTAGCGGTCGACGGCCTCGCCGCGCGGGACGCCGGCCAGCGGCGGGTACCAGTGGTAGCCGGCGAAGACCTCGTCGGCGCCCTGCCCGGACTGCACCACCCGGATCGACTGGCTGACCCGCTCCGACAGCAGGTCGAAGGCGACGACGTCGTGGCTGACCATCGGCTCGGCCATGGCGCCGACGGCGTGGCCGAGCGCGCCGGCCAGCTCGTCGGAGCCCACCCGGATGCGGTGGTGGTCGGTGGCGAACCGCTCGGCGATCACATCGGAGTACTGGAACTCGTCCCCCTCCCGGCCGCCGACGGACTCGAAGCCGATGGAGTAGGTGGACAGCCCCGTCTGCCCCTCCTCGGCCAGCAGGCCGACGATGAGGCTGGAGTCCAGCCCGCCCGACAGCAGCACCCCGACCGGGATGTCGGCCACCAGCCGGCGGCGGACGGCGACCCGCAGCGCCTCCTCGATCGCGTCCTCCCAGTCGCGGGCCGACCAGCTCGCGTGCTCGGCGCGGCGCTCGTACCGCGGCGCCCAGTAGCGGTGCTCGCGGCTGGTCCCGTCGGCCTCGATGACCCGGACGGTGGCCGGGGGGAGCTTGCGGACGCCGGTGAGGATCGTCCGCGGCGCCGGGACGACGGCGTGCCAGGTGAGGTAGTGGTGCAGCGCGACCGGGTCGATGGAGGTGTCCACACCGCCGGCGCGCAGCAGCGCCGGGAGGGTGGAGGCGAACCGCAGCCGGCCCGGCGTCTCGGCGAGATAGAGCGGCTTGATGCCCAGCCGGTCGCGGGCCAGCACCACCCGGCCGCTGTCGCGCTCGTGGATCGCGAACGCGAACATGCCGTGCAGGTGGTCGACGACGTCGGGACCCCAGTGGTGGTAGCCCTTGAGGATCACCTCGGTGTCGGAGGTGGAGAAGAAGCGGTAGCCGTGGCCCTCGAGCTCGGCGCGCAGCTCCTGGTAGTCGTAGATGCAGCCGTTGAAGACGGCGGTCAGGCCCAGCTCGTTGTCGACCATCGGCTGGCCCCCGGCCGCGGACAGGTCGATGACCGAGAGCCGGCGGTGCCCGAAGGCCACCCGGCCCGCGCTCCACATGCCCTGGCCGTCGGGGCCGCGGGGCACCAGCTGGCCGACCATCCGCCCCACGGCGTCCGTGTCGGCGAGGGTGCCGTCGAACCTGAGCTCACCGGAGAGGCCGCACATGCAGGTTGATCCAACCCGAGCGGGCGGCCCCTGGCGACGTGAGCCCGGCGCGTCGTGAGCGGACTCACGGCGGTTCCACGTGGAACCGGCGCCGCCGTCCCGACGCGGGCCGGGCGGTTGCCCGGTCCGGTCGGCGGGCAGGAGCGCACCCATGCGGACACGCACTCTGGGTCAGCTCACCGTCCCGGCCATGGGCCTGGGCTGCATGGGGATGAGCGAGTTCTACGGGACGGCGGACGAGGCGGAGGCCGAGCGGACGATCCACCGCGCCCTCGAGCTCGGCGTCACGTTCCTCGACACCGCGGACATGTACGGGCCGTTCACCAACGAGCGGCTGGTGGGCCGGGCGATCGCCGGCCGCCGCGACGAGGTGGTCCTCGCGACAAAGTTCGGCAACGAGCGCGGCGAGGACGGCTCGCGGATCGGCATCAACGGCCGGCCCGAGTACGTCCACCGGGCCTGCGACGCCTCGCTGCAACGGCTGGGCGTCGACGTCATCGACCTCTACTACCAGCACCGGGTCGACACGACCGTGCCGATCGAGGACACCTGGGGCGCCCTGCGCGAGCTGGTGGACGCCGGCAAGGTCCGGTCCACCGGCATCTCCGAGGCGGCGCCGGAGACGATCCGCCGGGCGCACGCGGTGCAGCCGGTCACCGCGGTGCAGACCGAGTACTCGCTGTGGACCCGCGACCCGGAGGACGACGGCGTCCTCGCCACCTGCGCGGAGCTCGGCATCGGCTTCGTCGCCTACTCGCCGATCGGCCGCGGCTTCCTGTCCGGGCAGATCCGCAGCCTCGACGACCTCGCCCCCGACGACTTCCGCCGGCACAACCCGCGGTTCCAGGGCGCGAACTTCGCCCGCAACCTGGAGCTGGTCGACCGGGTGCGCGAGATCGCCGAGGAGAAGGGGGTGACGGCCTCGCAGCTGGCCCTGGCCTGGGTGATGGCGCAGGGCGGCCGCGAGGACGGACCGACGATCGTGCCGATCCCCGGCACCAAGCGGGTGGCCTACCTGGAGGAGAACGCCGCGGCGGCCGACGTCGAGCTCACCGCCGACGACCTGCGCCGGCTCGACGAGGCGGCCCCCCGGGGCGCCACGGCCGGCGACCGCTACCCGGACATGTCGAGCGTCCACCGCTGAGCCTCCTGCCGGCCCCGCCCTGACCCGCGGCGGGCCCCTGCGCGGGGCCGCCGTGAGCGGCGGGGAGGATGGGGACGTGCGGAACGGAGCGGCCCGGTGACGACGCCGCTCGTCGTGGTCACCACCGTGGTCGCCGCGCTCCTCGCCCTCGCCGGCCTGGCCTCGACCGCCGCCCGGCGCCGCATCGGCCTGCTGCACCTCGGGCTGGCCGGCGTCCTGGAGGCGCTGCTGGTGGTCCAGGCGGTGATCGCCGGGGTCCGGCTGGCCGGCCCGACGGAGCTGCCGGAGACGGCGACCTTCCTGGGCTACCTCGCCGGCGCCCTGCTCCTGCCGGCGGCCGGGGTGCTGTTCTCCCGCACGGAGACCAGCCGCTGGGCGGGCACGGTGCTGGCGGTGCCGGCCGCCGCCGTCGCCGTCATGGTGTGGCGGCTGCTGCAGCTGTGGGAGGCCGGCAGTGCCTGAGCGGGCCGGCCCCGGGGCGGCCGAGGGCCCCGCCGCGGACGGCATCCCGGGCCCGGCCGAGGGGCTGGGCCGGGTGCTGGTGGCGCTGTACGCCGTCTTCGCGCTGGCGGCCGGCTCCCGGGCCGCGGTGCAGCTGGCCACCCGCTACGACGAGGCCCCGCTGGCGTACCTGCTGTCCGCCGTCGCCGCGCTGGTCTACGTCCTGGCCACCGTCGGGCTGGCGCGCGGCGGCCGGGGTGGGCGGCGGACGGCCCTGGTCGCCTGCGCGATCGAGCTGGCCGGGGTCCTGGTGGTCGGCGCGCTGTCGCTGGCCGATCCCGCGGCCTTCCCGGACGAGACGGTGTGGTCGGGCTTCGGGCAGGGCTACGGCTACGTGCCGCTGGTGCTGCCGGTGCTGGGGCTGCTGTACCTGCGTGCGCAGGGGCGGGCTCAGAAGTCGCCGCCGCCGAAGTCACCCCCGAAGTCCCCGCCCCCGAAGTCCCCGCCGTCGTAGCCGCCGTCGAACCCGCCGCCGAAGTCCCCGCCGCCGTCGCCGTAGTCCCCGCCGTCGGCCTGGGCGCCGTCCTGGAAGCCCTCGGCGTAGGCCTCCTCGTCGCCGCCGCCGAACAGGCCGCCGTCGCCGAGGCCGGTGTCGAACAGGGCATCGGCCACCGCGGTGCCCACCACGAGGCCACCGATCGTGCCCAGCATGCTGGCGCCGAAGCCGCCCATCCCGAACCCGCCGCCCCGGCCGTACCCGCCGCCGTACCCGCCGCCATACCCTGGCCCGTAGCCGCCGCCGTAGCCCGGCCCGTAGCCGCCGCCGTACGCCGGCCCGCCGTAGCCCGGACCGCCGTGGCCGGCGCCCGGGCCGAAGAGCCGCTCCAGGGTCCCGGGCCGGCGGACCTCCGCGCGGGTGGCCGCGCGGGCCAGCGTGTGCGGGTCGTCCGTGCGCGGCCGTTCCCCGGCGGGGACGGCGGCGGCCAGCTGCACCAGCACCTGCTGCCGCTGGTCGGGGGTCAGCTGCGCGAAGGCCTCGGCGTGGGCCTCCTCGATCTGGTCCGGCGGCGCGGTCCGCAGCAGGTAGCGGTAGCGCTCGAGCGCCTGCCGGTCGGTCAGCTGCTGGCCCTGCGCGGGGGCCGGCCGGTCGTACCCACCGCCCTGCGGCCGGCCGTACCCGTCGTCGTACGGGGCCTCGTAGCGGTCGTCGTAGCGGTCGTCGTATCGGTCGTCGTGACGGCGCGAGCGACCGAAGAGGCGGTCGAGCAGTCCCATGGTGGTCCCTCCCTGGTGGCGCGGGCGCCGTCCGCCCCGGTGGCGCCACCAGGGCAACGTCCGGCGCCTCCCCGTTCGTGCCCGCCCGTCGCCCGCCCACACCTGGGGGTGCCCCGTCGCCGGAACGTGCAGGTCCGGGCGGGTGTCGTGGTGTCGGTCGTGCACGACCGATAAACTCCGGCGGTGCCGCCCGCCCAGGAACCGACCGCCGGGCCCGGTCTGCCGGTGACGGTCGACGGGCAGGCGGGCTCCCAGGCGGGGCTGGTGGCCACGGCGAGCGCGGTCGTCTCCGGGCCGCACACCGGTGGCGCGGCCCTGCCCGGGGTCCTGGCCGACGCCCCGGTCGCCGTCCTGGTGATCGACCGCCGGCAGGGGACGGTCACCTTCGCGAACTCCGCCGCCGTGCAGCTCGCGGGCAACGTGCACCTGCCGGTCGCCGTCGACACCTGGGGAGCGGCCGCGGGCCTCACCGACCTGGGCGGGTCGCCGCTGGCCTCCACCAGCGGGCCGCTGTCGCTGGTGGCCCAGGGCCTGCCGGTGACGGGCGAGGCGGTCCGGCTGTCCCCGGGCCGCAGCACCGAGGCCGACCGGGCGCGCGAGGACGACGGCACGAGCGACCGCCTGCTGTGGGTGACGGGCTTCCCGCTGTCGCCGGAGGGCGGCGAGGAGCAGGCCCTGTCCCTCGTCGTCTTCCTCGAGGTGCAGACGCCGGAGGCGACCGACGACCCCGAGGCGCAGCTGCAGGCGCTGCGCGAACGGGCCGTGATCGCCACCGACATCGCGTTCACGATCAGCGACCCCCGCCAGGACGACGACCCCCTCATCTGGGTCAACCCCTCGTTCACCCGGATCACCGGCTACGAGTACGGCGAGGCGGTCGGCCGCAACTGCCGCTTCCTGCAGGGCCCGGCGACCGACCCGGAGGCCGTCGCCGGGATCCGCGCCGCGCTGCGCGAGCGCCGGGCGGTCACCACGACGCTGCTCAACCACCGCAAGGACGGCACCGCGTTCTGGAACCAGCTGTCCATCAGCCCCGTCCTCGACGGCGAGGGCGAGCTGGTCAGCTTCGTGGGCGTGCAGACCGACGTCACCGAGCGGGTGCGCGTCGAGCAGGAGCGGGAGTCCGCCTTCGCCGCCGAGCAGGCCGCCCGGCAGGAGGCCGAGCTCGCCCGCGCGACCGCCGAGCGGGCCCGCGCCGACGCCGAGAGCGCCCGAGCCCAGGCCGAGCAGGCCACCAGCCGGCTGGCGCTGATGGCCGAGGCGACGAGCACGCTGATCGCGACGCTCGACATGCCCGACCTCCTCGAGCGGCTGGCCGGGCTGTGCGTGCCGCTGCTGGCCGACTGGGTGTTCCTCACGCTCGTCGACGAGCACGGCGAGGTGGTGGAGACGGCCTCCCGGCACCGCGACGGCCGGACCGCGGAGCTCGAGGCCTTCAGCACCCTGCACGCGCTGCACCTGCCGCCGGGCTCGCCCAGCCGGCAGAGCATGAGCAGCAACCGGCCGGTGCTGGTCGACCGCGACCGGGCCCGGGTGGAGGCGGCCTTCGCCACCGAGGCCGCCCGCGCGTCCTTCGACGCCCTGGGCGGCCACTCGGTGGTGACCGTGCCGATGGTCGCCCGTCGCCGCACCCGCGGCGCGCTGGCGCTGGTGCTGTCGGACCCGGACCGGACGTTCACCCAGGAGGACGTCGACCTCGCCGAGGACCTGGCCCGCCGGGCGGCCCTCGCGATGGACAACGTGCGGCTGTACCAGCAGGAGCACGCCGTCGCCGACACCCTGCAGCGGTCGCTGCTGCCGCAGCTGCCCGAGATCCCGGGGACGACGGCGGCCGCCCACTACGTGAGCGCCTCGACCGCGGCCGACGTCGGCGGCGACTTCTACGACCTGCTGCACCTGCCCGACGGGTCGGTCGGCCTGGTCATCGGCGACGTCGTCGGCCACGACCTCGCCGCCGCCGCGGCCATGGGCCACCTGCGCGGGCTGATCCGCGCCTGCGTCTGGGACGCGCCCGACCCCGACCCCGGCGTGGTGCTCGGCCGCGTCGACCGGCTGGTGCAGGGCCTGCGGATCGCGTCGATGGCGACGATGGCCTACGCCCGGGCCGTGCCGCCGGCCGGGCCGGGGGAGCCGTGGCGGGTGCACCTGGCCGACGCCGGGCACCCCCCGCTGCTGCTGCGCGCGCCCGACGGCGCCGTGCGCGTGCTCGGTGAGGTCACCGGGCTGCTGGTCGGGGTGGACGACGGCGCGCACCGCCCGACGACCGTCCTCGACGTCGCGCCCGGCTCGACGCTGCTCGCCTACACCGATGGGCTGATCGAGCGCCCGGGCGTGGACCTCGACGAGGGCATCGCCGAGCTCGTCGAGCGGATCGCGGCCACCCCGGCCGGCACCGGTCCGCGGGCGCTGTGCGACGCCGCCGTCGCCGGCACCCTCGACGGGCGCGACGACGTCGCGGTGCTCGCCGTCCGCCTGGGCTGAGCCGCCGGCCGCGTCGCCGCTCGGGCGCCGGCCGGCTCAGGACCCGGCGGTGGCCTGCTCGGCGGCCCGCGGGACGGAGCGGCCGCCCGCCCGGTACAGCGAGCTCGGCAGGTCGTGGCCGACCGCCCGCTCGGTGACGCGGGCGGCGGCGAGCACCGCGTCCAGGTCGATGCCGGTGTCCACGTCGGACTCCTCCAGCATGTAGACGAGCTCCTCGGTGGCGATGTTGCCGCTGGCGCCAGGGGCGAACGGGCAGCCGCCCAGCCCGCCGACCGAGGAGTCCAGCTGGGTCACCCCGGCCTGGACGGCGGCCAGCGCGTTGGCCTGGCCGGTGCCGCGGGTGTCGTGGAAGTGGACGCCCACCGGCACGCCCGGGCAGACCCGGCGGACGGCGTCCAGCAGCCGGACGACGCGCATCGGCGTGGTCGTGCCGATGGTGTCGCCGAGGCAGAGCCGGTCGGCGCCGGCGGTGACGGCGGCGCGGGCGACGTCGACGGTGCGGGCGATGGGGGTGCGGCCGTCGAAGGGGCAGTCCCACGCGGTCGCGACGACCACCTCGAGAGTGCCGCCGGCGTCGTGCGCCAGGCGGGCGACGTCCCCGACCGCGGCGACGGCCTCGGCGGTGCTGCGGCCGGCGTTGGCGCGGCTGTGCCCGTCGGCGGCCGAGACGACGTACTCCAGGTCGGGCACGCCGGCGTCGACGGCGCGCACCGCGCCCCGGGCGTTGGCCACCAGCGCGGAGAAGGCGACGCCGTCCCACCGGCCGAGCTCGGCGGCGACCTGGTCGGCGTCGGCGAGCGCGGGCACCGCACGCGGGGAGACGAACGACGTCACCTCGATGCGGCGCACCCCGGTCGCCACGAGCGCCTCGAGCATCGCGAGCTTCCCGGCGAGCGGCACCGGCGCCTCCAGCTGCAGACCGTCGCGCATGCCGACCTCGCGGACGTCCACGCGGCGCGGCAGCACCAGGTCGAAGGGGTCCCGCTCGGGCAGCTCCACGTCGCCCTCCTCTCCTCCCGGCGCACGCGCGGGCACGGCCATCCTCCCCCCGCGCGCCGGGGAACGGCGGAGATCACGTTCCACGTGGAACGACTTCGGGCACTACGTCAGGTGGACTGCGGCCCGAGATGTCGCTGGGGGCGTCCAGGATGACGTCGGGAGGTGGGACGTGGGCGAGTGGAGCGGCAACGCGACCGTGGCCGAGGAACGGCCGTCGGCCGGGTGGGACCCCTTCGCGCACGCGCCGCTGGGCATGGCGATCAGCGGCGTCGACAGCGTGCTGATCCGGGTCAACCCGGCGCTGGAGCGGCTGCTGGGCCGGACGGCGGGGGAGCTGACGGGCCGGTCCCTGTACGACCTCACCGACCCCGACGAGCTCCCCGGCATCCAGGACGCCTGCAGCGCGGTGCACGCCGTGCCGGGGCGGGTCTCGCGGGTCGAGGGCGGCCTGCTGCACGGCGACGGGTCCCGCGTCCCGGTGCAGGTCACGGTCACCCGCGTGGCCGACCAGCCGGGCCTGCCCACGCACCTGGTCCTGGTGGTGGAGGACATCACCGACCGCAAGGCGCTGGAGGCCCAGCTGGTCCACCGGTCGCTGCACGACGCGCTGACCGGGCTGCCCAACCGCATCCTGTTCGGCGACCGGCTGCGGCACGCGCTGGAGCGGGGCCACCGGGAGGGGACGCCGACCTGCGTGCTGGTCGTCGACCTCGACGGCTTCAAGGGCATCAACGACCGCTACGGGCACCCGATGGGCGACGCCGTCCTGGTGGCCTTCGCCGAGCGGCTGACCTCGGTGCTGCGGGCCAGCGACACCGCGGCGCGGCTGGGCGGCGACGAGTTCAGCATCGTCTGCGAGAACACCGAGCGCACCGAGGCCGAGGTGCTCGCCGGCCGGCTGCGCGCGGTGGTGGTCGAGCCGCTGGTCATCGACGGCACCACCATCGGGCTGGGCATGAGCGTGGGCATCGGCACCGTGGAGCCCGGCGCCGACCCCGACGTCGCCTGCGAGCAGGTGGTGCGCGACGCCGACGACGCGATGTACGCCGACAAGCACCGCGACCGCTGACGGGGCCCTCGGCGCCTGCCGACCCGTGCCCGGTCCCTCGCCGGCGCGGGTGTGCGCGCATCCACCTCATCCGACCGCCATGACGTGGATGTCTGCACACCCGCGACGCCCGCTGGCCGCTCAGCCGCCGAGGGCCGCCGTCACCACCTCGCGGGCCTCCTCCTGCACCCGCGCCAGGTGCTCGGGGCCGGCGAAGGACTCCGCGTAGACCTTGTAGACGTCCTCGGTCCCCGAGGGGCGGGCCGCGAACCAGGCGTTCTCCGTGACGACCTTCAGCCCGCCGATGGACGCGTCGTTGCCGGGCGCCCGGGTCAGCTTGGCCACGATCGGCTCCCCGGCCAGCTCGGTGGCGGTCACGGCATCGGGGGAGAGCCGGCCCAGCGCCGCCTTCTGCTCCCGGGTCGCCGGGGCGTCGACGCGCGCGTAGGACGACTCCCCGTACCGCCCGGTCAGCTCGCCGTGCAGCTGGGACGGCGACCGGCCGGTGACCGCCTGGATCTCGGAGGCGAGCAGCGCCAGCAGGATGCCGTCCTTGTCCGTCGTCCACACGCCGCCGTCGCGGCGCAGGAAGGAGGCACCGGCGGACTCCTCGCCGCCGAAGCCGACCGTCCCGTCGAGCAGGCCGGGCACGAACCACTTGAACCCGACCGGCACCTCGACGAGGCGCCGGCCGAGGCCGGCGACCACCCGGTCGACCAGCGACGACGACACCAGCGTCTTGCCCACGGCGACGTCGGCGCCCCAGCCCTCGCGGTGGGCGAACAGGTAGGAGATCGCGACGGCGAGGAAGTGGTTGGGGTTCATCAGCCCGCCGTCGGGGGTGACGATGCCGTGCCGGTCGGCGTCGGCGTCGTTGCCGGTGGCGATCGCGTAGTCGCCGCGCTTGCCGATGAGGGAGGCCATGGCCGCGGGCGACGAGCAGTCCATCCGGATCTTCCCGTCCCAGTCCAGCGTCATGAACCGCCAGGTGGGGTCGACCAGCGGGTTGACGACGGTCAGGTCGAGCCGGTGCCGCTCGGCGATCGCCGCCCAGTAGTCGACCGAGGCGCCGCCGAGCGGGTCGGCGCCGATCCGCACCCCGGCCGCGCGGACGGCGTCCAGGTCCAGCACCGCGGGCAGGTCGTCGACGTAGGTGCCCACGAAGTCGTACGCCCGGGCCGCGGCGCGGGCGCGGGCGAACGGGATCCGCCGCACGCCGTCCAGCCCGGACCGCAGCAGCTCGTTGGCCCGGGCGGCGATCGCCGTCGTGGCGTCGGTGTCGGCCGGTCCGCCGTGCGGCGGGTTGTACTTGAAGCCGCCGTCGCGGGGCGGGTTGTGCGACGGGGTGACGACGATGCCGTCGGCGAGCCCCGTGGCGCGCCCCCGGTTGGCCCGCAGGATCGCGTGGCTCACCGCCGGCGTCGGGGTGTACCGGTCGGCGGCGTCGACGAGGACGGTCACGTCGTTGGCGGCGAGCACCTCCAGCGCGCTGGCCCAGGCCGGCTCGCTGAGCGCGTGGGTGTCGCGGCCGAGGAACAGCGGCCCGTCGACGCCCTGCGCGGCGCGGTACTCGCAGATGGCCTGGGTGGTGGCGAGGATGTGCGCCTCGTTGAAGGCGACGTCGAGGGCCGAGCCGCGGTGCCCGGAGGTCCCGAACGCGACCTGCTGCGCCGGCTCGGCGGGGTCGGGCTGCAGCGTGTAGTAGGCGGTGACCAGCGACGCCACGTCCACGAGGTCGCTGGGCTGGGCGGGCTGACCGGCACGGACGTCGCTCATGGGGGCGATCCTCGCGTCCGGGCCGGGCCGGTGGCGAGCCGGGGCCCGCCACCGACCGGGCGGCCGCGCTCCGTCAGCCGGCCGACCCCCGCGTGTACCGCAGCCGGGCGGGCGCCCGGCGCGCCCACGCCTCCTCCAGCAGGTCGGTCACCAGCTCCGGCGTCGCCCGCGGGAGGTCGACGCGCACCCCCGAGAGCGTGCGTCCCCACCACAGCAGGGTGCACGCGCCGCCCTCGACCGCCCGGGCCGTGGACTCGTCGACCATCACGTTGAGCGCCTCGTCGGTCCACTGCGTGGCCAGGACGCGGGTGCCCAGGCGGTAGGCCCGCCGGCCGTGGTGGTCGCCCTCGGTCACCTCGGGCAGGGCGAGGGCGAGCGCGCGCACGTCGTCCGGGGTCACGGCCGGGCGGCCCCCGGGTAGGTGCCCACGCTCCAGCTGTTGCCCTCCGGGTCGCGCACGGAGAACTCCTGCCCGCCGTAGTGCGGCGGCGCCAGCGGGCGCAGGACGTCGGCGCCGGCGGCCTGCACCCGCGCCCACACCGCCTCGACGTCGTCGGTCACCAGGTAGGCCCCGGTCACGCCGGGCTTCACGTCCCAGCCGCCGTCGTCACGGACGGAGCCGAGCATGACCCCGCCGCCGGGCGGCCAGGCCAGCTCGGCGTGGGTCACCAGGTCGCCGTCGCGGACGACGAGGGTCTCGGTGAAGCCGAGGACGTCGACCAGCCAGCGGACGAGCGCGGGCGCGTCGGCGGCCCGGAAGGCCGGCCACACGGTCGGAGGCGGGGTGTTCTGGGCGTTGTGCGTGTCCTGGGCGTTCTGTGGGTTCGTCATGCCGCCGAGCCTGCCGCGGTCACGGGGCCACCGTCTTGGACGAATCCGAACTCCGCGTCCAGCCAGCGCAGCGGGGACAGCCCGGTGAACGTCCGCCAGTCGCGGGTCAGGTGCGACTGGTCGGCGTACCCGGCCGCGCCGGCCAGCGCGGCGAGGTCGGGCGGGCCCCCGGCCGCGACGCGCGCGGTGAGCGCCCGCCGGGCCCGGTCGAACCGGACCACCCGCGCCGCCTCCTTCGGGCCGAGCCCCGTCTCGGCGCGGAACCGGGCCGTGAGGTGCCGCTCCGACCAGCCGACCCGCCGGGCCAGCTCGGCCACCCGCAACCGGCCGCCGGAGGCGAGCGTGAGCCGCCAGGCCTCGGCGACCTCGGCCGGCGGGTCCGGCCGCACCCGCGCGGCCCGGGACAGGACGTCGTCGACCGCCGCGAACCGCTCCGGCCAGCCACCGGCCGCCCGCACCCGCTCCACCAGCTCGTCCGCCGCCCGGCCCAGCACCTCGCCGAGCGCGCAGTCCAGCGACGCCAGCTCGCCCGCGGGCGCGCCGAGCAGCCGGCGCGCCGCGAGCGGGTCCAGTCCCAGCTGCAGCCCGGCCTGGCGGCCCGGGTGCGCGATCAGCGCGGGGGCGGTGTGCAGCCCGCCGACCAGGGCGTCGTACCGGCCCGGGGCCTGCGCCGGGTCGGGGTGGGCGAGCACCTGCAGCGGGTCGCCGAGGGTGACGACCAGGGTGAGCCCGGGGGAGGGGAGCCCGCGGTGCACCCCCGGTTCCAGCCCGATCTGGCCGTAGCCGACCGCGTCGGTCACCAGCCCGCGCAGCGGCCCGGACGGCCGGTGCACGACGAACTCGCTGGACACGCGGCCAGGATGGCAGCCGGGGCCGACACCCGGGAGGGGCCCCGCGCGGGTGAGTCGCACCCGGCGGGGGGTCAAGGACGGCGGCCCGCGCACCGATCCGGGCGACATGGCCCTGCTGCGCCGCCTCGTGCCCCGCTCGCTGCTGGCACGGTTCGCCGTCCTCGGCGCCGTGCTCACCGTGGGCCTCGGGGTCGTGCTCTACGGCGCGCACAGCGCCGCGATCAGCGAGCGCGCGCGGGAGCAGGCCGAGCGCACCGTCGTCGTGACCGTCCGCCTGGGGCTGCAGCCGCTGATGACGGCCGTCGACCTCACCGAGGGGATCGACCCGGAGCTGCTGGCGCACGTCGCCGACACGGTGCGCAGCTCCGCGCGCGACCGCGGCGGCGACGGCCTGGCGGCCCTGGACCCGGTCGAGCTCAAGGTCTACGACCGCACGGGGCGGGTCGTCTTCGCCGACGACGGCGCGCTCGTCGGCACCCGCTCGACGTCCGACGAGCTGCAGGAGGCGCTGGCCGGCGAGGTGGTCTCGGAGTTCTCCAGCGACACGACGGACGACGACGCCAGCCACGGCGGGGACCGGCGGCTGCTCGAGGTCTACGTGCCGCTGCAGTTCGACGGGTCGGCCACCCCCGACGGCGCCGTGGAGGTCTACCTGCCCTACGCACCGGTCGCGACGGCGATCAGCGAGGACCTGCGCACCCTGACGGTCCTGCTGGTGGGGAGCCTCGCCGTCTTCTACGCCGCCCTGTTCCGGGTCATCGCCTCGGCCTCCAAGCGGCTGCGCCGGCAGACGACGGCCCTGCAGGAGTCCGCCGAGCGCGAGCGGCACCGCGCGACGCACGACGCCCTGACCGGCCTGCCCAACCGCGTGCTGCTGCGCGACCGGCTCACCCGCGCGCTCGCCGACGCCGCCGGCACCCGTGGCGAGGTCGCCGTCCTGCACGTGGACCTCGACCGCTTCCAGGAGGTCAACGACACCCTCGGGCACTCCTGGGGGGACCGGCTGCTGCTGGCCGTCGGGCCCCGCATCGCCTCGGTGCTGCGCGACGGCGACACCGTCGCCCGGCTGGGCGGTGACGAGTTCGCCGTCCTGCTGCCCGCCGTCGACGGCGTCCCCGAGGCGCAGGCCGTGGCCGCGCGCGTCCGCGCGGCGCTGCACCGGCCCTTCGACCTCGGCGACGGCGTCGGGCTGGACATCGAGGTCAGCATCGGGATCGCCGTCTCCCCCGCCCACGGCAGCGACGCCGAGGGCCTGCAGCGCGCCGCCGACATCGCCGTCCACGCGGCCAAGGAGCTCACCTCCGGGGTCGTGGTGTTCGACCCCGACCGGCACGTGGCCCCCTCGTCGCGGCTCACCGTGCTGGGCGACCTGCGCCGGGCGCTGGAGCGCACCGACGAGCTGACCGTGCACTACCAGCCGAAGGTCTCCCTCGCCGACGGCCGGCTGGAGGGCGCCGAGGCGCTGGTCCGCTGGCGCCACCCCGAGCGCGGCCTGGTCCCGCCGGCGGACTTCGTCCCGGTCGCCGAGGGCACCGGGCTCATCGTCGCGCTCACCGAGCGCGTGCTGGACCTGTCGCTGGCGCAGATGCGCCGCTGGGCCGACGCCGGCCGGCCGCTGCCGGTGGCCGTCAACCTCTCCACCCGGTGCCTGCTCGACGCGTCCGTGCCCGACCTGGTGGCGCGGCTGCTGGCCGAGCACGGCGTCCCCGCCTCCCTGCTGCGCCTGGAGGTCACCGAGAGCGCGGTGCTGGCCGACGCCGAGCGCGGCCTGCAGGTGCTGCAGCGGCTGCGGGCGATGGGCGTGCACCTGTCGATCGACGACTTCGGCACCGGCTACAGCTCGATGGCCCTGCTGCGGCGGCTGCCGGTCGACGAGCTGAAGATCGACCGGTCGTTCGTGCTGGGCATGACCGTCAGCGAGCAGGACGCCGTCCTGGTCCGCACCGCCGTGGACCTGGCGCACAACCTGGGCCTGACCGTCGTCGCGGAGGGCGTCGAGGAGCCCGGGCACGTCACCGCGCTGCGGGCGCTGCGGTGCGACGTCGCCCAGGGCTACCTGTTCGCCCGCCCCATGCCGGCCGAGGACCTGGACGCGCTGCTCGAGCTGCCCGGGCCGGTCCCGGGTGCGGCCCCGCGCCAGTACGCCTGAGCGGGTCCGGTCCTCGGGGACCGGCCCTCGCCGTCGCTCTCGGCGTCAGTCCTCGACCGACGCCAGGAAGCGGCGCAGGGTCTCCAGGAAGACCTCCGGCTGCTCGGAGTGCACCCAGTGCCCGGCGTCCTTGATCCGGACCAGGCGGGTGCGGGGGAACAGCGCGTCCATCCGCGCGCGGTCGGCCGGCAGCACGTAGTGGCTGGTGGCGCCGGCGACCCAGAGGACCGGCCCGTCGTAGGTCGCGCCCGGCGGGGGCTCGGGGAAGCCCCGCAGCTCCTCCAGGTCGCGGCCGAGCAGCTCCAGGTTGAGCCGCCAGCGCCAGCCGCCGTCCGGGCCGACCCCGTCCCGCACGAGCGACTGCAGCAGGAACGAGCGCACCATCCGGCTGGGCACCGCCGTCCGCAGGGCGGCGTCGGCGTCCTCACGGGTCTGCAGCCGGTCCAGGTCCACCGCGCGCATCGCGGCGATGAACGCGGCGAACGGCGAGGCCTCCTCGTCCGGGTCGTCGGTGCGCCCGCCGGACACCGGGTACTCGACCGGGGCGATGTCGACGACGACCAGCGCCCGCAGCAGCTCCGGCCGGCGCAGCGCCAGCTGCATCGCCACCTTGCCGCCCATCGAGTGCCCCACCAGGGTCACCGGCTCGCCGTAGGACGCCAGCTCCTCGGCCACCAGCCCGGCCATGTCGAGGTAGTCGACCCGCTCGGTCCAGGGGGAGTGACCGTGGTTGGGGAGGTCCAGCAGGGTGACCCGGTGGCGGTCGGCCAGGCCCTTGGCGATCGTCGTCCAGTTCCGCCCCTGCCCGAACAGGCCGTGCACGAACACCACCCGCGGACCGGCCTCGCCCAGCGTGCGGGCGTGCAGCCGTTCCTCGGGGTTCGCGGTCACCCGGCGATTCCACCAGATCCCGTCGTCCGCTCCGCCTACCGTCGTCGGCCGGACCCAGCCCGCGGACCCGAGGGGGAGCAGCACCATGCCCGGACGGCGCCGCCGCACGAGCACCACCCGCGCGAGCGGCACGACCCGCACCGCGACGAGGCGGCGGGCGCCGGCCCGCCGTGCCGCACCGCCGGACCTGCCGGTGGCGGGGCCCGGGGAGCGGATCTGGGTGCTGGCCGTCCCGTTCCGCGCCCCGGCCCCCGGCGCCGCCTGGCACGCCGGGCTGCAGGCCCACGTGTTCGTGGGCCGGGCGCTGCCGCCGGAGCTCGCGCCCTACGACCCGCCGCCGTACACCCTCGAGCGCTTCCTGGAGGACGAGCTCAACGAGGAGCCGCGGCCGCTGCCGCCGGCCCGGTCGCTGGTGCCGCGCGAGGAGCAGTGCACCGGGGCGGACGCCGTCGTCGCGTCGGCCGCGGCCGGGCACCGGGTGTTCCTGCTCGGCGACGACCCGGGCGTCGGCAAGACCGGGACGGCGATCATGGCCGCCCGCGAGATCTGCGAGATGCGCGGCGGCGACCGGGTGCTCGTCGTCGCCGACCGGCCCGCCGCGATCACCATCCCGCACTGGACCCGCTCGATCGCCGGGTTCGGGGACGGCGGGCTGCGCTGGTGCGTCACGACGTGGGACCGGCTGGCCAAGGTGTCGGCGCTGCTGAAGAGCGCTCCGCAGTTCGACGTCGTCATCGGCGACGAGGCGCACATGGTCCGGCACACGACCACCCAGCGGTGGAAGCACTGGCGGGCCGTCTCCGGCGCCGCGCGGGTGAAGGACGCCCCGTTCGTCGTCGCCGCGACCGCCACCCCGGCGCACACCCCGCTGGAGCTGCCCTACCTGGCGCCGCAGTTCGCCGCCCGGGCCGGCGAGCCGCTGCGCGCGTGGGCGGACCTGGCGGCGAAGCTCGCCGAGCACGGGTTCCACGTGGAACGGGGTCGCTACGGCTGGACGTGGACCGAGGACGCCGACGAGCGCCGGGCCGACCTCGCCCGCCTGCAGGAGTGGCTGACCGGCGGGTCCCCGCCCGCGGCGCTGCACCGCTCGGCGCCGTGGGGCGAGGTGTCGGTCGGCGGGGCGCCCGTGGCGCTGAGCCCGGCCGAGCGGGCGAGCTACGAGGCGGAGTGGAACGAGTTCCGCGCGGAGATGCAGCTGGCCAGGCGCGGCCGGCAGACCGCCCGCGGCCGCGCCGCCCTGCTGCGGTTCCGGCAGAAGGCCGGGCTCATCCGGGTGCCGGCGACCGTCGACTGGGTCAGGGCGCAGGTGGAGGCCGAGCGGCAGGTCGCCGTCTCCGTGGAGTTCGTGGAGACCGCGGCCGACCCGATCCGCGAGGCGCTGCAGGACGCCGGGATCGCCGTCGCCGGGATCTACGGGCGGGACCGGTTCGACGTCGAGGCCGAGCGGCTGCGCTTCCAGACCGGCGCGGCGCCGGTGTGCGTGTTCACCGTGACGGCGTCCATCAGCTTGCACGCCGCCGAGCTGCTGCCCGGCGGGGCCACCGCCTCGGGCACCCCCCGGGTCGGGCTGTTCCACCAGCCGCGGTTCTCCGGCATCCAGGCCCGCCAGGTCACCGGCCGCACCCACCGCGACGGGCAGACCTCCCCGTGGCGGGTGGCCTTCGCCGAGGACACCGTCGAGGAGCAGGTCGCCCGCGTGATGGTCGAGCGGCTGGCGGTCAGCGGCTCCACCGCCGGCGCGGACACGTCGTCCCTGCAGGAGATCGCCGAGCTCCTCGACGCGGACTGGCTGCCCAGCGCGGCCCTCACCGACGCGGGCTGACCGACCGGCCGCCCCCACCCGCACCGCGCCGCCGTCCCCCTGCTGCACCGCGGCAGTGCCGCAGTACGGGGGCCACCGCCGCCCCACAGCGCGGCACCCACCCCCACACCGCGGCACCGCCGCCTCGCGTCAGCGCGGGCGGCGGCGCCGCGTCAGTGCGGGGCGCCGTTCCCCTCCGGGGCGCCGCCGTCGACCGGGATGCGGGTGACGCCGTCCCTGCCGGCAGGGGGGACGGCGCCGGGGGCGCGGGGAGCGGCCTCGCCCGTCGCCGCCCCGGCGCCCGAGAGCCGGCGCAGCAGGGCGGGGACGTCCAGGCCGGTCAGGTCACCGGACAGCTGCAGCCCCTGGGCGACGTTGGCGGCCACCGACCGGCCGAGGGAGTTCGCGCCGTCGGCGGAGATGACCGTCATCTTGTCCACGCTCGACAGCGGGGCGGCCGCGGCGCCGACGACGTCGGGCAGCACCTTGACCAGCATCTCCAGGATGGCCGCCTCGCCGTACTTGGCGAACGCCTCGGAGCGGGCGTCCAGGGCCTCGGCCTCGGCCTGACCGCGGGCCAGGATCGCCGCGGCCTCGGCCGCGCCCTCCCGCTCGACCGCGTCGGCGATCGCCTGGCGGCGCAGCTTCTCGGCCTCACCGCGCTTGGCACCCTCGATGGCCTCGGCCTCGGCCAGCGCCGACCGGCGGGCCCGCTCGCCCTCACCGGAGAGCTCGGCCTGGCGGGCGGCGGCCTCCGCGGCGGCGATGGTGGACGCCCGCTCGGCCTCCGCACTGAGGATCGCGGCGTTCTTGCGCGCCTCGGCCTCCTGCTCGACCTTGTACCGCTGGGCGTCGGCCGGGCGGCGCACCTCGGTGTCCAGCTGCCGCTCGGTCAGCGCCGCGGTGCGGACGGCGACCTTCTCCTGCTCGCTGAGGATCGCCTGGTCCTGCGCCGCCTGCGCCAGCGGTCCGGCCGCGGCGGCCTTGGCCTTGGCGGCGTCGGTCTCGGCGCTGATCTCGGCCTGCCGCAGCGCCAGCTGCCGCTGGGCGACGGCGATGGCCTCGTCGGCCAGCAGCTGCTCCTGCTGCGCGGCCTGGCGGGCCCGCGCCTCGGCGATGCTGGCCTCCTTGAGCACCCGCGCGGCCTCGGGCCGGCCGAGGTCGGCCAGGTAGCTGCCCTCGGCCTGGATGTCCTGCAGCTGGAAGGTGTCCAGCACCAGGCCCTGACCGGTCAGCGACGACTCGGCCTCCTCGGCGACGGCGGAGGCGAACGCGGCCCGGTCGCGGATGATCTCCTCGATCGTCAGGCGGCCCACGATGGAGCGCAGCGCACCGGCCAGCACCTCCGAGGTGAAGGTGTCGATGCCCTGCTGCTGGTTGAGGAAGCGCTGCGCGGCCGCGCGGATGGCGCCCTCGCTGCCGCCGACCTTGACGATCGCCACGCCCTCGAGGTCGCACTTGACGCCCTGCTTGGACACCGCGCCGCGGATGCCGACCGGGATGCGGCGGCTGGACAGGTCCATCGTGTGCAGCTTCTGCACGACGGGCAGCACGAAGACGCTGGCGCCCATCACGACCTTCTGCCCGGAGCTGTCCCGCGACACCACGCCCGAGGCGTCGGTGACCTGGCGGCCCTGCCGGCCGGTCACCAGGAACGCCTGGTTGGGCCCGGCCACCTTGATCCGGCTGAGCACGAACAGCACGAGGGCGACGACGAGGACGGCGATGCCGCCGATCGCGATCAGCAGGGTCATGACATCTCTCCGGGTTCTGGGAGGGGGTCCGGGGCGGTCGAGACGACGTGGACGGCGGTCTCGCTGAGCGCCTCGACCACGTAGACGGGGGTGCCGGCGGGCAGGGCGTCGTCGCTGCGCGCGGCGTACTTCAGGCCCTGCCCGGCCACGGTGAGGCGCACCTCGCCGTAGCCGCCGGCGGGCACCGCCGAGACGACGACGCCCTGCGTGCCGGCCAGGTGGTGGCGGGTGAGCGTCTCGGTGGTCGGCATGTCGCGGAACGCCCGGGACAGCCGGATCGCCCCCCAGGCCAGCGGCACGGCGAGGACCAGTCCGGCGACCAGCGCGATCGCCACCGCGGCCGCGCCGTCCACCGTGTCCGGCAGCAGGGCGGTGGCCGCCGCGCCGCCGAAGCCGACACCGCCGAGCAGCGCGGCGACCGCCTCCAGCGAGAAGGGGCCACCGTCGGCGTCGAACGCCAGGTGCCCGATCTCGCCGACCAGCAGGGAGACCAGCAGCAGAGCGACACCGACGCCGCCGACGACGAGGAATGCGGTCGCGGCGGCGTCCACGGGCTCCCCTCGGTCGTGCGGTCGGAGGCCGCAGACTCCCAGGCCGGACACCGCCGGGCAACCGGTTCGGGGACGCCGCCGTGCCGGTTCACCCGGGCGTGTCCCCGGGGGAGGGGAGGATGGGCGGGTGCGTCGAGAGGCCAGCGTCCTGCACCTGGACCTCGACGCCTTCTTCGCCGCCGTCGAGCAGCGCGACAAGCCGTCGCTGCGCGGGCGCCCGGTGGTCGTCGGCGGGGTGGGCGGGCGCGGCGTCGTCGCCACTGCGTCCTACGAGGCGCGGGCCTACGGGGCCCGGTCGGCGATGTCGACGGCGGAGGCGCGGCGGCGCTGCCCGGCGGGCACGGCGTTCCTCGGCGGCCGGTTCGCCGCCTACCGGGCCACCTCCGACGTCGTGATGGGCCTGCTGCGGGAGCTGTCGCCGCTGGTGGAGCCGGTGTCGATCGACGAGGCGTACGTGGACCTGGCCGCCGGCCCGGCGCGCGACCTCTCGTTCTCCGGTGTGACGGAACTGGCCCGGGGTCTCAAGGACCGGATCGCCGCGGCGACCGGCGGGGTGACCGGGTCGGTCGGCATCGGCAGCTCGAAGCTGATGGCCAAGCTGGGCTCGGAGATGGACAAGCCCGACGGCCTGGTCGTGGTGGCGCCGGGGACGGAGCTGGAGGTGCTGCACCCGCTGCCGGTGACGCACCTGGGCGGGGTGGGGCCGGCCACCGCCGAGCGGCTGCACGCGGCCGGCGTCCGCACCGTCGGCGACCTGGCCGCCCGCTCGCTGCCCGACCTCGTCGCGCTGGTCGGCCGCGCGCACGGGGCGGGGCTGCACCAGCTGGCCCGCGCCGAGGACGACCGCGCCGTCGTCCCCGACCGGGAGACCAAGTCGGTGTCGGCGGAGGAGACCTTCGAGCGCGACCTGACCGACCGGACGGTGCTCGGCCGGGAGATCGACGCGATGGCCGCGCGGGTGGGCGGCCGGCTGCGGGCCGCCGCCTACTCGGGCCGGACGGTGACGCTCAAGCTGCGCCGCTACGACTTCACGACGCTCACCCGGTCGCAGACGCTGCCGCAGCCGACCGACGACCCGCGCCAGATCGCCGGCATCGCCCGGCGGCTGCTCGACGAGGCCGGCACGGCGGGCGGCCTGCGGCTGCTCGGGGTGGGCGTGTCCGGGCTGTCCCTGTACGCCCAGGGCGACCTGTTCGCCCTCGACCCCTCCCCGGACGGGGACGAGCCCGGCGCCCCGGACGGACCCGACGCCGCCGTCCCCGCCGCCGCGGAGCCCGAGCCGGACCTGCCCGCCGAGCGGCGCTGGTGGCCCGGGCAGGACGTGCGGCACGACGAGCTCGGCGCCGGCTGGGTGTGGGGCCGCGGCATCGGCCGGGTCACCGTGCGGTTCGAGGGGCCGCGCACCCCGCCCGGCCCGGTGCGCACCTTCGCCGCCGACGACCCGGCGCTGCACGCCGCCGACCCGCCCGACTGGCGGGAGCAGGCGGCAGACTGAGCGGATGGCGCGCTGGGCGGACGTCGCGGCCGAGGTCCCGGACCTGGCCGCCCGCGTGCGCGCGGCCTTCGCGACGTCCCCGCACGCCACGATGGCGACGCTGCGGGCCGACGGCGGGCCGCGGATCAGCGGCACCGAGGTCCAGTTCACCGGCGACGGCGAGCTGCGGCTGGGCTCGATGCCCGGCGCGGTGAAGGCCCGCGACCTGCTGCGGGACCCGCGCGTGGCGGTGCACAGCCCCACCGTCGACCCGGGCGAGGACGGCGCGAGCTGGCCGGGGGAGGCGAAGGTCGCCGGCCGGGCCGTGGCGGAGGAGCCGGGCGAGGGCGGCGCGCACGTGTTCCGGCTGGACCTGGCCGAGGTGGTGTGGACCGGTCACACCGACGACCGCACGGCGCTGCGGATCCTGGCCTGGCACCCCGGCCGGGGTCTGGAGGAGCACGTCCGGACCTGACCGGCGCGCCCGGACCGCGCCGGAGAGGATGGGCGCATGACCGAGCCGAGCTCCTGGGTCCGCATGACCGAGGCCGACCCCGGCCACTCCCCGGCCTACGTGGAGCGCTTCCGCCGGCTGGCCGCGCGCGGCGAGGACATCGTCGGCGAGGCGCGGCTGGTGGACGCCATGCTCGCGCGGGGCTCGCGCGTGCTGGACGCCGGCTGCGGCCCGGGCCGGGTCGGGGGGCACCTGGCGCGCGCCGGGCACCAGGTGGTGGGCGTGGACGTCGACCCGGTGCTGATCGCCGCCGCCACCGAGGACCACCCCGGCCCGCGCTGGCTGGTCGGTGACCTCGCCGAGCTGGACCTGCCCGACCGGTTCGACGCGGTCGTCTGCGCGGGCAACGTCGTCACCTTCCTCGCGCCCAGTACGCGGGTGGAGGTGCTGCGCCGGTTCCGCGCGCACCTGGCGCCCGGCGGGCGCGCCGTCGTCGGCTTCGGCGCCGGCCGCGACTACGCCTTCGACGCCTTCCTCGCCGACGCCGCCACCGCCGGGCTGGCGCCGTCGGTGCTGCTGTCGACGTGGCACCTGCACCCGTTCACGCCGGACTCGGACTTCCTCGTCGCGGTGCTCACCGCGTCCTGAGGCAGGCGTCCGCCCGAGGCGGGAGCGCGCTCAGGTGGGGACGGCGAGGGCCAGGGTCAGCTCCAGCACCGTCCGCGGGTCGTCGAGGCGGTCGCCGAACAGGTCCCGCAGCTGCCCCATCCGGTAGCGCACCGTCTGCGGGTGCACGAACAGCTCCGCGGCCACCTGGTCGCGCCGCCCGTGGTGCAGCAGCCACGAGCGCAGCGTCTCGGTGAGCTTCTCGCGGGCGCTGTCGGACACCCCGGCCAGCGGCGCGAGGACCCGCCGGCGCAGGTCGGCCAGCGCGGTGGCGTCGGCGCGCAGCACCAGCTCGGCGAGCCGCTCCTCGGTGTCCAGCGGGGCCCGCCCCTCGGCGCGCAGGCCCAGCTGCAGCGCCCGCTGCGCCCGCGCGTAGGACGCCTGCGCCTGCGCCCACGGCCGCGGCGGCCCGACCACGGCCTGCCGGCCCTGCAGCGCGGTCAGCAGCGCGGTGCGGCCGCGCCCCTCGGCGTCGGGCACGAGCATGACCACCCGCTCGGGCCCCGGGCCGAGGTCGGCGAGCTCCTCGGAGCTGACCAGGGTCCGCACGTCCAGGGCCGAGAAGGCGGCGCGCGCCTCGGTCTCGGGGATCAGCACCGCCGTGAGGGTGCGCGGGGGCAGCCACTCCGCCCGCTCCGCGGCGGCGGTCAGGTCGTGCAGCGGCCGGCCGGCCAGCAGGACGCCGACCAGGCGCTCCAGGTGCCGGCGCCGGGCCCGGCCGGTGGAGGCCAGCTCGTCGGCGTGCCCGGCCACGCTGGAGGCCGAGAGCTGGTCGATGTAGGCGAAGACGAGCTCGGCGAAGCGCGCGAGGTCCGCCGGGGACATCCCCGCGGCGACGGCGGCGCCGCTCATGTGCCGCCACGAGACGCGGGCACCCACCCGGTAGGCCGCCAGCAGGGCGTCCATCGACCGGCCGCTGCGGGCCTCGCCCCGGCCCAGGGCGTAGGCGCCGTCCAGCGCCGGCCCCACGGGCCGGCTGGGGTCCGCCCCGCCCGTGGCCAGGCTGAGGAAACCGCCCAGGGCCAGCTGGACGGCGCGGTCGATGGTCTTGCCCATGGCGCCGCCGAACGCGTCGGCGTAGCTGGGCACCTCGACGACGATGGCCGCGATCGTCGTCTCGGCGACGGCGGGCAGCTGCTCGACGAGCGCCGCCGCCACGTGCGGCGGGAACGGCGACTGCACCTCGGTCACGACACCTCCCGGAGCGTTTGTGCTCGGCGAACAAAGTAGCGCCGTCGATTCACGTCGCGGACACAGGTGTTTGGTCGCCAGACGGGGAAACCTCGAGACATGACCGTTACGCAGCCGAGTCCTTCCCCGACCCGGCCCCGGCTGACGGCGTTGCGCGACCGGGTCGTCAAGCTCGCGGAGCTGGCGACCACGCCGCTGCTGCCGTCGGACTACCTCGACCTGGTCGACCCGTTGCGCTCCGGCGCGGCGCTGCGCGGCCGCATCGAGGCGGTCCACCGGGAGACCCGGGACGCCGCCACCGTCGTCATCCGCCCCGGCCGCGACTGGCGGCCGCACGTCCCCGGGCAGTACGTCCGCCTCGGCGTGGACGTCGACGGCGTCCGGCTGTGGCGCGCGTACTCGATCACCTCGGTGCTGGGCCGGGCCGACGGCTGCTTCACGATCACGGTCAAGGCCATCCCGGACGGGAAGGTCAGCAACCACCTCGTGCACCGCGTCCGGCGGGGCACGATCGTCCAGCTCGACCAGGCCACCGGCGAGTTCGTGCTGCCGCGGCCGACCCCGGCCAAGGCGCTGTTCGTCACCGCCGGCTCGGGCATCACCCCGGTCATGGGCATCCTGCGCAACTGGGTCGCCGACGCCGCCGGGGTCGACGGGCTCCCCGACGTCGTCCTCGTGCACTCCGCGCCCACCGCCGACGACGTCGTCTTCGGCGCCGAGCTGCGGGCGCTGGCCGCCGCCGGCCGGATCCGGCTGGTCGAGCAGCACACCGACACCGCCGGGATGCTCACGGCCGAGGACGTCGCCGCGCTGGTGCCCGACGTCGCCGAGCGCGCCACCTGGGCCTGCGGGCCGGTCGGGATGCTCGAGGCGCTGGAGCAGCACTGGGCCGCCGCGGGCCTCGCCGACCTGCTGTACACCGAGCGCTTCCGGCCGACCGTCGTCGCCGGCGACGGCGAGGGCGGCACGGTCTCCTTCACCGCCACCGGGACGACGCTCGAGGCCGACGGGGCGACCCCGATCCTCGACGCCGCCGAGGAGGCCGGCGTCCTGATGCCCAGCGGCTGCCGGATGGGCATCTGCTTCGGCTGCGTCCTGCCCCTGCGCGAGGGCGCCGTCCGCGACCTGCGCACCGGCGAGGTGACCACGGCCGTCCCCGGGGACGGCGTCCTCGTCCAGACCTGCGTCAGTGCCGCCGCCGGCGCCTGCGCCATCGACCACTGAGCCGAGGAGCCGACCCCGCATGACCGCCATCCAGAAGAAGAGCGACAACCCGATCGCGCACCTCACCGCCGAGGACGTCGAGCTCCTGGGCAAGAAGCTCGACGCCATCCGCCAGGGCGTGATCGACAGCCGCGGCGAGTCCGACGCCCGCTACATCCGCACCGTCATCGACGTGCACCGCAAGCTGGAGCTGGGCAGCCGCGCCGTCCTGCTCGCCTCGGGCTTCCCGCCCGCGTGGGTGCTCGGCACGATCGGGCTGTCGATCGCCAAGATCCTCGAGAACATGGAGATCGGGCACAACATCCTGCACGGCCAGTGGGACTGGATGCGCGACCCGAAGATCCACTCCACGACGTGGGAGTGGGACATGGCCAGCCCGGCCGAGCAGTGGAAGCACTCGCACAACCAGCTGCACCACACGTACACGAACGTGATCGGCAAGGACAACGACCTCGGCTACGGCATCATGCGGGTCGACGAGGACCAGAAGTGGGCCCCCGGTCACCTGCTGCAGCCGCTGTGGAGCTTCGTCAACGCCTGCTTCTTCGAGTACGGCATCGCCGCCTACGACCTGGAGCTGGGCAAGGTCGTGGCCACCGGGCAGACCAAGGACCCGGAGTTCCGCCGCCGCGCCAAGGCCGTGCTGCGCAAGATCGGCCGGCAGGTCCGCAAGGACTACGTGATCCACCCGCTGCTGTCCGGCCCGAACTTCGTGTCCACGCTGACGGCGAACTTCGTCGCCAACGTCGTCCGCAACCTGTGGTCGAACTCGGTCATCCTCTGCGGGCACTTCCCCGAGGGCGTCGAGACCTTCGAGAAGAAGTCGATCGAGGGCGAGACCAAGGGCGAGTGGTACCTGCGCCAGATGCTCGGCTCGGCCAACATCTCCGGGTCGAAGGCGATGCACGTCATGACCGGCAACCTGTCGCACCAGATCGAGCACCACCTCTTCCCCGACCTGCCCAGCAACCGGTACGCCGAGATCGCGCCGAAGGTCCGGGCCCTGTTCGAGGAGTACGGGCTCAAGTACCACACGGCGCCGCTGCCGCAGCAGGTCTACTCCGCCTGGCACAAGATCTTCCGGCTGTCGCTGCCCAACGGCTGGCTGGACAACACCACCGCGCGCAACCTCCCCTCGCAGCTGGTGAAGCTGTGGAAGATGTCCACCGGCCCGAAGGCCACCCGCCGCCGCCTGCTGCGGGCCGAGGCCGCGGCCGCCTGACCGGCCCGCGCACCGCCGGACACCCGAGGCCCGGAACGCCCCACGTCCCGGGCCTCGGGTGTTCCATCGTCCGATGGCGCGGAACCTGGCCGCCTTCCTCGACGGCACCTGGAGCGACAGCAACGCCCACACCAACGTCGTGCAGATCTGCGACCGGGTGCCCGAGGCGGCGCCCGGCGTGCACCAGGAGCGGTGCTACGTGCGCGGCGTCGGCACGGGCGTCTCCGACCGCCTGGTCGGCGGCGCGTTCGGCGTCGGGCTCGACGACAACATCTGCCGGGGCTACGAGTTCCTCGCCCGGCGGTGGACGTCCGACGAGGACCGGATCTTCCTGATCGGGTACAGCCGCGGGGCGTTCACGGCCCGGAGCCTCGCGGGGATGATCGCCCGGTGCGGGCTGATCGCCGCCCAGCACCTGCCCGCGGACGCCGTCTTCCGCCGCTACCGCGACCGCAGCCGGCCGGGGCTGCGCGAGATGCAGGCGGGCGAGGTGCGCCCGCGCACCGCCGAGGACGAGCTGGTCCTGGCGCACTCGCGGCTGGTCCGGATCCGATTCGTCGGCGTCTTCGACACCGTGGGCGCCCTGGGCATCCCCGGCGGGCTGGGGCGCTGGGTGAACCGCCGCCGCTACGAGTTCCACGACACGAACCTGAGCGGGCTGGTCGACGTCGCCTGCCACGCGGTCGCGGTCGACGAGCACCGCGGGCTGTTCGTGCCGACGATGTGGACCAGCGTGCCCATCCCGATCCCCGGGCACCCCACCGCGGTCGAGCAGCGCTGGTTCGTCGGCGGGCACACCAACGTGGGCGGCGGTGGGACGGCGGAGCCGGAGCGGCGCAACCCGCTGTCGGTCCTCACCCGCGAGTGGGTCGTCGACCGGGCCGTCGAGGCCGGGCTGGTGGTCGACCCGCCGGAGCCGCCGCCCACCGGCCAGGAGTGGCAGGGGCGGATCGACGACTGGTCGAGGACCCTGCTGGGCCGCCTCACCGGGCTGCTGCCGTTCAACCGCCCGCTGCTGCGCCCGGTCCGCGAGGCGATCGCCGAGACGCTGGACGGCGGCGTGCTGCGCCGGTGGGGGACCGGACGGCCGCGGTACGAGCCGCGCAACCCGCACCTGGAGCCGTGGGTGCGCTCGCTGCTGTGAGGACGGCGCCACCCGACCGTCCGGCTCCACGCCCCGACTCCACGTGGAACGGATCCACGCTCCGGATCCACGTGGAACACCGCGGCTCAGACCAGCTGGAGGCTGCGGTCGGCGCGGCCGACGGTGACCCGCTGACCCCAGGAGAGGGTCAGCCGGTCGGCCTCCAGCCCGTCGCCGAACACGACGAGCCCGTCGGACTCCGCGTCGACGGTCAGGACGTCGTCCGCCCCGAGCAGGCCCGCGGTGCAGCCGGTCCCCGTCGCCGGCGACGGCCAGGCCTCGCGCACGAACCAGGCCAGCCGCGGGTCCCCCGGCGCGGGCAGCGGCAGCGGGTCCGACCGCTCCCGGGAGACCGACCGGCACCAGCCGGTGGCGCCCGTGCCGGTCGACACGAGGACGCCGGAGGAGGCCTGCCGCTCGGCGCCGGCACCGGGGGCGGTCAGCCGGTAGCGGGCGGTCTGGTGGGTCGGCTGGCCGACGTAGACCTCGTTGAGCGCACGCAGCACCTGCCCGTCGTCCGTCGTCGCCTGCACCATCGTGCGCGGGGTCGGCGCCGGCCGGTCCCGCAGCAGGCCGCCGACGTCGGCCGGCCGGTGCCGGACCAGCACGCCGGGGTTGCGGCCCGGCTCGGGATCGACGCCGACCACCGGCTGGCCGTCGAGGTACTTGGCGACGTTGGCGACCAGCCCGTCCTGCCCCACCACCAGGACGACGTCGTCGGGGGCGAACAGGAACCGGGGGAGGTCGGCGCGGTCCACGCTGCCGCGGCGCCAGTCGACCGGGATCGCCGCGGTCGCCGTCGCCAGGGCGCGGGCCTGCGCGGCGTCCCGCTCGGCCACCTCGGCGATGTCGCGGCCGCGGGTGGCGAGGAAGAACGTCGCCTGCGCCGCGGTGCCGTGCCGGGCGACGAGCTCGCGCAGCTCGGTGGCGCGGGAGACGACGACCACCCGCGGGGCCGGCGTCACCGGGCACCGCCGAGCTTGGCCAGCACCGGGGCGAGCAGGTCGGGGGTGAGCACCAGGCTGTCGATCTGCGGCAGGTGCGCCGCGAGCTCCTTGGCGGCCAGGGCGAACAGCACCTCCGCGGGGACCTGGGCGTGCGCGGCGAGCTCGGCGGCGGTGGCCTCGGCCCGCGCCGCGCCCAGCAGCCGTTCGGTGTCGGCCCGGACCTGGGCCGAGCGCTGGTCCCGGCGGGCCTGCGCCTCGCTGGCGACCTCGGCCGCGGCCGCCGCCTGCTCGGCCTCCCGGCGGGCGTTCACGCCGCGCTGACCGACGAGCTCCTCCTCGCGGCGGGCCAGCTCGATCTGGTTGGCCAGCTCGTTCTCGCTGATCGCCCGCTCCCGCTCGACGGCCATCGCCCGCCGCTCGTAGGTGGCCCGATCGGCCTCCTGCTGGACGCGCTCCCGCGTCGGGGTCTGCAGGGCGCGCTCGACGTCGGCCTCCGGGCGGACGGCGACCACGCGCACCCCGATGACGGCGATGCCGGTCTCGGCCAGCCGCGGGTCGGCGGCCAGGCCGCGCTCGACGGTGTCGCGGACGGGGGCGACGCCGCGGGTCAGCGCCGTGGCGAGGTCGATCGTGGTCAGCAGGTCCAGCGCGTGCTGCTGCGCCGACTCGGTGAGCAGGCCGGCCACCTGCTCCAGCGGGGTGCCCAGCCACCGGCCCGTGGCCGGGTCGATCGAGAAGTCCACCCGCGCCGCGGCCAGCGCCGGGTCGGTGACGCGGAACGTGAGCGTCATCTGCACCGTGACGTCCTGGAAGTCCGCCGTCCGGGCGTGGAAGAGCAGCGGCAGCTCGCGGTCGTCGACCGGGATCTCCGAGAGGACCGCCGAGAGCGGGCGGAACCAGAAGCTCGCGCCGGTGGCCGCCTGGACGACGCGCCCGTTGCGGACGCGGAGGACGTGCGCGGTCGCCGTGCTCCGCAGGTGGCGGACGAAGGGGTAGCGGGTGATGTCGGCCATCGAGGTGCCTCCTGCTCGGTTTGTCGTCGTCCTGACGATAAGCAACTGACGGCCTTGTCGTCAATCTGACGCTATGGTGGGCGCGTGACGGACTACGACCCGCGGGCGTTCCCGCCGGTGGCCGTGACGGTGGACCTCGTCGTCCTCACGGTCCGGGGCGGCCGGCTGTGCGTGCTGGTGGTCCGGCGCGGACCGGAGCCGTTCGCCGGCCGGGAGGCGCTGCCCGGCGGGTTCGTGCGCCCCGACGAGGACCTGCTCGCCGCCGCGGCCCGCGAGCTGGCGGAGGAGACCGGCCTGACGCCCGGGGCGGCACACCTGGAGCAGCTGGCGTCCTACGGGGCGCCCGACCGGGACCCGCGGATGCGGGTGGTCACGGTGGCCCACCTGGCCCTGGTCGCCGACCCGCCGGAGCCGCGACCCGGCAGCGACGCGGCCGGGGCCCGCTGGGCGCCGGTGGCGGAGGTGTCCCCGGGCCTGGCGTTCGACCACGACGCGGTGCTGGCCGACGGCGTGGCGCGGGCGCGGGCGAAGCTCGAGTACACCGCGCTGGCCGCGTCCTTCTGCGGGCCGGCGTTCACCGTGGCCGAGCTGCGGCGGGTCTACGAGGCGGTGTGGGGGCGGCCGCTGGACCCGCGGAACTTCCACCGCAAGGTGACCAGCGCGCCCGGCTTCCTGGAGCCGACGGGGGAGTCCACCACCCGGGACGGCGGCCGGCCCGCGCAGCTCTACCGGCGCGGTCCGGCGAGCGTCCTGCACCCGCCGCTGCTCCGCGCGGAGAACTGAGCGGCCGCCGGCCGCACGGGGACCACCGGCCTATGCCGCGCCGTCCCCGTCCAGGTCCAGCCGGGGCCAGCCCGCCAGGTCCTGCTGCATCTGCCGGTCGTGCGTGGCGACGACGACGGCGGCGGCGGTGACCTGGAGCGCCGCGGTCAGCTCGTCCACGAGCGCGATCGAGAGGTGGTTCGTCGGCTCGTCGAGCAGCAGTGCGTGGGGGCGGGCGGCCAGGGCGATGGCCAGGTCCAGCCGCCGCTGCTGCCCCGTGGACAGCTCCCGCACGGCCCGGCGCAGGTCCGCGGAGCGGAACAGTCCGAGCGCGGTCAGCGCGACCGCGCCCTCCGCGGCGCCGTCCCCCTCGGCCGTGAGCCCCCGGACCGCCGCGTCGAACACCTCCGCCACCGGCCGCCGTTCGGCCCGCGGGGACTGCTGGCGCAACAGGTGCACGCGCACGCCCGGCGCCCGGTGCACCCGGCCGCCGGTGGGCGGCAGCTGCCCGGCGAGGACCGCCAGCAGCGTCGACTTCCCGGCGCCGTTGGGACCGCGGACGACCAGCCGGGTCCCGGAGTCGACGGCCACGGAGACCGGCCGGTCCAGCCGGCCGGGGACGGCGACCTCGCGCGCCGCCACGAGGGTGGCCCCCGGACGCCCCGGCAGCTCCGGCGCCCGGAACCGCAGCGGCGGCTCCGGCGCGTCGATCTCGTGCCGGCGCAGCTCCTCCTGCCGGCGGTGCACCGCCCGGACCAGCCCCGGGGCGCGGGTGGCGCGCTGGTGCTTGCCGGTCCCCTTGTCCGGTCGCCAGCCGGTGACCAGCCGGTTCTGCGCCGCGGAGAGGTCCTGGTGCAGCCGGGCGGCCTCGGCGACCTGCTGCTCGTGCTCCGCCGCCCAGCGGGCGAGCTCGACGCGGCGGCCGGCCCGGTATCCCTGGTAGCCGTCGCCGTACACGCGCGGGCGGCCGTCGCGGCTGGGATCGAGGTCGACGATCGCGGTGGCCACGTCGGTCAGCAACGCCCGGTCGTGGCTGACCACGACGACGCCGCCGGGGGAGCCGCGCAGCGCGTCGGTCAGGAAGGCCAGGCCGGCGGCGTCCAGGTGGTTGGTCGGCTCGTCGAGCAGCAGGAAGTCGTGCCCGGCGCCGAGCAGGCAGGCCAGCCGGACGCGGTAGCGCTGACCGACCGACAGGGTGGCCAGCCGTCGCGACCGGTCGGTCACCGCGCCCAGGGCGGCCAGCGCGACGTCGACCCGCCGCTCGGCATCCCACGCGTCGAGCGCCTCCACGGCGTCCAGCGCCGCGGCGTAGTCCTCCGCTGCGTGCGGCCGGCCCTCGGCGAGGGCGGCGACCCCCGCGTCGAGGGCTCGCAGCGCCGCGCGGGCGGGCCCCAGCTCGAGCTCCACCGCGTCGGACACCGTGGCGCCGTCGTCGCCAACCATCTCCTGCTCGGCCACGCCCAGCGTGCCGACGCGCTGCACCTGCCCGGCGTCGGGGACGAGCGTTCCGGCCAGGACGTGCAGCAGCGTCGACTTGCCGCGGCCGTTCTCGCCGACGACGCCCCACCGGGAGCCGGGGGTCACGGCGAGGGAGACGCCGTCGAGGACGGTGCGACCGCCACGCCGGACGCCGACCTGGTCGACGGTCAGTTGCGCCCGCGCACGCGCGGGCAGGGTCAGGGGGCTCATCTCGGATCCTCCGAACGGAGGCACCCTCCGGCCGCTCACGGCCGGGGTGCGCTTCGCGCTGATGCGACCGCCGAGCGGTCGATGGCAGGTCAGGACGACCCGCGGGCTCGCGATCGCGAGGGGCGGGCCGTTCGGGAGGACCTCAGAGGTACTGCGGGGTGAGCACGAGGAGACGCTAGGTGACGCGGTGGGCGGCGGCCAACCGGATTACGCCACCCGGGAGACCGGGACGCACCCAGGCCCGTCCCGGCCGCCTGGAGGGCGACCGGGGACGGGCCCGGGGGCTCGCTGCCCGACGGCGCAGGTCAGTTGGCCATGTCCACGAAGCGGCTGTAGTGACCCTGGAAGGCCACCGTGACGTTCGCGGTCGGGCCGTTGCGGTGCTTGACCAGCATGATGTCGGCCTCGCCGGCCCGCGGGGACTCCTTCTCGTACATGTCCTCGCGGTGGATCATCATGACCATGTCGGCGTCCTGCTCGATCGAGCCGGACTCGCGGAGGTCCGACAGCATCGGCTTCTTGTCCTGACGCTGCTCGGAGCCACGGTTGAGCTGCGACATCGCGATCACCGGGCACTCGATCTCCTTGGCGAGGAGCTTGAGCGCTCGGGAGAACTCCGAGACCTCCTGCTGGCGGCTCTCGACCCGCTTGCCCGACGTCATGAGCTGCAGGTAGTCGATGACCACGAGCTTGAGGTCGTTCCGCTGCCGGAGACGCCGCGCCTTGGCCCGGATCTCCATCATCGTCATGTTCGGGGAGTCGTCGATGTAGAGCGGGGCGTCGGCGACCTCGCCCATCCGCCGGGCGAGCTTCGACCAGTCCTCGTCCGACAGCGTGCCGGCGCGCATGTGGTGCAGCGGCACCTTCGCCTCGGCCGACAACAGACGCATCGTGATCTCGTGCTTGCTCATCTCCAGCGAGAAGATGACCGTCGCCATGTGGTTCTTGATCGCCGCTGACCGCGCGATGTCGAGCCCGAGGGTCGACTTGCCCACGCCGGGCCGGGCCGCGATGACGACCATCTGGCCGGCCTGCAGGCCGTTGGTGAGCTCGTCGAGGTCGCGGATCCCGGTCGGCACGCCGCGGCTGACCCCGCCGCGGCTGGCGATGGCGTCGAGCTCGTCCATCGTCGGCTGGAGGATGTCCTCCAGCCGCGAGTAGTCCTCGCTCATCCGCTTCTCGGTGACGTCGTAGATCTCCTGCTGGGCGCGGTCGACGATGTCGTCGACGTCGCCCTTCCCGCCGGCCGCGCCGTAGCCCAGCTGGACCACGCGGGTGCCGGCCTCCACCAGGCGCCGGAGCACGGCCTGCTCGGCGACGATGGCCGCGTAGTAGCCGGCGTTGGCCGCCGTCGGCGTCGAGGCGATGAGCGTGTGCAGGTAGACCGCGCCGCCCATCTTCGACAGCTGGTCGGTGCGGTTGAGCTCGGCGGCCACGGTGATGGCGTCGGCCGGCTCACCGCGGCCGTAGAGGTCGAGGATGCAGTCGAAGATGATGGCGTGCGCCGGCCGGTAGAAGTCGGCGCTGTGCAGCTGCTCGACGACGTCGGCGATCGCGTCCTTGCTCAGCAGCATCCCGCCGAGCACCGACTGCTCCGCCTGGACGTCCTGCGGCGGCTGCCGGTCGTACTCCGGCGCCGTCGCCTGCGGCCGGCTGAAGTCGTCGGCCACCGCCACGTCGGTCCTCCATCCACTCCCCGGCGCACCCCGCCACAGACCCCGGCCATCGGCCGCGGCCCGGTGGGGGAGCACCAGACGTTCGTCACCTGTCTCGAACGTGCGTTCGAGACGTTCCTACCGGAGGGCACCGACAGTCCTGGTCGGGCGGGCAGGCGGGGACGACGTTAGGAACGGCGGACCGGTCCGTCCAACACCGGTGTGGGCGGCGTTCTGCACAACTTGTGGACAAGTCGGTGGACACAGGCGTGTCGACATGTGGAGACGGCGGGGGACGGCGCGGGGGATCCCGGCGTATCCCGCTCCTGACCAGCGCCGGGACGACGCACGGGGTGTGGACGGGAGAAATCCGGGGGAACTCGCCGTGTCGTCCCCCGGCGTGTCGCCCGCGCGCCGCAGGTGTCCCAGCCGTCACACGGCCGCCCCTGACCCGCCGTCGCGCCGGGGACGCGGCACCCGACGACGGTGTGCGCCCAGGCCGCGTTCCCGGGCCCAGGAGGCGGCCTGAGCGCACATCGACCGGCGTCGGAGCACCGTCAGGGGGCGGGAGCCCGTCAGGGGCCGCAGACGCCACGAGGGGCGCCGGACCGGAGTCCGACGCCCCTCGTGGGCGGTGCAGGTGGATCAGGCGGCGACGACGTCGATCGTCAGCTCGCTGCTCACCTCGGGGTGGATGCGCACGGTCACCTTGTGGTGGCCGGTCGTCTTGATGCTGCTGGGCAGCTCGATCCGGCGGCGGTCCAGCTCCGGGCCACCGGCGGCGGTCACCGCGGCGACGACGTCGGCGGTGGTGACGCGACCGAACAGGCGGCCACCCTCACCGGCGCGAGCCGGCACGCGGACGGTCATCCCCGTGAGGCGGCCGGCCACGGCCTGCGCCTCCTCGAGGCTGCGCACGTCGCGGGCGGCACGCGCCCGGCGCAGCGACGCGACCTGCTTCTCGGCACCCCGGGTGGCGACGATGGCCAGCCCGCGGGGCAGGAGGAAGTTGCGGCCGTAGCCGCCCTTGACCTCGACGGTGTCGCCGGAGGACCCGAGACCGGTGACCTCCTGCGTCAGGATCAGCTTCATCGTGCTCATGATCAGCGCGCCGTGGAGGTGTAGGGCAGCAGCGCCATCTCACGGCTGTTCTTCACGGCCGTGGCGACGTCACGCTGGTGCTGGCTGCAGTTGCCGCTGACGCGGCGGGCACGGATCTTGCCGCGGTCGGAGATGAACTTCCGCAGCAGGGTCGTGTCCTTGTAGTCGACGTAGGTCGCCTTGTCCTTGCAGAACTGGCAGACCTTCTTCTTGGGCTTGCGCACAGGGGGCTTGGGCACTGGGTTCTCCAGGTACGACGTGGTTCAGGAAAAGTGCAGATGAGGGTTCCCGGCCGGGAACCGCGGCCCCCTCGCAGGGACCCGCGCCGCGCGGAGCGGGGCGAGGGGGTCCTCCGAGGGGTCCTTCCTCAGAAGGGGGGCTCGTCCGACGGACCGGCGGGCGTCGACCACGGGTCGCTCGCGCCGCCGCCACCGCCACCACCGAAGCCGCCACCGCCGCCGCCGCCGAAGCCGCCGCCACCCTCACCGCGCTGGGCCTTGGTGACCTTCGCGGTGGCGTAGCGCAGCGAGGGGCCGACCTCGTCGACCTCGAGCTCGACGACGGTGCGCTTCTCGCCCTCCTTCGTCTCGAAGGAGCGCTGCTTGAGGCGGCCGGAGACGATCACCCGCGAGCCGCGCGTGAGGGACTCGGCGACGTTCTCCGCCGCCTGCCGCCACACGTTGCAGCGCAGGAAGAGCGCCTCGCCGTCCTTCCACTCCTGCGACTGACGGTCGAACGTCCGCGGGGTGGAGGCGACGGTGAAGTTGGCGACGGCCGCGCCCGACGGCGTGAACCGCAGCTCCGGGTCGGAGGTCAGGTTTCCGATGACGGTGATGACGGTCTCGCCGGCCATGGTCAGTGGACCTCGGGCCGCATCAGCTTGGTGCGCAGGACCGACTCGTTGAGGTTCAGCTGCCGGTCGAGCTCGGCCACGGCCGCGGGCTCGGCGTTGATGTCGATGACGGCGTAGATGCCCTCGATCTGCTTCTTGATCTCGTAGGCGAGCCGACGACGACCCCAGATGTCGACCTTGCCCACCGTGCCACCGGAGTTGGTGACGACGGTCAGGAACCGGTCGAGGGAGGGAGCGATCGTGCGCTCCTCCAGCTCGGGGTCGAGGATGACCATCAGTTCGTAGTTGCGCATGGAGAAACCCCACCTCCTCTGGTCTCGGCGGCTGCAGTGCTTCTGCAGCAGGAGGGTCGTACATGCGTCGCGCGCCCTCCGCCCGGAGACCGGGAGGCGAACGCGCCACCGCACAGGCTACCAGCGCCGCACCGGGCGCCCCCCGCCGTCCACAGCCGGGCACCGCCGCCGAGCGCACGGCCGGGGTCCCGTCGGACCCGCGAACTACTGTCGCGGCCGTGGCGACCCACCCGATCGGCGTACACGTCGGCCCCGGCCTGAGCGACGAGGGCGAGCTGCTGGACGGCGGCCCCGCCGCGCGCGCCGCGGAGATGGACGCCGACGCCGTCCAGGTCTTCCTCGCCGACCCGCAGGACTGGAAGGCGCCGCAGCCGCGGCCCGACGCCGACGCCCTGCGCGGGATCGCGGTGGTCGTGCACGCCCCCTACGTGCTCAACGTGGCGACCACGAACAACCGCATCCGGATCCCCAGCCGCAAGCTGCTGGGCCAGCACGCGCAGGCCGCGGCCGCCGTCGGCGCGCTCGGGCTGGTGGTGCACGGCGGTCACGTGCTGGCGAAGGACGACCCGGCCGCCGGGGTGGACAACTGGCGCAAGACCTTCTCGCGCCAGGCGGAGGCCGGGGGCTTCCCCGTGCCGCTGCTGATCGAGAACACCGCCGGCGGCGGCAACGCCATGGCCCGCGACCTCGACGCGCTGGCCCGGCTGTGGGAGGCCGTCGGGGAGTTCGGCGCCGGCTTCGTGCTCGACACCTGCCACGCCTGGGCCGCCGGGTGGGACCTGGAGACGGCCGTGGACGACGTCCGGGCGATCACCGGCCGCATCGACGTCGTCCACCTCAACAACAGCCGCGACCCGGCCGGCTCCAGCCGGGACCGGCACGCGCCCCTGGCCGACGGCGAGATCCCGACCGAGCTGCTGCTGGGCGTGGCCCGCGCCGCCGACGCGCCGATCGTGCTGGAGACCCCCGGCGACGCGGCGGCGCACGCCGGGGAGGTCAGCCTGGTGCGGTCGGCGCTGCGCTGACCGGCTCGCGCCGCCCCGGCCCCGGCAGGGTGAACCGGTCGGGGGCGTGGTCCAGGACGCCGCCGGCCGGGTCGTCGACGCCCGGCCAGCTGGTGCGGACGACGTCGGCGTCCGGGCGCAGCACCTCGTACACGACCAGGCCGATGAGCAGCACCACCGCCACGTCGCGGGCGACGACGACCATCCAGAACCACTCCTCGTCGATGCCCCGGTTCGGCGTGCCGAGGTACCAGAGCATCGTCACCACCCACACCAGGGCCTCGACCACCTGCCACAGCAGCAGCGAGCGCCACCGCGGGCGGGCGAGCAGCGCCAGCGGCAGCAGCCACAGCGAGAACTGCGGGCTCCACACCTTGTTCAGCAGCAGGAACCCGGCGACGAGCAGGAACGCGACCTGGGCGACCCGGGGCCGCACCGGGGCGGCGAGCGTCAGCCAGGCGACGCCGAGGCCGTAGGCCAGGAGCACGACCGCGACGACCGCGTTGAGGACCGACGGGGTCTGCCCCTCGGCGAGCGGGCCGTCGAAGGCCCTCCCGTCCGAGAGCGTGATCACGAGGTTCCACAGCGTCTCGGGGTTGGCCGGGCGGCTGCGGCTGAACGTGAAGAACGTGGCCCAGTTGTCGAACGCCAGCAGGGCGACCGGCACGTTCACGACGAGCCAGGCGACGGCGGCGGCCGCCGCGGTGCGCAGCCACGCCCGCCACCGCCCGGCGCGCAGGCACAGCAGCAGCAGCGCGCCGAGCACCAGCAGCGGGTAGAACTTCGCCGCCACCGCGAGCCCCAGCAGGACCCCGGCCAGCGCCTGCCGCTCGCGGGCCCACGCCCACAGCCCCAGCCCGGTCAGCGCGACGGCCAGCAGGTCCCAGTTGGTGAAGGCGTGCACCAGCAGCAGCGGCGACAGGGCGACCATCGCGGTGTCCCACGGCCGGCGCCCCGACAGCGCGACCACCGTGCGGACGACGACGAGCGCCAGCAGCGCCAGCAGCAGGCAGGTGACGACGTAGAAGGCCTGCACGTCGGGGATGGTCGGCAGCAGGCTCGAGGGCCCGGAGACGTCGCCGTACGCGCGGGCCACCGTGGCCGCGAGCGCCATCAGCCCGCCGGTCAGCACCGGGTACTCGACGGCCGAGTCGAGGTAGGGGACCGCGCCGTGGTCCAGGCCGTGGACGCCGAAGAGCGGGACCGCGTCGTTGTAGCAGAAGTGCGTGTACTGGACGTGCCCCGTCCAGTCACCGGACGAGCAGGGAGCCTGCTTCACCCACGCCAGGGCGAGCACCGCCGAGGCGAGGAGCAGGCAGACCCGCAGCGGCGTCCAGAACAGCGCCCGCCCGACGACGGCGTGCCGACCCCACGGGCCGCCGACGGCCTCGCTGGCCTGCGCGACGATCGGGTCGGTCCAGGTGGGGACGACGCGGTCGGGCCCCTCGGGGAGCACCCGCACCGGCCGCGGGGAGGACCCCCGGGACGGCACGGACCCCCCGGCAGCAGTGCTGTCCGAGGGGTCCGTGGGGTGCGGGGCGCCGGTCACGCCCCCAGTCTGCCGGGCTCAGCCGCCCCGGCCGGGAGTGGCGGTCGCGGTCGCGCCGGCCCCAGCGCCACCGGCGGGCGGTGCCGTGGTCCCGGGCTGGGGCCCTTGCGGGTTCTGCGGGTTCTGGGGCCCCGGTGCGTTCGGGTCGGGGGCGTTGGGGTCCGGGACGTTCGGGTCCGGGGCGTTCGGGTCCGGCGCGTTCGGGTCGGGGACCTCGGTCGCCGTCTCGGTCGGCGTCGCCGGCGGCGCCTGCGTCGTCGGCGGCGCGGGGGCCTCGGACGTCGGGGGCGCGGTCTCGGTCGCCGGCGGGCCGTTGCGGTCGGCGTCGATGATCGGCTCGTCGGGCAGCGGCTCCTCCGGCGTCCCCGCGAGGACGGCGTCCATGAACTGCTGCCAGATGGCGCCGGGCAGCCCGGAGCCGTAGATGATCCGCCCCTGCGCGTTCACGATCGGGTCACGGCCGTCGGTGCCCATCCACACCGCCGTCGACAGCGACGGCGTGAAGCCGACCATCCAGGCGTCGGAGTTGTCCTCGCTGTTGAGGCCCTGCGTACCGGTCTTGCTGGCCACCGGACGGTTCCCGTCCAGCGAGCGCCGCGAGTAGTCCGCGACGCCCTCCATGGCGAACGTCGTGTCGGCGGCGACGTCGGCCGGGATGACCTGCTCGCCGGGGTCGCCGCCGAACTCCAGCAGCACCGCGCCGGAGCTGTCGGTCACGCGGGAGACGAAGTACGGCGCGCGCTCGACGCCACCGGCGGCGAGGGTCGCGAAGCCGTGCGCCTGGTCGATCGGGCGCATCTCGTACTCGCCGATGCCGATGGAGGCGCCGGTCCCGCCGTCCCCGTTGGCCAGCGTCGTGGCGCCGTTGTCCCAGCTCTCGGGCAGGCCCGCGGCCGCCAGGGCGGTGGCGCGCACGTTCTCCGGCCCGACCTCGAGGGCGAGGCCGTAGAAGGTGGTGTTCAGCGACCGGGTCATCGCCTCGACCAGCGTGCAGTTCCCGCACGAGGCGCCGCCGGAGTTGCGCACCGGCGCGTCGCGGTCGGGGAAGGTCTGCGGGGAGGAACCGTCCCGTCGGGACTCCACGCCGATGCCCTGCTCCAGCGCCGTGGCCAGCACGTAGGGCTTCATCGAGGAGCCGGGCTGGCGCAGCGCCTGCGCGTAGTCGAACGCGGTGCCGCTCGGTCCGCCGTAGTAGGCGCGGACCGCGCCCGTGCGCGGGTCGATCGCCACGAGCGCCTGCCGCAGGTTGTCCGGCTCGCCCTGGAGGACGTCGGTGACCGCGGCCAGCGCCGCGTCCTGCGTGGGCTTGTCGACCGTGGTGGTGATCCGCAGGCCGCCGGCGGAGATCTGCTGGTCGGTGTAGCCCTTCGCGCGCAGCTCGGCGAGCGCCTGCTGCACGACCAGCCCCTCGGGGCCGCTGGGGATGCCCAGGCTGGAGCCGGTGCGCGGCAGCACGGGCGGGTAGACGGCCGCGTCCCGCTGCTCGGCGGTGAGCCAGTCCTCCTCCACCATCGCGTCCAGCACCCGGCCCCAGCGGGTCTGTGCGCCCTCGGGGTCGGCCTCGGGGTCGTTGTTGGAGGGGTTGCGGATGAGGACGGCGAGCACCGCGCCCTGCTCGGCGGTCAGGTCGCTGGCCGGGACGCCGAAGAAGGTGTTGGCCGCCGCCTCGATGCCGTAGGCGCCGCGGCCGAAGTAGATGGTGTTCAGGTAGTTCTCGAAGATCTCGTCCTTCGAGTAGTTGTTGTCCAGCTTGATCGCCAGGAAGAGCTCCTGGAACTTGCGGCTGAACGTCTGCTCGTGCGTCAGGAACGCGTTCTTCACGTACTGCTGGGTGATCGTCGACCCACCCTGCGTCGAGCCGCCGGTGACGTTGTTCCACGCCGCCCGGAGGATGCCGGTGAACGAGATGCCCGGGTCGGAGTAGAAGTCGCGGTTCTCCGCGGCGAGGATCGCGTTGCGGGCCGGCTCCGACACCTGGTCCAGCGAGACGTTCGTGCGGTTCTCGTCGCCGAGGCGGGCCATCTCCGTGGTGCCGTCGGAGTAGTACACGACCGTCGTCTGGGCGTTCTGCACGCTGCTGGGGTCGGGCACCTCCGTCGTCGCGTAGACGACGCCGACGAAGACGGCCAGCAGCACGAACATGCCCGCCAGGACGCCCGCGGCGATCTTCAGCCTGCGGCGGCGGCGCTGCTTCTTCGTGCGGACCGGCTTGCCCTTGCCGCCGCGGCTCCGGCCGCCGCTGCCGGAGCCGGGCGGACGGCCACCGGAGCCGGGCGGGCGGCCACCGCCGGACCCGCCGCCGGCCGGGCGGGCGCCCGACGAGCCGCCGCGCGACGCCGTCGTGCGGCCACGCCCGCCCCCGCCGGACCGGGCGGGGGGTGGGCGGCGGACCGAGCCGGCCCCCGGGCCGACCGGTGACGTCTCGTCGTGGGAGGGCACGCGCGAGCCCCTTCCTGACAATCGAGTGGGACGGGACGGGTACGTCCCGCTCCCCAGGGTGACGGATGCTGCTGTGAGTGCGGTGCAGGACCCGCGGGTGCTGTGACCAGCCTCCCCGCACGCCGACGTGCGGGAACGGCCCCGGCGACGGCGCTGGGAGGACCGGGAGCGGCTACTCGGTGGCCGCGCGCCGGCGGCCGCGGCGGCGCTGCCCCGGCTCCTGTCCGAGCACGTACGAGCAGTCCAGGTGGTTCCACCCGCAGCCGCGGCAGACCTCGACCTCGTACACGGAGAACTCCTCCTGCATGGAGTCCATCCGCGCGAGCTCGGCGTGCGTCTTGGCCTGGCCCGAGACGTGCCCGAGCCCGTCGCCGTAGACGTAGCTCACCGTCGTCAGCCGGTGCGCGCGGCACAGCGGGCAGGGCTGCTCGGTGGCGTCGCCGTGGTAGCGGGCGGCCCGGGTGAGGTAGGGACCGGCGTCGCAGACCTCGTACGGGCTCGTGCGCCCGGCCTGCACCGCCGCCAGGACGGCTCGCCGCTTCAGCGAGTAGTCCACGACCGACCGTCGTCCGGGCACCGGGCCAGGGTACGCACGCGGGCGCCTCCCGGGGGGTGGCCGCGGAGGCGTTCCGGGGCCCCGCCGCGGCCCGCGCGCACGGCGACCCGCCCGCCACCGCGGGGTGACGTGCCGTTGCCCAGGAGTTCACGGGTCGATGTATCGTCTCGATACATCGACCGGCGGAGGGCCTGGGGGTGGAGTGCTCGAGTTCGCCATCCTCGGCCTGCTGCAACAGTCGCCGATGCACGGGTACGAGCTGCGCAAGCAGCTCGCACAGGTGCTCGGCGGGCTGCGCAGCATCTCCTACGGCTCGCTGTACCCCGCGTTGAAGCGGCTCCACGCGGCCGGGCTCGTCGCCATCGCCGAACCCGGTCCCGGAGAGCTGCTGCCGGCGGACGCACCGCCGCTCACCGGCCGTCGCGGGAAGGTGGTCTACACGATCACCGCGGAGGGCAAGGAGCGCTTCGGGGAGCTGGTCAGCCAGGCCGGACCCGAGGCGTACGACGACGGAGGCCACTTCGGCGTCCACCTGGCCTTCTTCCGCCACACCGCCCGGGACGTGCGGCTGCGGATCCTCGAGGGACGCAGGCGCACGGTCGAGCGGCAGCGCGAGGGGCTGCGGGCCTCGCTGGCGCGGACCCGGGAACGGGTCGACCGGTACACGCTCGAACTACAGCGGCACGGGCTCGAGTCGGTGGACCGCGAGGTCCGCTGGCTGTCGGAGCTGATCGACCGCGAGCTGACAGACACAGAGCCCCGGGAGGCCGCGACCGGAGACGACGGTCGCACGCCCTGACCGGGGCTCGGGGGCGGCCCGGCCGCCCCGCACAACGACGGACCTGCGGGTCCAACGGAGAGAGGAAACCCATGGGAGCCGTCAAGGTCGCCATCGTCGGCGTCGGCAACTGCGCCGCGTCGCTGGTGCAGGGCGTGCACTACTACCGGGACGCCGACGAGACCGGCTCGGTCCCCGGCCTGATGCACGTCCGGTTCGGCGAGTACCACGTCTCCGACGTGCAGTTCGTCGCCGCGTTCGACGTCGACGCCAAGAAGGTCGGTCGCGACCTGTCCGAGGCGATCGTCGCCAGCGAGAACAACACCATCAAGATCTGCGACGTGCCGCCGCTCGGCGTCCCCGTCCAGCGCGGCACCACCCTCGACGGCCTCGGCAAGTACTACCGGGAGACCATCGAGGAGTCCGACGAGCAGCCGGTCGACGTGGTCGCCGCCCTGCGCGAGTCCGGCGCCGACGTGCTCGTCTGCTACCTGCCGGTCGGCTCGCAGCAGGCCGCCGAGTTCTACGCCCAGGCCGCCCTGGACGCCGGCGTCGCCTTCGTGAACGCCCTCCCGGTCTTCATCGCCGGCACCAAGGAGTGGGCGGACAAGTTCACCGCCGCCGGTGTCCCGATCGTCGGCGACGACATCAAGAGCCAGGTCGGCGCGACCATCACCCACCGGGTGCTCGCCAAGCTCTTCGAGGACCGCGGCGTGCAGCTGGACCGCACCATGCAGCTCAACGTCGGCGGCAACATGGACTTCAAGAACATGCTCGAGCGCGAGCGCCTGGAGTCCAAGAAGATCTCCAAGACCCAGGCCGTCACCAGCCAGGTCGACCGGGACATGGGCAAGGACAACGTGCACATCGGCCCGTCGGACCACGTGCCGTGGCTCTCCGACCGCAAGTGGGCCTACGTGCGGCTCGAGGGCCGCGCGTTCGGCGACGTCCCGCTGAACCTGGAGTACAAGCTCGAGGTCTGGGACTCCCCGAACTCGGCCGGCATCATCATCGACGCCGTCCGCGCCGCCAAGATCGCCAAGGACCGCGGCATCGGTGGCCCGATCCTGTCCGCGTCGTCGTACTTCATGAAGTCGCCGCCGGTGCAGTACAGCGACAGCGAGGCCCACGACGCCGTGGAGGCCTTCATCCGCGGCGAGGTCGAGCGCTGACCCCCCGCTCCCGCTGACGAGACAGGCCCGTCCCCCACCCGGGGGGCGGGCCTGTCTCGTCCCCGCCCGCGTGGGGGCCCGTCCCGGCGGCCCGGCCTGCCTACGCTGGCCCGCATGCCGAGCCCCCGCCGTCCGCTGACGGTCCGGCGCCGGTCCGCCGGCGTCGCCGTGGGCACGGTCCTGGCCCTGCTGGCCGGCTGCTCGAGCGGGGACGACGAGCGGCAGCCCGGCGACCCCGTCACCCAGGCCGAGGCCGGGGTCCTGGCCGGCCTGCTGGCCCGCAACGCCGAGGAGGGCGGCGCGGACTTCGTCGTCACCGCCCCCTACGGCGAGGACGCGCTGCTGACCCTCACCGGCGAGGTGGACTACGCCGGCGCGGTGGGGCGGGCGCAGGCGGTGACCAGTCCCGGGGACGGCGGCCCCGAGCAGACCCGCACCGTCTTCTTCACCGCCGACGAGCTCTGGTTCGGCGAGGTCCCCGGCCTCGAGGCGTCGCTGGCCGCCGCCGGCCTGCCCGCCGCGGGGTACGTGCACCGGCCGGCCGCCGCCCTCGCCGACGGCGCGGCCGAGGCGCCGCTCACCGACGTCCTCGTCCGGCTGGTGCTGGGCCTGGCCACCGCCGACGCCGACGACCCCGCGGCGTTCCGCGGCGGGGAGCACACGTGGGAGGGGCAGCGGTCGGTCGACGGGCGGCTGAGCACCGTCTTCGGCTCGGCGGCCGGCTGGACGGTGACCGTCGACAGCTCCTCGGACCTGCTGCTGCAGTACGTCACGCCGCTGCCGGGGCTGGACTCGCCGGTCACGGTGACCCTCGACGACCACGGTCCGCGCGAGGTGACGCCGCCGGCGCCGGAGGAGACCGCGGACGGCGCGGCGTACCCGGAGCTGCTCACGGGCGTCGGGCTGTAGCCGCGACCGGGCCCGGACGTGCGGGAAGGGGCGGCCTCTTCCCCAGACCGCCCCTTCCCGGGTGCATTCCTACCAGATCGCGACGCCCCGCGCCGGCCGGAGCGCGGTCAGTTGGCGGTGGGGTCCGGCGTCGCCGTCGACAGGACGGCGAGGCGGCCGGTCTGCCGGCCCATCACGCGCCGCCACAGCTGCGGCCCGGCGAGCTCGCTCAGCACGTCCTCCGCGGTGCCGGCCACGCAGGCCCAGGCCCCCTCGGCGACCTCGTCGGCCAGCTGCCCGGGCGACCACCCCGCGTACCCGGCGAACACCCGGAGCCCGGTCACCTCGTCCTCGAGCCCGGCCGGGTCGGCGTCCAGGTCGACCAGGCAGACCTCGCCGGCCACGCGACGCAGGCCGGACTCCTCGTCGAGGGGGCCCAGCGGCGTGGTGGCCAGGCACAGCGCGGTGTCGGTCTCGCACGGCCCGCCGACGTGGAAGACGTCGGGGTCGACGGCGAGGTCGCACCAGCCGGGCAGCACGTCGCGGATCTCCACCTGGCTGGGGCGGCCGAGGACGACGCCGAGCGTGCCGGTGTCGTTGTGGTCGAGCACGTAGACCACCGTCCCGGCGAACGTCGGGTCGGTCAGCGAGGGCATCGCCACCAGCAGCGACCCCGGCCGGACGTCGTCCACCGAACCGGTGGACAGCTGCGGCACCGCACCGGGACGGCGTCGTCCGGTGGTCGGGCGCGCGGGCAGCCCGGAGTCGGGGTCGGGCAGGGAGCTCATCGCCGCCCAGTGTGCCCCAACCGGAGGCGCCGCGACCGGGCGAGGGACGCGGTGCGGCGACCCCGGCCCGGCGGTCACTGACGGGTACGGGACCCGACCTAGGGTGACCTCGTGCAGCAGGCGCCCAGCCGGGTCCGGCGGCTGTTCGGCCGGGCCGACTTCCGCCGGCTGCTGGCGACCCGCCTGCTGTCCCAGTTCGGCGACGGCGTGTTCCAGGCCGCGCTCGCCGGGACCGTGCTCTTCAACCCGCAGCGGGCGGCCGACCCCGCCGCCGTCGCCGCCGGGTTCGCCGTCCTGCTGCTGCCCTACTCGCTGGTCGGGCCGTTCGCCGGGGTGTGGCTGGACCGGTGGAGCCGCCGCCAGGTGCTGGTGCGGGCCAACGCGGTGCGCAGCCTGCTCGTGCTCGTCGTCGCCGTCCTCATCGGCGCCGGGGTGGCCGGCGGGCCCTTCTACGTGGCCGGCCTGCTGGTGTTCGCCGTCAACCGCTTCCTGCTCGCGGCCCTGTCGGCCGCGCTGCCGCACACCATCGAGGACCGCTGGCTGGTGACGGCCAACGCCTTCACCACGACCGCGGGGACGGCGGCGTCCGTCGTCGGCGGTGGGGCGGCCGTGGGCGTGGCCACGCTGGCCGGGTCGGGGGACGCGTCCTACGCCGCGGTGGCGGCGGCGTCCGCGCTGCCCTACCTCGCCGCCGCGGTGGTGGCGGCCGGGTTCACCCGGGCCCACCTGGGGCCCGACGACGTCCCCGGCGACGTCCCCGGCCGGGGCCGGCTGTCGGCCGCCGACGTCGCCCGCGGCATGGTCGCCGGCGCCCGCCACGTGCTGGCCATCCGGCCGGCGGCCGCCGCGCTGGCGGTCATCGCCGCGCACCGGGTCTGCTTCGGCCTGGCCACGCTGATGACCCTGCTGCTGTACCGCAACACCTTCGACGCGTGGGGCCCGCTGCTGCCGACCGGGCTGGCCGGGGTGGGGCAGGTGCTGGCGGCCGGCGCGGCCGGGGCGCTGCTGGCGGCCGCCCTCACCCCGCGGCTGGTGCGCCGCTGGGGCGCCCACCGGTGGGTGACCGTGCTGCTCGTCGTCGGCGCGGTCGGGCAGGTCGCGCTCGGGCTGGCGTTCGTGCCGCCGGCGACCGTCGGGGCCGGCTTCGTGCTCGGCCTGGTCGGGCAGGGCGTGAAGATCTGCGTCGACACGACCCTGCAGGCCACCGTCGACGACGTGCACCGCGGCCGGGTGTTCTCCGTCTACGACACGCTGTTCAACGTCAGCTTCGTCGCCGCGGTGGTGGCCGCCGCGTTCTGGCTGCCGCCCTCGGGGGTGTCCGTCGCCGTCGTCCTGACGATCGGCGCGCTGTACCTGCTCACCGCCCTGGCCTACCGGGTCGCCCGGCCGGGCGGCCCCTGGCTCAGCGGTCCCGGGCGGCCCACCAGCGCAGCAGCTCGGCCTCGGCCTCGTCCCGGTCCAGCGGGCCACGCTCCAGTCGCAGCTCCTTGAGGTGCCGCCAGGCCTCGCCGACCTCCCGGCCGGGACCGATGCCGAGCAGCTCCATGATCGCGTTGCCGTCGAGGTCCGGCCGCACCCGCGCCAGGTCCTCGGCCGCCGACAGCTCGGCGATCCGCTGTTCGAGGGAGTCGTAGGTGGCCGCCAGGGCCGCCGCCCGCCGCTTGTTGCGGGTCGTGCAGTCCGACCGCACCAGCGTGTGCAGGCGGGGGAGCAGGTCGCCGGCGTCGGTGACGTAGCGGCGCACCGCGGAGTCGGTCCACTCGCCGCGGCCGTAGCCGTGGAAGCGCAGGTGCAGGAAGGTCAGCCGGGCGACGGCCTCGACGACGTCCTTGGGGTAGCGCAGCGCCGTCAGCCGCTTGCGCACCAGCTTCGCGCCGACCACCTCGTGGTGGTGGAAGGAGACGCGGCCGCGGGCCTCGTGCCGGCGGGTCGCGGGCTTGCCGATGTCGTGCAGCAGCGCCGCCAGGCGCAGCACGAGGTCGGGGCTCTCCACGCCGGGCGCGCCGGCGGCGGCCAGCTCCCGCTCCCGCGCGATCGCCTGGTCGAGCACCGTCAGCGAGTGCGTGTAGACGTCCTTGTGCTGGTGGTGCTCGTCGATCTCCATCCGCAGCGCGCCGAGCTCGGGGAGGACGACGTCGGCCAGGCCGGTCCCGACGAGGAGCTCGAGCGCGGCCCGGGGCGCCTCCTGCAGCAGCGTCTTCGACAGCTCCGCGTTCACCCGCTCCGGCGTGATCCGCCCCAGCTCGCCGGCCATCGCGGTCATCGCCGCCACGACCTCGTCGTCGGGGGTCAGGCCCAGCTGCGCGACGAAGCGCACGGCCCGCAGCATCCGCAGCGGGTCGTCGGCGAAGGAGTCGACGGCGGCACCGGGCGTGCGCAGGCGGCGCGCCAGCAGGTCCCCCAGCCCGCCGAAGGGGTCGGTGACGGTCCGGTCCGCCGCGAGCGAGACGGCCATCGCGTTGACCGTGAAGTCCCGGCGGGCAAGGTCGTCGACCAGCGAGCTGCCCCAGGCGACCTCCGGGTTGCGGGACTCGCGGTCGTAGCGGTCGGCCCGGAAGGTCGTGATCTCCAGCCGGACGCCGCGGACCTCGGCGCCCACCGTCCCGAAGGCGATGCCCTGGTTCCACGTGGAACCCGCCCACCCACGCAGCAGCTGCAGCGTCTGCTCCGGCCGCGCGTCGGTGGTGACGTCGAGGTCGCCGGGGACCCCGCCGGCCGCCTGCCCGCCGGCCGACCCGGCGGCCAGCAGCGCGTCACGCACCGACCCGCCGACCAGGTGCGCCTGGTGCCCGGCCGCGGCGAAGCGCTCACCCAGCTCGGCGAGCACGGGGGAGACGTCGACGAGCTCCCGCACGGTCTGCTGGACGGCGGCGGGCACCTGCCCGCCGGCGGGCGGACCCGGCGGGGGGCTCGGGAGCTGGCTGGACACGACGAGCCAGGGTAGTGGTGGGCCCTCGCCCGCCGCGCTGCTCCGGGGGTGGGCGCCCGCGCCGCGCTACCCTCCTGGCATGGCTGGGACGGGCGCACGTGGACGCCCCGGCCGCCGGCTGCGCCGGGTCGACGAGACCTCCGCCGGGGGCCTGGTGGTGGCCGACGACGGGGTCACCGGTCCCCGCGCGGCCCTGATCGGCCGCACCGACCGCCGCGGCCGCCTGCTCTGGTCGCTGCCCAAGGGACACATCGAGGAGGGCGAGACGCCCGAGGACACCGCCGTCCGGGAGGTCGCCGAGGAGACCGGCATCATCGGCGAGGTGCTCGCCCCGCTGGGCATCATCGACTTCTGGTTCGTCGCCGACGGGCGCCGGGTGCACAAGACCGTGCACCACTTCCTGCTCCGCGCGATCGGCGGGGCCCTCTCCGACGCCGACGTGGAGGTCACCGAGGTGGCCTGGGTCCCGCTCGGGGAGCTGAGCGAACGACTGGCCTACGCCGACGAGCGGGCCCTGGTCGAGCGCGCGCCGGCGCTGCTCGCCGACAGCGCGTGAGCCGCGGCCCCACCACTGCGCACGGGCACGGCACCGGACGCCGGGGGACCTGCCCCCGCTCCCGCTCGGTGCTGGCCCGGGTCGTCCTCGCGGCGCTGCTGGCCCTGCCGCTGCTCGTGCTCACCGGTGGTCCCGCGGCGTCCCCGGCCGTCGCGGCCCCGGCGGACGACGACGCCGGGCGCCCGGTCCGCGTCGACGTGGCCCGCATCGACCCGGCCACCGTGGCCCCCGGCGGGACGATCTCGCTGACGTTCACCATGACCAACACCGGCGAGGAGAGCCTGTCGGGCCTGACCGTCCGCCTGCAGCGCGGCGAGGCGCTGCGCTCGCGCGCCGACCTGCTCGACGCCGACGCCGACCCGGACCCGGCGACCGCCGTGGCCGCCGCCTTCCTGCCGATCGCCGGCACGCTGGACCCCGGCGTCCCCCGGCAGTTCACCTACACGACCACGACCGCCGACCTGCAGCTCGGCGAGGACGGCGTGTACCCCGTGCTGCTCAACCTCAACGGCGCCGACCCCGACGGCGAGCAGCGCCGGATCGGTCAGGTGACCAGCTTCGTCGTGCAGCTGTCCGGCCCGCCGGCCGGGACGACGGCCGTGGGCTGGCTGTGGCCGCTGGTCGAGCCGACCCACCGGGACGCCGCCGGGCGCTTCCTCGACGACGACCTGGCGGCCGCCGTCGCGACCGGCGGGCGCCTGGACCGGGCCCTCGCCGCGGTCGAGCGGATCCCGGAGACCTCCCCCGGGGGCGGCCGGCCCGTCGCGGGGGTGACCCTGGCGGTGGACCCGGCGCTGGTCGAGGCGCTGGCGGTGATGGCCGAGGGGCCCTACGACCTCGCCGGCACGGCCTCGCCCGGCACCGGCACCGAGGCGGCCGCCGCCTTCCTGGACCGGCTGCGCGCCGCGGCCGCCGTCCACCCGGTGGTGGCACTGCCCTACGGCGACGCCGACGTCGACGCGCTGACCACGGCCGGGCTCCCCGCGGTCGCCGCCCGCGCGCTCCCGGGCAGCGGGACCGCCGCCGCCGTCCCCGCCCTCGCGGAGGACGCCGGCCCGCCCGTCGACCAGCAGGGTGCCGGCGCCCGCATCGTCGGCGACCTGCTCGGCGCGACCCCCACCGCCGACCTCCTCTGGGCCGCCGGTGGCACGCTGCACGGGCAGACGCTGGGGCTGCTGCGCGAGGGCGGGATCTCGACCGTCGTCGTCTCCTCCGGCGCCCTCGCCGACGGCGCGGAGGCGGTCGGGCTGGGCCGGGCCGGGGCGGCCGCGACCACCGCGCTCGCCGACGGGAGCACCGGGCTGGTCGCCGACGACGAGCTCAGCGGCCTGGCCACCGGCGCCGACCAGGTGGAGGGGGGCGTGCCGGTCGCGACGCAGCGCTACGTGGCCGAGCTGGCGCTGCTGACCCGCCAGGCCGGCGGGGACCCGGCCGCCCCGCGCAGCCTGCTGGTCGCGCCGGGCCGGGGGATCGACCCCGACCCCGACGGGCTCGCCGCGATGATCGCCGCCACCGGGCAGGTGCCGGGCGCGCGCACGGCGGGGCTGGACGAGCTCGTGACCGGCCCGCGCGCCGAGGCCGGCGGGCTCACGCCGCCCTCCGGCGGCGGGCTGGACCCCGGCGTCCTCGCCGACCTGCAGACCGCCCTCGCCGTGCGCGACGACGTCGCGGGCGCCGTCCTCGGTGACCCGGCGGCCGCGCTGGCGCCCTACGACGCCGCGGCCGCCCGCACGGCCGCGGTGGGGTACCGCGACGACCCCGACCGCGCCCGGCAGGAGGCCGCCGGGCTCCGCGACGCCCTGGACGAGGTCCTGGACGACGTCACGCTGCTCTCCCCGGCCGACGGCACCTACAGCCTCGCCTCCAGCAACGCCCCGCTCGTGCTGACCGTGCAGAACGACCTGCCGTTCGCCGTCCAGGTGCGGCTGCAGGTGCGCACCCGCAGCGGCGTCGGCCTCTCGGTGGGCGACGTCGGCGTCCAGCAGCTGGCCCCGGGGGAGCGCACGACGCTGCAGGTGCCGACCGAGGTCGGCCAGTCCGGCCGGTTCACCGTGACCGCGCGCCTCACCACCCCCGACGGCGCGCCGCTGGGCAGCCCCGTGGAGCTGCAGGTCACCAGCACCGCCTACGGGGTCATCTCGCTGACCATCACCATCGGCGCCGCGGTCCTGCTCGGCCTGCTGTTCCTGCGCCGCCTGGTCGTGTTCCTCCTCCGCCGCCGCGCCGGCGGCGACCGGGGTGACGACGACCTGGGCGGGGCCCCGGAGGGCGCCGCCGTCGCGCTGCCGCCCACCCGGAGCCCGGTGTGAGCGGCGACCAGCCGGTCGGGGAGCGCGACCGGCTCCCGCTGCCACCGGTGCCGCCGCCCGCCCCGCGCCGCCCGTCCGGCGAGGGCGCCCGTCCCCGGCCCGCGGCCCGCCCGTTGCCGCCGCCGCCCTACCCGGTCGTCCCCGACCCCGTCGCCGGCCCGGGGCAGCCCCCCGCCGGGGACGGCGGGCGGCCGGCGCCGCTGCCCGGGCCGCCGTCCGCGCCGCTGCGCCCGGTGCCGCCGCCGGTGAGCCGCGAGCAGCGGCCCGTCCCCCTCGACCGGCCGCTGCCCCCCGTGCCGCCGCCGCGCCGGCGGTTCGTCCCGGGGCCCGAGGAGACCCAGCTCATCCCGGTCCTGCCGGCGGTGCCCTCACCGGCCGACGAGACCGAGGAGGAGGCGACCGCCCGCGAGGGCGCCCCGGGCGCCAGCCGCGGCATCCTCCGCGCCGCCGGCACGATGGCCGTGGCCACGCTGGTCTCCCGGATCACCGGGCTGCTGCGCACGATGGTGCTGGCGGCCGCCCTCGGCGTCGGCGCGGTCAACGACGCCTACAACACGGCCAACACCCTGCCCAACATCGTCTACGAGCTGCTGCTGGGCGGCGTCCTGACGTCGGTCATCGTGCCCCTGTTCGTGCACGCCCAGGAACGCGACCGGGACGGCGGCGTCGGCTACGTGCAGCGCCTGTCGACGGTGGCGGTGGTGGGCCTGACCGTCGTCACGCTGCTGGCCGTGCTGGCCGCCCCCGCGCTGACCTCCCTCTACGGGATCACCGGCGACCCCGACCAGGTCCGCCTCGCCAACTGGCTGGCCCGGATCCTCCTGCTGGAGGTCGTCTTCTACGGCGTCGGTGCGCTGGCGCAGGCGGTCCTCAACACGCGCGGGGTGTTCGGGCCGCCGGCCTGGGCGCCGGTGCTCAACAACCTGGTGGTCATTGCCACCGGCGTCCTGTTCATCTCCGCGAGCGGCTCCGGGCAGCTCGAGCCCGGCGACCTGTCCGCCGGCATGGTCTGGCTGCTCGGGGGCGGCACGACGCTGGGCATCGCGGTCCAGGCCCTCGTCCTGCTGCCGCTGCTGCGCCGGGTGGGGGTGCCGCTGCGCCCCCGGTGGAACCTGCGGCAGACCGGCCTGCGCGAGGCGGGGTCCCTCGGCCTGTGGGTGGTCGGGTACTCGGCGGTCAGCGCCATCGGCGTCGCCGTCGCGACCCGCATCGCCAACGAGGCCCAGCGCGACGGCGGGCTCGGCTCCAGCGCGTTCGCCATCGCGAGCCTGCTGTTCCAGATGCCCTACGGGATCATCGGCGTCGCGCTGCTGACGGCGCTGCTGCCGCGGATGAGCCGGGCCGCCGCCCGCTCCGACGTCGGGGGCGTCGTGCGCGACCTCTCCCTGGGCACCCGCCTGTCGGCCCTGGGCCTGCTGCCGGTGACGGCGGCGCTGACCGTGCTCGGCCCGGCGCTCGCCACGGTCGCCTTCGCCCGCGGCAAGACGACCGTCGACGACGCGCACGCGATCGGCGTCGCGCTGGCGATCGGTGCCTTCGGGCTGCTGCCGATGGCGGTGACCCTGCTGCAGCTGCGGGTGTTCTACGCCATGAAGGACGCCCGCACGCCGACGCTCATCCAGGTGGGGATGGTCGCCGTCCGCGTGCCGCTGCTGCTCGCCGTCCCGGCCGTCGTGGACCCCGAGCACGTGGTCGCCGGGCTGATGCTCGTCACCAGCGTCACCTACGTGGCGGGCTGGGTCCTCGGGCACGTGGCGCTCACCCGGCGGCTCGGGGCGCTCGACACCGGATCCACCCTGGTTCCGGTACTGCGCGTGACCGCCGCGTCGCTCGGGGCAGCGCTCGTGGGGTGGGGGGTCACGATCGTGTCTCGGAGCACGCTCGGACCCTCCGTAGCGGGTTCGCTCGGCACCCTCCTCATCGGTACCGTGGCGATCGGGGTCGCAGCCGTCGTCGGCATGCTGATCGCCCGGGTGCCCGAGGTGACCGGACCGCTCTCCGCGGTCCTGGCCCGCCGGGGCCGCGGGTGACCGGCGGTCCGGGCGGCGAACCCCGCAGCGGGGCGAGCGCCCCGCGGGCGACGAGTCGACGGGGGGCCGAGGCGATGACGTCCACCGTCACCGGTCTCCCCGACCGGTACCGCCCGCTGGACGAGATCGGTCCCGAGGAGGCGACGCCCACCGGCGTCATCCGCTGCTGGCGGGCCAAGGACCGCGTGCTCAACCGCGACGTCGCCATCCGGGTGCACACCCCCGGCGGCCCGGCGGCGCGCGCCTGGATCGCCCGGTCCCTCACCGCCGGCGGCCTGGCCACCCCGGCCCTGGCGATGGTCTACGACGCCGCCGAGGGCAGCGGCGACCCGGCGGCACCCGGCGGGGCCGCCTACGTCGTCAACGAGTGGATCGAGGGCCGCACGCTCGCCGAGCGGCTCACCGAGGGTCCGGTTCCCGAGCGCGAGGCGCGCACCGTGCTGCGCCGGCTGGCCGAGGGCGTCGCCGAGGCGCACCGCGTCGGCCTGGCCGTCGGCGGCATCACGCCCGAGACCGTCGTCATCCGCCCCAACGGCCTGGTCGGGCTGCGCTCGGTCCCGGCGGCCACCGCCACCGTGCAGGGCGACATCGCGGCCCTGGGCACGCTGCTGGAGTGCTGCCTGACCGGCACCACCGGCCGGCCCGACGGCGACCCGGCGCGGCCCCCGGTCATCCCGCAGCCCGACCTCGCCGCGCTGGTCCGCCGCGCCCGCTCCACCGAGCCGGGCGCCGGCCTGTCCAGCGCCGCCGCGATGGCCGCGCTGCTGGCCCAGCCGCCCCGCCCCAGTCAGACCGCGCACCTCGTCCGCGACCCGGACGAGAGCGACAGCGGCTGGCTGCGCCGGCTGCGGGAGCGGCACGCCCAGGACGACTACGTCGACGACGACGGCCCGCAGCGCCTCGGCGTCGGCGGGCTGCCCCCCGCGCCCGCCCACCGCGGCGAGGACGACCTCCGCCTCGACGCGGCCTTCGGCCACGACGACGACCCCGACGACGCGGCCGCCCGCCACGAGGACGGCGACGACCACGGGTACGGCTACGACCACGGGCACGACGACGGCCACGGCTACGACGACGGCCACCCCGCCGCCGACGAGCGGCCCGGCCGGCGCCGGCTGCTGGTGGTGGGCCTGCCCCTCGTCGCGCTGGTCGTCGTCGTCCTGCTCGCCTGGTGGTTCGGCGCGAACGTGCTCTCCGTCGCCGGGTCGGTCGACACCCCCGAGGGCTCGACGCCGTCCTCCTCGGCGCCGCAGGACCCCTCGGGCGAGGCGACCCCGCCGCCCGCGGAGACCCCGGCCGCCACGATCGCCGCCGCGACGCTGTACGACCCGCAGGGCGACGGGGAACCGGAGAACCCCGACGACGTCCCGCTGACCTTCGACGGCGACCCGGGCACCGCGTGGTCGACCGTCACCTACCGCGGGTCGGCCGGCTTCGGCGGGCTCAAGGACGGCATGGGCGTCGTCTACGACCTCGGCGGCGAGCAGACCCTCGCGGGCGTCACCCTCACCACGACGACCCCGGGCGTCCGGGTGCAGGTGCGCGCCGGTGACCTCCCCGAGGGCCCGCTGGACTCCTACGGCGTGGTCGCCGAGGGCGCCGTCGACGGCACGACCGAGCTCACCTTCGAGGAGCCGGTCACCACCACCCACCTCCTGGTGTGGCTGACCGCGCTCGTCCCGGTCGAGGACGGCTTCGCCGGCAGCGTGGCCGAGGTCGCGCTCCAGCCCGCCGGCTGACCCCCCGGGGGGCGCCCCCGCCCGTTCGGGGTGCTCACGCGGGGAATGCGGACCCTACGATCCTGGTTGTGCCGCCCGTGACGAACGACCACCAGCCCACGCCCGGTCCCGCGGTGACCACCGAGGTGCACGACCCGGTGATCCCCCCGGCCGAGCACGACGGGGTCCGCGACCTGATCATCATCGGCTCCGGTCCCGCCGGGTACACCGCGGCGATCTACGCCGCGCGGGCCAACCTGCACCCGCTCGTCTTCGAGGGCTCGCAGTTCGGCGGCGCGCTGATGACGACCACCGAGGTGGAGAACTTCCCCGGCTTCGCCGAGGGGATCCAGGGTCCGCAGCTGATGGACGACATGCGCACTCAGGCCGAGCGCTTCGGCGCCGAGCTGGTGGCCCGCGACGTCACCCGGGTCGACCTGACGGCCAGCCCGAAGATCGTCGAGGTCGGCGATGAGGTGCACCGCGCCCACGCCGTCATCGTCGCCACGGGTTCCAAGTACCGCTACCTCGGCCTGGACAACGAGACCCGGCTGCTCGGCCGCGGCGTCTCCGCGTGTGCCACCTGCGACGGCTTCTTCTTCCGCGACCAGGACATCGTCGTGGTCGGTGGCGGTGACTCCGCGATGGAGGAGGCCACGTTCCTCACCCGCTTCGCCAAGAGCGTGACCGTCGTCCACCGCCGGCAGGAGCTGCGCGCGTCGAAGATCATGGTCAAGCGCGCGCAGGACAACGAGAAGATCCGCTGGGCGCTGGGCAAGCAGGTCGCCGACGTGCTGGGCGAGGACACGGTCTCCGGCGTGCGGCTGGCCGACGTGGAGAGCGGCGCCACCGAGGAGCTGCCCGTGTCGGGCATGTTCGTCGCCATCGGGCACGACCCGCGCAGCGAGCTGTTCGCCGGCCAGCTCAAGCTGGACGAGGAGGGCTACGTGCAGGTCGAGCACCCGACGACCCGCACCAACATCGACGGCGTCTTCGCCTGCGGCGACGTCGTCGACCACATCTACCGCCAGGCCATCACCTCGGCCGGCACCGGCGCGGCGGCGGCCATCGACGCCGAGCGCTGGCTCGCCGAGACCTTCGACGAGCGCTGAGAAGGACCTCGTCCTCCTCATCCCTCGCAATCTCGGGACGGGCCTCTGGACGAGGCCGTTCCATCCACCACCCCACGATCCAAGGGAGCGATCCAGATGGCAGGCAACACCGTGACGGTCACCGACGCGAGCTTCGCCGACGAGGTCCTGGGCAGCGACAAGCCCGTGCTCGTCGACTTCTGGGCGGAGTGGTGCGGCCCGTGCAAGATGGTCGCCCCCGTGCTGGAGGAGATCGCCGCCGAGCACGGCGACAAGCTCACGATCGCCAAGCTCAACATCGACGAGAACCCGCAGATCGCCCGGGACTACCAGGTCATGTCGATCCCGACCATGACCGTGTTCCAGGGCGGCAAGCCGGTCAAGAGCATCATCGGCGCCAAGCCGAAGGGCGCAATCCTGTCGGACCTGTCCGACTACATCTGAGCCGGTCCCCCCGGGGAGCCTCGGCGCAGCGTGATCCAGGGCCCACCCGGCCACCCGGCCGGGTGGGCCCTGGCGCGTCCCGGCTCCCGGACCGCCCCCCGACGGGCCCGCGGCAGCGGGCAGAGCGACAATCGGACCCACGATGGCGACGAACGACGGCATGTACCCCCTCCTCCCCGGGGACCGCGGCGCCGCGGTCGCCGACGTCCGGGCGGCGCTGCGCAGCCTCGCGCTGCTGCAGCCCGACGACCCGGAGGACGCGGAGCCGGGCACCGACGCCGTGTACGACGAGGCCACCGAGCTGGCCGTCCGCCACTTCCAGCAGGTCCGCGGGCTGACCGTCGACGGCCAGGTGGGCGAGGAGACCTACCGGGCGCTGTCGGAGGCCCGCTGGTCGCTGGGTGACCGGCTGCTGCACCACGACCCGGTGCGGCCGATGCGCGGCGACGACGTCACCAACCTGCAGGAGCGGCTGCTGGAGCTCGGCTACGACGCCGGGCGGGCCGACGGCATCCTCGGCCCCGAGACCGAGGCCGGCCTGCGCGCGTTCCAGCGCGACTACGGCCTCACCGCCGACGGCACCTGCGGGCCGGCCACGCTGCGCGCGCTGCGCCAACTGGGCCGCAAGGTCACCGGCGGCCGCCCCCAGCTGCTGCGGCAGAGCGCCTCGATGGTGGAGAGCGGCCCGCACCTGATCGGTCGCGTCATCGTCGTCGACCCCGGCCACGGCGGCGACGAGACGGGCTTCACCGCCGGCGAGACCACCGAGGCCGACCTCGTGCTCGACCTCGCCTCCCGCATCGAGGGGAGGCTGGCCGCCGCCGGCGCCCGGGTGTACCTCACCCGCGGGCGCGAGCAGAACCCCACCGCCGCCGAGCGGACGGCGTTCGCCAACGACGCCCGCGCCGACCTGTTCCTCTCCCTGCACATGGACGCGCACGGCTCCGAGCACGCCCGCGGCGTGGCCAGCTACTACTACGGCACCGGCTCCGGGGCGTCGTCGACGGTGGGGGAGCAGTTCGCGCACCTGGTCCGCCGGGAGGTCGTGGCCCGCACCGGGCTCATCGACCTCGGCGGCTACCCCAAGACGTGGGACCTGCTGCGGATGTCGCGGATGCCCGCCGTCCGGCTGGACTGCGGCTACCTCTCCCACCCGGTCGACCGGCTGCTGCTGCTCGACGCGAAGCTGCGCGGGACCGTCGCCTCCGCCGTCCTGGCCGCCGTCCAGCGGCTGTTCCTGCCCGCGGAGGCCGACCCACCCACCGGGACCTTCGTGCTGCCCGCCCGCGCCTGAGCCCCGCCGCCGTCCGCGATCACGGGCGAGTGGCCGGCCGTCGCGGCGTGTCCCGGCGTGTCGACGGCAACAGGCCCGTGATCGCGGGGGAACCGGGTCGCCGGAGGACCCTTCCGTCACACCCCCGCCGTGTCGCGGAAACCCGCGGGACGGCGTCCCTACACTCGACGGGTGGCCACTCTCCCGCCCGGTGTGCCCCCGGGCCCCGGCGCGAACGCGCACCCGCACCCGGTCGTCCCCCGTCACCCGCGGCTGGATCCCCTCGCCGACCGGTACGCGGCACGCACCCACGGCATGAAGACCTCGGAGATCCGGGCACTCTTCTCCGTCGTCAGCCGGCCGGAGGTCGTCTCCCTCGCCGGCGGCATGCCCGCGGTGACCGCCCTCCCGCTCGACGCCGTCGGCTCCATGATCGGCGAGCTCGTCAGCGGCATGGGCGCGCAGACCCTGCAGTACGGCTCCGGGCAGGGTGACCCGCGGCTGCGCGAGCGGATCTGCGACGTCATGGCGCTGGAGGGCATCACCGACGCCTCGCCCAGCGAGGTCGTGGTGACCGTCGGCTCCCAGCAGGGCCTGGACCTGGTCACCCGCGTCTTCTGCGACCCCGGCGACGTCGTCCTCGCCGAGGGCCCGTCGTACGTGGGCGCGCTCGGCGTCTTCCAGGCCGCCGAGGCGCGCGTGCGGCACGTCCCGATGGACGACGACGGGCTGATCCCCGAGGCGCTGGAGCAGGCGCTGCTCGAGTGCCGCGCCAACGGCGACCGGGTGAAGTTCCTCTACACCGTGCCGAACTACCACAACCCCGGCGGCGTGACGCTCTCCGAGCCGCGCCGCGAGCAGATCATGGCGATCGCCGACCGCTACGACCTGCTGATCATCGAGGACAACCCCTACGGGCTGCTCGGCTTCGACCGCGAACCGATGCGGGCGCTGCGGGCCCGCAACGCGCAGCGGGTGGTCTACCTCGGCTCGTTCTCCAAGACGTTCTCCCCGGGCCTGCGCGTCGGCTGGGTCCTGGCGCCGCTCGCCGTCCGCGAGAAGCTCGTCCTGGCCACCGAGGCGCAGGTGCTCTGCCCGCCGTCGCTCACCCAGTACGCGGTCGCCCGCTACCTGGACACCCAGCCGTGGCGGGAGCAGATCAAGCTGTTCACCGAGCTCTACCGCGAGCGCCGCGACGCCACGCTGGAGTCCCTGGACGCGCTCATGCCGGCCGGGACGACGTGGACCCGGCCCGACGGCGGCTTCTACGTCTGGCTCAAGCTGCCGCACGGGCTGGACAGCAAGCTCATGCAGCCGCGCGCGGTCAACGCGCACGTCGCCTACGTCCCGGGCATCGGCTTCTACGCCGACGGCAGCGGCCGCGAGTACATGCGGCTGTCCTACTGCTACCCCGAGCCCGACCAGATCCGGGAGGGCGTCCGTCGGCTGGCCCGCGTCATCGAGGCCGAGATGGACCTGCACTCCACCTTCGGCTCCGTCGACACCGGCACCTTCCGCGCCGTGGGCCGCGCGGTCCCCACCCACGAGGCCGAGAACATCGTCGGGCTCGCCAACGGCAACAGCTTCGAGGACGGCCGCGCATGACCGAGTCCGCTGCAGCCCCCGCCGCCGGCACCGCCGAGAGCCCCGACCCGCTGCGGGTCGTCGTGCTCGCCGGCGGGCTGACGTTCGAGCGGGAGGTCAGCCTCTCCTCGGGCACGCAGGTCGCCGAGGAGCTGACCCGCGCCGGGGTGGACGCCGAGCTGCGCGACGCCGACGCCGAGCTGCTGCCCGGCCTGGCCGCCGCGCCCGCCGACGCGGTGTTCATCGCGCTGCACGGCGCCACGGGGGAGGACGGCTCGCTGCGGGCGGTCCTCGACCTGGCCGGCGTCCCCTACGTCGGCTCCCCGGCCGCCGCCTGCCGGCTGGCGTGGGACAAGCCGGCGGCCAAGTCCGTGGTGCGCGGGGCGGGGGCGACGACGCCGGACTGGGTCGCGCTGCCCCACAGCACCTTCCGCGAGCTGGGCGCCGGCGCCGTCCTCGACCTCATCGTGGCCCGCCTCGGCCTGCCGCTGATGGTCAAGCCCGCGTCGGGAGGCTCGTCGCTCGGCGTGCAGAAGGTGACCCGGGTGGAGGACCTGCCCGCGGCGATGGTCAGCTGCTTCGCCTACGGCGACACCGTGATGGTGGAGCGCTTCGTCGAGGGCACCGAGCTCGCGATCTCCGTCGTCGACCTCGGCGACGGCCCGCAGGCGCTGCCCGCGGTCGAGCTGGCACCGGCCTCGGGGGTCTTCGACTACACCGCCCGCTACACGCCCGGCCTCACCGAGTACCACACCCCGGCCCGCATCCCGGACGACGTCGCGCAGCGGGCTGCGGAGCTGGCCGTCACCGTGCACCGGGAGCTGGGCCTGGCCGACCTGTCCCGGACCGACGCGATCGTCGACGCCGACGGCGCGGTGCACTTCCTCGAGGTGAACGTCTCCCCGGGGCTCACCGAGACCTCGATGTTCCCCATGGCCGCCGAGGCGGCCGGACACGACCTCGGCGAGCTGCTCGCCGCCCTGCTGAGCCGCCGGGCGCACGCCGCCTCCTGACGCCCGACGCAGAGGGCCCCCGCTCCGGTCGGAGCGGGGGCCCTTTACGTTGTGACGGAAGTGCGTCCGGTCAGCCGTCGGTCCGGCGGCCGGTGATGTCGGGCGCCATCTGGCCGATGATCCGCTGCAGATCGTCGACCGAGCCGAACTCGACGACGATCCGGCCCTTGGCGCGACCGATCTGGATCTTCACCTTGGTCTCGAAGGCGTCCGACAGCCGGCCGGCGAGGTCCTCGACGCCGGGGGCCACGATCCGCCGCGGCCGGCGGGTGGCCGCGGGCTGCTCGGCGGCGGCCAGCGCGACCGCCTCCTCGGTGGCCCGCACCGACATGCCCTCGGCGACGATCCGGGTCGCCAGCGCCTCCTGGGCCTCCGGGTCGGCCAGCCCCAGCAGCGCCCGGGCGTGCCCCGCCGAGATGACGCCGGCGGCCACGCGCGTCTGCACCTTCACCGGCAGCTTGAGCAGCCTGATGGTGTTGGTGACCTGCGAGCGGCTGCGCCCGATCCGCTGCGCCAGCTCCTCGTGGGTCGCGCCGAACTCCTCCAGCAGCTGCTGGTAGGCGGCCGCCTCCTCCAGCGGGTTGAGCTGGACGCGGTGGATGTTCTCCAGCAGGGCGTCGCGCAGCAGCGCGTCGTCCTCGGTGTCCCGGACGATGGCCGGCACGGCCTCCAGCTCGGCGGCGCGGGCGGCGCGCAGCCGCCTCTCGCCCATGATGAGCTCGTAGCCGGTCCGGCCGTCGTCGAGGGTGCGCTCGCGGACGACGATCGGCTGGAGCAGGCCGAACTCGCGCACGGAGTAGGTGAGCTCCTCCAGCGCCTCGTCGTCGAACACCTGCCGGGGCTGCTTGGGGTTGGGGACGACGTCGGCGACGGCGACCTCGCGCAGCTGCGCACCCGGCACCCCGACGGTCTCCTCCACCTGCCGGGCGACGGTCTCGGCGACGTGGTCGGCGACCTGCGCGGCCTGGGGGAGCAGCTGCACCGGCGGCACCTCGACGGCCGGGCCGACCGCCGCGTGGTCGGCGGCGGGCGCCGGCGACGGCTCCACCGGCGGTGCGCTCGTGGGGATGAGCGCCGCGAGCCCCCGGCCCAGACCGCCACGCTTGTTCATCGGGTGGACTCCTCGGAGGACGGGGCCGGCGCGGTGCCGACGTCGACGGTGGCCGCATCGCTGTCGGGGAAGGCGCGCGGGGGGAGCGGTGGCGGGTAGGTCGCGCGCGATCCGGTGGGACGCCCGTCGACTTGCGGGGTCATGGCGACGCCCCGGTGCGCCAGCTCCCGCGCGGCGTCCACGTAGCTGGTGGACCCCCGGGACCCGGGGTCGTAGGTCAGCACCGACTGCCCGTAGCCGGGCGCCTCGCTGACACGCACGTTGCGGGGGATGACGGTGGTGAGGACGAGGTCCCCGAAGTGGTTGCGGACCTCGTCGGCGACCTGGTCGGCGAGCTTGGTGCGCGCGTCGTACATCGTCAGGAGGATCGTGCGGACGGAGATGCCCGGGTTGAGGTGCGCGCGGACGAGCTCGATGTTGTTGAGCAGCTGCCCGAGGCCCTCCAGCGCGTAGTACTCGCACTGGATGGGGATGAGCACCTCGTCGCCGGCGACGAGCGCGTTGAGGGTGAGCAGACCCAGGGACGGCGGGCAGTCGACCAGGACGTAGTCCGGCCGCTCGTCCTCGGGCATGGCCTGCAGGTAGCCCTCGATCGCCCGGCGCAGCCGGTACTCGCGGGCGACGACGGAGACCAGTTCGATCTCCGCACCGGCGAGGTCGATCGTCGCGGGGACGCAGCGCAGCTTCGGGCTGGCCGACGTCGGGTGCACGACCTCGGCGAGGTCCCGGTCCCCGACGAGGGCGTCGTAGATCGACGGCGTGCCGACGTTGTGGTCGACACCCAGCGCGGTGCTCGCGTTGCCCTGCGGGTCGAGGTCGATGACGAGGACCCGCAGGCCGTACAACGCCAGGGCCACGCCGAGGTTGACCGTGGACGTGGTCTTCCCGACGCCGCCCTTCTGGTTGGCGATGGTGATGACCCGGATCCGTCCGGGCCGGGGGAAGGGCTCCTGGTTCGCCGCGTGGAGGACGCGGGTGGCCCGTAGGGCCTCCATGGCGATCGGGCTGTCGAACTCCTCGCCCGATGCGGAGAACTGGGCCATCGCCGCCTTGTCCGCGGCGAGGCTGCTCCGCAGCCGCTGGCCCGGGTCACTCATCACGGGTCCTTCCTGCGTGGCGTTCCACGTGGAACACGCGGGTCCTCACCCTGCGCGTTCCACGTGGAACGGTGTGTCCGGTGCGGACGCGTCACCGGCGTCCACGCGTCATCACCACCACGGTAGTGGCAGCGTCCCCCCACTCCGCACCGACGGCCCGAGGGTGGATGTCCCGCATCCCCGCGGCCTCGAGCTCGGGGAGCATCCCGGGCAGCTCCTCCAGCGCCCGCGCACCCACCAGGGCGACGAGCATCGCCCCCGGGCGGAGCAGCCCGCGGCACCACCCGACCAGGCGGGGCAGGGGGGCGACCGCCCGCGCGGTGACCACGTCGACCGGGCCGACGGCGGCGACGACCGACCGCTCCTCCGCCCGGCCCCGGACCACCCGCCAGCCGGCCTCGAGCTCGGCGACGGCCTCGGTCAGGAAGTCCACCCGCCGTGCCATGGGCTCCACGAGGGTCAGCGCGACGTCCGGCCGGGCGAGCCCGAGCGGGATGCCCGGCAGGCCGGCCCCGCTGCCGACGTCGACCACGCGGGCACCCACCGGGACGGCCTGGGCGACCGCCGCGCTGTTGAGCACGTGCCGCTCCCACAGCCGCGGCACCTCCCGCGGGCCGATCAGCCCGCGGGTCACGCCGTCGCCGGCCAGCCGGGCCACGTAGGCCCTCGCCCGCGGCAGCGCGTCCCCGAAGACCTCGGCCGCCAGCGCCGGCGCCGGCGGGGGCGTGCCGTCCGGGGCGGGTGTGTCGCCCGGGGCTGGAGTGGCCGCCCCGGCGGCCTCCGGCAGCTCGCTCACCGGTCGGGCAGGACCACGACCCGGCGGTTGGGCTCCTCGCCCTCCGACTCGCTGTGCACGCCCGCGACGCCGGCCACCACGTCGTGCACGACCTTGCGCTCGAAGGGGTTCATCGGCGACATGCGCTCGGGCTGGCGGCTCTGCGCCACGCGGGCGGCCGTGTCCGCGGCCAGGCTGGTCAGGTCGGCGCGGCGCTTCGCGCGGTACCCGCCGACGTCGAGCATCAGCCGGCTGCGCACGCCCGTCGACTGGGCCACGGCCAGGCGGGTCAGCTCCTGCAGCGCCTCGAGGACGGCCCCGTCGGCGCCGATCAGGTCGTCGAGCTGGCCACCGACGATGGCCACCGACGCGCGGTCCCCCTCGACGTCGAGGTCGATGTCCCCGTCGACGTCGAGGATGTCGAGCAGCCGCTCCAGGTAGTCGCCGGCGACGTCGCCCTCGCGGACGAGCAGGTCGTCACCGCCCCCGGAGGTGGCGCCCGTGGTGGCCTTGCCACCGGCGGGGGCGTCCTCGACGACGGCGTCCTCGACCACCGCGTCGGCGTCCTGGTCGCCGCCGTCGGGCAGCTCGGTGTCGGGCAGGTCGGCGTCGGAGCGGGCGGCGTCCGTGGCCGAGGGGTGCGGAGCGCTCATGAGGGTCTCCTCGTGTGGGTGCGGCGGCCGGGGCGGGCCCGGTGGTCTGCTGGGTGCGGCGGCGTGGCGCCCGCCGTCAGCGGCGCTTGCGCTTGCCGCGGTTCGCCGGGCTGGCTCCGCTTGCGGCCGCGGGACCGGAGGCCCCGCCGCCGGTCGTGCCGCCGGTGCTGCTGCCTCCGCCGTTCGCCGACGCCGGCGGCGCCGTCCCGTCGGCTGCCGGCTGACCGGCCGGGGCCGCCGGTCCGGCGGTCGGGACGGGGCGGCCGCCCTTGCCGCGCACCGGCTTGGCACCGGGCCTGGGCGCCAGCGCCTTCGGGTCGACGGCCGGCTTCTCGGCGGCCTTCTTCGCCAGCGCGGCGGGCGAGTTCGGCGGGGGCAGCTTGCGCAGGATGTAGAACTGCTGGCCCAGCGTCCACAGGTTGTTGACGAGCCAGTACAGCAGGACGCCGATCGGGAAGAAGAAGCCCGTGATGAACAGGCTGATCGGCATGCCGTAGAGCATCAGCTTCTGGACCATCGCGGCCTGGCCCTCGACCGGGCCGGAGCGCCGCATGATCTGCTTCTGCGTGAAGAAGGTGGTGGCGCACATGACCACCATCAGCGTCATCGTGACGATGCGGATCGGGGTGTAGCTGCCCCCGACCAGCTCGAGGATCTCCGACTCCTTGGTCCCCGACATGTTGAACGAGGCGGAGATCGGCGCCCCGAACAGCTTGGCCTTGGCGGCCTGGTCGGTGAGCTCGTTGGACCAGGAGTAGAGGCCTTCGGCGCCCGGCTTCAGGCGGCGCAGGACGTGCAGCAGCGCGATGAAGACCGGGATCTGCGGGAGGATCGGCAGGCAGCCGGCCAGCGGGTTGACCCCGCGCTCCTTCTGGAGCTTCATCATGGCCTCGCTGAAGCCCTGCCGGTCCGAGCCGTACTGCTTGCGCAGCTTCTGGATCTCCGGCTGGATCTCCTGCATCGCCCGCTGGCTCTTCACCTGCTTGATGAACAGGCGGAACAGCAGCAGCCGGATCGTGACGACGAGCATCACGATCGACAGCGCCCACGTGATGCCGGCGGCCGGGTCCAGGAAGGTGGAGAACAGTGCGTGCCACTGCTTCATCACCCACGCGATGGCGGTGTACAGCCAGTCAAGCAACGCGAGCCTCCTGCTGCGCTGACCGGCGGGGAGCCGGCGAGGACGTCGATTCGTGCCGGTCCGGGTCCGGGGCCGCGTGGACCGCCGGGCCCCGGGTCGCCGGGTGGTGCGGTGCCGGCCCGTCGGCCGCGGCGGCAGCGCCGCCGGGCGGGGTCGCACCGCGTCGCGGGGGCACCGGGTCGTGGCCGCCCGGGTGCCACGGCGCGCACTTGAGCAGGCGCCGCAGTGCCAGCCAGGTCCCCCGCCCCGCGCCGTGCACGGCGATCGCCTCGGCGGCGTAGGCGCTGCACGTCGGGGCGAAGCGGCAGCGCGGCGGCAACGCCGGGCTGATCGCCCGGGAGTAGAAGCCGACCGCGGCCAGCAGGCCGCGGGCGACGACGCCGCGCCGGGGGGCGGTCACCGGGGGCGCACCCGCGCGCCGAGGACCCGGTCCAGGCCCGCGACCAGGTCGGCGCGCAGCCGCTCGGAGGTGGCCTCGGCCGCCTCCGGCCGCGCGCGCACCACGAGGTCGGCCTCGTCGGGCAACCGGGACAGCTCCGCGCGGACCACCGCGCGCAGCCGCCGCGTCACCCGGTGGCGGACCACCGAGCTGCCGACCGCCCTGCCCACGACGAAGCCCGCCCGCGGCCCGGTCCCCTCGGACCTGGGCCCCGGGCGTTCGGGGAGGAGGTGGAGCACCATGGTCGGCCTCCCGGCGCGCCGGCCGGACCGGACGACCGCGGTGAACTCCGGACGCCGGCGCAGGCGGGCCTGCGCGGGCAGCACGTCAGGCGGAGAGCTTCTCGCGACCCTTGCGCCGACGGCCGGCGATGATCGCCCGGCCCGCGCGGGTGCGCATACGCAGCCGGAAGCCGTGGGTCTTGGACCGACGGCGGTTGTTCGGCTGGAAGGTGCGCTTGCTCACGGAGTACTCCCACTACACGACATCGACGGTGCACACCCGCCGGCGGGCGGGCACGCGCGGGGCCAGCCCCGGTGCGGCGGCTGCCGCCCCGGATGACCCCGGAAGCTGGTCGACCGCGGTGGCCCACGGTGCACCTGCCGCACGAGCGCGCGACGAGATGCCGCGGACGTGCCACGGACTCCGACCAGCATAGCCGAGGACGGCGACCGGCCGGGGGGCCGGTCGGACCCCGACTCACCATGGTGACCCTCGGCTCGTCGTGCCGGGCGACGACGCGCCGCCGCACGGTGCACGACACGCCAGGCGACGCGCCGGTTCCCTCCCCTCCCGTCGTTGCCCGCCTGTGGACGGGGCTGTTAGCGTCGCCGTCGCTCCGGCCCGGTCCCACCGGTCCGGCTGCGCGGGCCGATCGACCGGCCCGCCGATCGCCGCACCCGTTCGCCCGACCCTCGTCCAGCCTCTGACCAGCGAGAACGTCTGTCGTCCGCCCCGCAGCCGCGGGTCCGGTCGCCGTCCGCTGCCGGTCGTGCACAGCCTGTGGACACCGGTGTGGAACCGTTGTGTCCGGATGTCCACACGCGCGGGTCCCCCCGCACCCGGAGGGACCTCGCCCGGGCGTGGGGGAGGACCCGACCGCGGGCCCGCGGCGGCGACTGCCGGACACGATGCTGGAGGAGGACACGGACCATGGCCGATGCCACGGTGGACCTGGCCACGGTCTGGGACCAGATCCGCGAGCGGCTGGCCGCCAGCCTCTCCCCCCAGCAGAACGCGATGCTGAACCTCACCCGCCCGCTGGGGCTGTTCGAGGACACGATGGTGCTGGCCGCGCCGAACGGGTTCACGCAGGCGGTGCTCGAGTCCCGGATGCGCCGGGTCCTCGCCGAGGCCCTCTCCGAGCAGCTCGGCCGCGACATCCGCGTCGCCGTCCAGCTGGAGGACGCCCCGGCCGAGCCGGCGCGGGAGCCGGAGACCGAGGAGGTGCCGGTCCGCCGTCCGTGGTCGGCCGCCGAGGCCTCCCGCCTGGAGGAGGACCGCGAGACCCGGGACCGGGCCGACGACGGGCGCAGCGCGTTCGGCGTCCGTGCCGACGCGCCGCCGGCCTGGGAGCGCGACGATGCACCGGCCCCGGCCTGGGAACGCGACCCGGCGCCCCCGGCTCCCGAGGTCCCGGCCGGTCCGCCTCCTCCCCGCCGCCGCCGCGCGGCCGAGCGTGACTGGGGCGGCGGCGACGAGGCCGGCGTCCTCCCGTTCGAGTTCGACGAGCCCGCCGACGCCCCGGCCGAGGCGGGCGAGGACGAGGGCGGCCGTGGCCGCCGGGCGGCCCGCGGGGGCGGCGAGACCGTGGCGCTGTTCGGTGGTGACCGGCGCAGCGGGGGATCGGACCCGGGGCTGAACCCCAAGTACGTCTTCGACAGTTTCGTCATCGGCAACAGCAACCGGTTCGCCCACGCCGCGGCCGTCGCGGTGGCCGAGGCGCCGGCCCGCGCCTACAACCCGCTGTTCATCTACGGGGACTCCGGCCTGGGCAAGACCCACCTGCTGCACGCGATCGGCCACTACGCGGCGCGGATGTTCCCCAACGTCCGGGTCCGGTACGTGAGCACCGAGGAGTTCACCAACGAGTTCATCAACCTGGTGCACTCCGGGCGGGCCGAGGAGTTCCGCCGGCGCTTCCGCGACATCGACTTCCTGCTGATCGACGACATCCAGTTCCTGGAGCGGGCCGAGCGGACGCAGGAGGAGTTCTTCCACACCTTCAACACGCTGCACAACGCCAGCAAGCAGATCGTCATCACCTCCGACCGGGCGCCGAAGAAGCTGACGACGCTGGAGGACCGGCTGCGGACCCGCTTCGAGTGGGGTCTCATCACCGACGTCCAGGCGCCGGACCTGGAGACCCGCATCGCGATCCTGCGGAAGAAGGCGCACGGCGAGCGGCTGCAGGCGCCCGACCAGGTGCTGGAGTTCATCGCCAGCAAGGTGCAGACCAACATCCGCGAGCTCGAGGGCGCGCTGATCCGGGTGACCGCGTTCGCCAGCCTCAACAAGCAGCAGGTCGACCTCCCGCTGGCCGAGCTGGTGCTTAAGGACCTGATCAGCGACGAGCAGGGCCCGCAGATCACCGCGGCGATCATCATGGCCGCCACCGCCGAGTACTTCTCCGTGACGATGGAGGAGCTGCAGGGCGCCAACCGCAGCCGCACCCTGGTCAACGCCCGCCAGATCGCGATGTACCTGTGCCGCGAGCTGACCGAGCTGTCCCTGCCGCGGATCGGGGCCTCCTTCGGCGGCAAGGACCACACCACGGTCATGCACGCGGTCAAGAAGATCACCAACCTGATGAGCGAGCGGCGGGCGACGTACACGCAGGTCACCGAGCTGACCGCCCGCATCAAGAGCCGCGCCCGCAGCTGAGCCGGCCCGCCCACGCGCCCCGCTGACCCGGGGGGCGCTCCCTGCCGTGCCCGCTGCGCGCGCTTTCTGACCGGGTGATGTGCGGTTGGGGCGCGTTCCCGCCCCCAGAACGCGCCCTAGGTGCACATCGCCCCGCGCGGCCTCGGGCGCGGGCCGCGTCGCTGCCCGCAGCGCCGGCGACGAGCTGCCCACCGATCCTCCGCCCGCCGCTGGCCGGGTGATGTGCGGTCGTGGCGCGTTCCCGCCCCGGAACGCGCCCCAGGTGCACATCACCCAGGGGGGCAGGGATGGCGGGACGGCGGCGACGGGACGGCGGCCCCCGCTGGCCCCGGGACGCCGAGAACACGACGACGCCGACGGCACGACTCCGTCCACAGGATGGGGACCGGCCTGTGTGGTCATCGACCGCCGGGAAGACGGTCATCGGCGCCCGCGAGGCGGTGACCTCGGTCGACACGTCGATCAGTTGTCCCCAGGGATGTGCACAGGTTGGGGAATCCCGGTCCGGGGCGGTGTGCGTACACCCGGGTGGGGGACGCGGACCCTCGCCGTCGTCCCCGCTGTCCACCGGGGTGGATAAGCCTGTTGACCAGCGCCTTCGTCATCCGCCCGCAACCTGTCCGACGGGTGTCCGCCACGTCACGCCGGCCGTCGTGGGGACCGCCTGGGGACGGACCGTGGGCACGGGGTGGGACAGGTCGTGGACGAACGGGGGGACCGGTTGACAACCGGGCGGTTGTCCACGTGTCGACACGGGAGACGCGGTCACCACGCACAGCGCACCCACATGTCGACTCGGGCGCTGACCTGCGCGGACGACCTCGATCCCCAGCTTCCACACCAGTGATGACGAGGATGAGGGAGTTATTCCGAGGAGTTCTCGAACCACACTCTGGGTGGGGACGGCCCGCTGGCAGGGCCTCGCGGGCCGCACCGAGCAGCAGAACAGGAGGGTCCGACAGTTCCCCGTCGGACCCCGTTCGCGGGACAGCGGTTTCCCCCCAGCCCGGTGCGCACGGCACGATGGGGGACCGCACCGCAGTCCGGCCACCGCCGAGCACGCGCGGTGGCACCGCAGTGGACGACGAGCAGGGGTGGATCAGGGTCATGGAGTTCCGGGTGGCGCGAGAGGTCCTCTCCGATGCCGTCGCGTGGACGGCGCGCAGCCTGCCGCCGCGTCCGTCGGTGCCGGTGCTCGCCGGGATCCTGCTGGAGGTGGACGGCAGTCAGCTGTCGGTGTCGGGCTTCGACTACGAGGTCTCCGCCCGCGCCGAGGTCGACGTGCAGGCCAGCGAGGGCGGTCGCGTGCTCGTGCCCGGCCGGCTGCTGGCCGAGATCACCCGCGCGCTGCCGCCGCACCCGGTGGACATCCGCGTCGAGGGCCCGCGGCTGGCGATCACCTGCGGCAACGCCCGCTTCAGCCTGCCGACGCTGCCGGTCGAGGACTACCCGTCGCTGCCGTCGATGCCCTCGGCCGCCGGCGTCGTGGAGAGCGACGTCTTCGCCGAGGCCGTCGGGCAGGTGGCCGTGGCCGCCGGCCGGGACGACACGCTGCCGATGCTGACCGGTGTCCGGCTGGAGATCGACGACGACCGCGTGACCCTCGCCGCGACCGACCGGTACCGCCTGGCCGTGCGGGAGTTCGCCTGGCGGCCGGAGACCCCGGGCCTGTCCGCCGCGGTGCTGGTGCCCGCGCGCACGCTGGCCGACGCCGCCAAGACGCTGACCAGCGGCCCGGAGATCACGCTGTCGCTGTCCTCCAGCGGCGCCGGCGAGGGGATCCTCGGCCTGTCGGGCAAGGACCGGCAGACCACCACCCGGCTGCTGGACGCCGAGTTCGTCAAGTACCGCGCGATCATGCCGGCGGAGTCCCTCGCGCACGCGACGCTGCCGGTCGGGCTGTTCACCGACGCCGCCAAGCGCGTCGCCCTGGTCGCCGAGCGCGGCACGCCGCTGCGCTGCGAGTTCACGTCCGGGCAGGTCACCCTGCGGGCCGGCGGCACCGACGACGAGGGGCAGGCGGAGGAGCGCTGCGACGTCGAGTTCGACGGCGACCCGCTCACCATCGGCTTCAACCCGTCGTTCCTGCTCGACGGCCTGGCCGCGGTGCACACCCCGCGCGCCCGCATGGACTTCACCAGCCCGCTCAAGCCGGCCGTCCTCTCCGGGGTCCCCGAGCCGGCCGCCGACGAGGAGGGCCAGGGGAAGCCGGTCGAGCACGGGCCCGACTACCGGTACCTGATCATGCCGGTGCGGCTCCCCGGCTGAGTCCGCCCGCAGGCCGGTGCCCCGGAGGACCAGGACGCCGGCCGGTGGACCGGCCGTGTGGTGAGGTGTCCGGGGACCTCTCCCCGGGCACGGCACGTGCGGGCGCCGCACCGTCGCGGGAGCTCCGGGGGACGTCGGGCGATGGACGACAGAGAGGACTGCGGTCGTGCAGCTGGGACTGGTGGGACTGGGCAAGATGGGCGGCAACATGGCGGAGCGCATCCGCCGGGCCGGTCACGAGGTCGTCGGCTACGACCACTCGCCGGGCAAGCGCGACGTCGACAGCCTCGAGGGGCTGGTCGGTGCGCTGCAGGCGCCCCGCGTCGTCTGGGTCATGGTGCCGTCCGGGGAGCCGACCCGCGCCACGGTGAAGGAGCTCGCCGGCCTGCTCGAGCCCGGTGACGTGATCGTCGACGGCGGCAACTCCAAGTACACCGACGACCAGGTGCACGACGTCATGTGCCGCGAGAAGGGCATCGGCTACGTCGACGCCGGCGTCTCGGGCGGGGTGTGGGGCCTGGAGAACGGCTACGCGCTGATGGTCGGTGGCACGAAGGAGGACGTCGCCAAGGTCCAGCCGGTCTTCGACGCGCTCAAGCCGCCGCGGACCACCGAGGAGGAGACCGCGGGCGAGGCCGGCGCCGGGTTCGTGCACGCCGGGCCGGTGGGCGCGGGCCACTTCTCGAAGATGGTGCACAACGGCATCGAGTACGCGCTGATGCAGGCCTACGGCGAGGGCTACGAGCTGCTCGAGGCCGTCGACCTGGTCGAGGACGTGCCCGGCGTCATCAAGTCCTGGACCCAGGGCACCGTCATCCGCTCGTGGCTGCTGGATCTGCTGGTCCGCGCGCTCGACGAGGACCCGCGCCTGGACCGCATCCGTGGCTACGCCGAGGACTCCGGCGAGGGCCGCTGGACCGTCGAGCAGGCGATCGAGAACGCCGTCCCCATGCCGACGATCGCCGCGTCGCTGTTCGCCCGCTTCTCCTCCCGCCAGGAGGACTCGCCGACGATGAAGGCCGTCGCGGCGCTGCGCAACCAGTTCGGCGGCCACGCGGTGCAGGCGGTGCGCGAGCAGGAGGCCGAGCGCCCCGCATGAAGAAGGACCTCGGTGCCCCCCACGCCTCGCTGGCGCTCGGCGCGGGCCCCTACACCGAGGCCGTTCCAGCGCGTCACCACCCCCACCACTCGCAGGCTCGCGGCGGGGCCCTGCAGGGGGGCCGTCCCAGCGCCCGCACCGAGGCCTGATGTACGTCCGGCACCTGCAGCTCGGGTCGTTCCGCAACTGGGAGCGGGTCGACCTCGCACTCGGTCCCGGGCCGACCGTGTTCGTCGGCCGCAACGGGGAGGGCAAGACCAACCTCGTCGAGGCGGTGGGCTACCTGGCGAGCATGAGCAGCCACCGGGTCAGCTCCGACGCGCCGCTGGTGCGGCACGGCGCCGAGCAGGCCGTGGTCCGGGCGGCGCTGCGCCGCGACGACCGCGAGCTGCTCGTAGAGATCGAGGTGAACCCCGGCCGCGCCAACCGGGTGCGGGTCAACCGGGCGCCGCTGCCGCGCCCGCGCGAGCTGCTGGGCCTGGTGAAGACCGTCCTGTTCGCCCCGGAGGACCTCGTGCTGGTCCGCGGCGACCCCTCGGACCGCCGGCGGTTCCTCGACGACCTGCTGGTCAGCCGCACCCCGCGGCTGGCCGGGGTGCGCAGCGACTACGAGCGGGTGCTCAAGCAGCGCAACGCGCTGCTCAAGACCGCGCGGCTGGCCCGCGGCGGGGCCCTGGCCACGCTCGACGTCTGGGACGGGCACCTGGTCGACCTCGGCAGCCAGCTGCTGGCCGCGCGGCTGCGGCTGGTCGCCGACCTCGTGCCGCACGTCGCCGCCGCGCACGCGCGGGTCGCCGGGCCCGACGCCCCGGTCGCCGGGCTCGGCTACACGAGCACCGTCCCGCTGGCCGGCGACGGCACCCCGATGACCGCCGGGGGGCCGCTGCCCGACGTCGCCGAGCTGGCCAACGCCCTGCGCGAGCGGGTCGCCGAGCGCCGGCAGGACGAGGTCGACCGCGGCATGACGCTGGTCGGCCCGCACCGCGACGACCTGGTCATCGCGCTGGGCCCGGTCCCGGCCAAGGGCTTCGCCAGCCACGGCGAGTCCTGGTCGCTGGCGCTGGCGCTGAAGCTGGGCTGCCTGGCCCTCTTCCGGGCCGACGGCGAGGAGCCGATCCTGGTGCTGGACGACGTCTTCGCGACCCTGGACACCGACCGGCGGGCGGCGCTGGCGGCGGTGGCGCGCTCGGCCGAGCAGACGCTCATCACCGCGGCCGTGCTGGACGACGTGCCCCCCGAGCTGCGGGGCACGCGCGTGCAGGTCGCCGGGGGCGCGGCGTTCGTCGTCGACCACAGCGAGGTCAGCCCGGAGGGGGTCCCGTGACCGAGGAGCGGCCCGGCCGGCCCAGCGACGTCGCCCGCGCGGCGCTGGAGGCCGCGCGCGCGGCGGCGGCCGCCCGGCCCCAGCCCACCCGCCGGCGCATCGCCGGCCCGCGGCGCCGCTGGACGGCGGCCGGGCCGAGCGCCGACGACCCGCAGCCGCTGGGCCGGCTGGTCGACTCGCTGGTCAGCGACCAGGACTGGACGGCGCACACCCGCGTCGGCACGGTGTTCGGCCGGTGGGACGCCCTGGTCGGCGCCGACATCGCCGCGCACTGCCGGCCCCAGTCGCTGACCGAGGGCGAGCTGCTGGTCGTCGCGGAGTCCACCGCGTGGGCCACGCAGCTGCGCCTGCTGGCCCCGACGATCCTCGGGAAGCTGCGCGCCGGGGTGGGCGGGGACGTCGTGAGCCGCTTGCGCGTTGTCGGACCGACGGCCCCCAGCTGGAAGAAGGGCCCGCGGTCGGTCCGCGGGCGGGGCCCGCGCGACACGTACGGATAGGCCGGCCCCCGGAGGGGGCGGGCGGGAGGACGGCGAGATGACGGGCGAGACGACGAGGGACCCCCGGTGAGCGGCCCGCAGGACCGCGACCGCTTCGACGAGCGCGACGGCAGCGGCTGGCAGGAGCCCGCCCACCTGGGCGGTGACCCGCAGGGTGGCGCCCCGCGGGACGGGACCCCCCACGACGGGCCGGCGCCGGGCGGGACCGGGGACACCCCGCCCGGCGGCACCGACCGCCCCGCCACCGACCGCCCCGCCGCCGACCCCGGCTGGCGCCCGCCGGGCTGGGACCTGCCGCCGGCCGCCCCGGCCCCCGCCCGGCAGGACGGCGGCTACGAGCCGTGGTCGGACGGCGCCGCCGGCCAGGCTCAGCAGCAGCAGCAGCAGCAGCAGCAGCAGCCGGCGCGCGGCGGCGGGCTCTTCGGCCCGCGCGGGCCGCGGCAGCCGGGCGAGGTCGAGAAGGTGTTCGCCTACCAGGGCGACACGGTCGGCGCCCAGGGCTGGGCCCTGCAGCACGGCTGGGAGATCTCCGACGGCACCGGCCCGGCCGACGCCGCCCTGGCGCTGCTGCTGTCCACCGCGCCGACGCGGCTCACCCGCGACCACCGCCCGGCCGGCGTGATGCGCGGCCGCTACGGCCCGCTGGACCTGGTGGCCTTCGACGTCGTCTACGCCGACCGGCGCCGCCTGGTCCCCGAGTACGCGATCACCGCCGCGCCGGTGCTGGCCACGCTGCCCCCGCTGCGGCTGTCGCCGACCCGGTTCTGGAAGCACCGCACCGGCGGGCTGCAGCCGGTCCCCAGCGGGGACGCCGAGTTCGACGACCGCTGGGTGCTGCTGAGCAGCGAGGACACCCCGGTCGTGCGCCGGCTCGTCGAGGACGCGACGGTCCGGGGCCTGCTGCTGAACAGCGACGACGGCGACGAGTTCTGGTCGGCCGGCGCCGGCGGCCTGTCCGGCGGCTACGTCGCCGCGATCCGGCCCGACGGGCACCGCCCCGAGCTGATCGAGCACCACGCCCGGCTGCTGGCCGCGGTCGTCGGCGCGCTCGCCGTCGCGAGCTAGGCGCCCGTGGGTCGGGAGACCGCGGCGTCGGAGCGGGCGGCCGCGTCGGGGGCCGGTCCGGCGGAGACCGCGACCGGTCTCCCCGGTGCGGGTCCGCGGGTGGGGCTGCGCCAGTTGCTGCCGCTGCTGGGGCCGCACCGGCGCGCGCTCGCGCTGGCCGCGGTGCTGTCGCTGCTCGGCGCGGCCGCGTCGCTGGCGCAGCCGGCGCTGGTCAACCGGGTGATCTCGGCGGTCGGCGCCGGCGAGGCGCTGCTGCCGGTGGTCGGCGCGCTCGTGCTGGTCCTGGTGGGCGCGGCGGTGCTCGGCGCGGTGCAGTCCTTCGTGCTGCAGCGCGCCGCGGAGGGCGTCGTCCTCACCACCCGCCGGACCCTGGCCGACCGGCTGCTGCGGCTGCCGGTCGCCGAGTACGACCGGCGCCGCACCGGCGACCTCATGTCGCGGGTCGGCGCCGACACGACGCTGCTGCGGGCCACGGTCACCTCCGGCATCGTCGAGGTCGCCGGCTCGGCGGTGGTGGGCGTCGGGGCGCTGGTCGCCATGGCCGTGGTCGACGTCTGGCTGCTGCTGGTCACGGTGGTCGCGGTGTCGATCGGCCTCGCGGTCGTGGTGGCCTCCAGCCGCCGGGTCCGCCGGCTCTCCCGCCAGGCGCAGGAGGAGGTCGGCGCCATGAGCGCCGCCGTCGAGCGGGCGCTGTCGGCGGTGCGGACCATCCGGGCCAGCGGCGCGACCGCCCGCGAGGTGGCGGTGGTCGACGCCAGCGCCACCCGCGCCTACCGGGCCGGCGTCGCGGTCGCGCGGCTGCAGGCGATGGTCGAGCCGGCCGCCTCGGTCGCCGTCCAGGGCGCCTTCCTCGCGGTGCTGGGCCTCGGCGGGTACCGCGTCGCCTCCGGCTCCATCGCCGTCGGCGACCTCGTGGCGTTCGTGCTCTACCTGTTCCTGCTGGTCATGCCGCTGGGGCAGGCCATCTCCGCCTACACGCAGCTGCAGACCGGGCTCGGGGCCCTCGCCCGCATCCAGGAGGTGCTGGCGCTCGACCCGGAGGACGACGGCCGCGCCGAGCGGGGCGGCGCGGTGGTCGCGGTCCCCCGGGCGCCGGCGGAGCCGACGACGCCGCTGCTGGAGCTGGACGAGGTCTCGTTCGCCTATCCCGACGGGACGCCGGTGCTCGACCGGGTCTCCCTCAGCGTGCCGGCCGGCGCCCGGGTGGCGCTGGTCGGTCCGTCGGGGGCGGGCAAGTCCACGGTGCTGGCGCTCGTCGAGGGCTTCTACCCGCTGAGCGGCGGGGCGATCCGGTGGGCCGGCACGGACGTCCGGGACCTGCCGCGCGCCGCGCTGCGCGCCCGGCTGGGCTACGTCGAGCAGGAGGCGCCGGTGCTGGCCGGCACCCTGCGCGAGAACCTGCTGCTGGCCGCGCCCGCCGCGACCGAGCCGGAGCTGTGGGCGGTGCTCGCCGACGTCGGCCTCACCGGCGTGGTGCAGCGCTCCCCCCGGGGCCTGGACGTGCCGGTCGGCGACGACGGCGTGCTGCTGTCCGGCGGGGAACGCCAGCGGCTGGCCATCGCCCGGTCGCTGCTGGCCCGCCCGGCGCTGCTGCTGCTGGACGAGCCCACCGCCAGCCTCGACGCCCGCAACGAGGAGCTGCTGCGGGGCACGCTCGCCGCGGCCGCCGCCGACCGCGCGCTGCTGGTCGTCGCGCACCGCCTGTCGACCGTGCTCGACAGCGACCGGATCGTCGTCCTCGACGGCGGGCGGGTCGTCGCCGCCGGCACCCACGACGAGCTGCTGGACGCCAGCCCGCTCTACCGCGAGCTCGCGGCGGCCCAGCTGCTGGTCTGACCGGGGGCCCGCCGGTCCCGGGGGGGGGGGGGGGCGGGGGCGGGGGGGGGGGGCCGGGGGGGCGGCGGGCGCGCCCGCGCGGCGGGCCGGGCCGGCGCGCGTTCACG
>NZ_JBJGZP010000003.1:0-216194 GCF_054050555.1 Blastococcus sp. SYSU D00695 | reverse complement strand
CGGCGCCCGCCGCCAACCCCCCCCCCCCAACCAATAACACCCCCCCCCGCGCCCCCACCCCCCCCCCCCCCCCCCCCCCCCCCCGCCCCCCCCCCCCCCCCCCGCCCCCCCCCCCCCCCCCCGGCCGTGGTGGTGCCTCGCTGCCGCGGGCGGTCAGGGGGTCGTCGGGACCTGGATCTCGCCGGCGATGATGCGCTGGGTGTAGTCCTCGATCTGCGGCTGGATGTCGTCGATCTGGCCACCGCTGGTGGACAGGGCGATGCCCTCCGTGGACAGGTCGTTGACGATGTCCGTGCCGCCCTCGACGGAGCCCTCGGCGAAGTCGCCGATGAACGACTGGACCGCGAGGTCGACCCGCTTCAGCATCGAGGTCAGGATCACGGCCTTCTGGGCCTCGTCGTCGACGGTGTTGTACTGGTCGGAGTCGACGCCGATGGCGAGCTTGCCGGCGGTGACCGCCGCGGCGAAGACGCCGGTGCCCGACCCGCCGGCCGCGTGGAAGATCACGTCCGCGCCGTCGCCGTACATGACGTCGGCGATGTCCTCGGCCCGGTCGGGGGCGTTGAAGCCGGAGAAGTCACCCGCCGGGCTGATGTACTGCACGTCGACCCGGATGGCCGGGTTGACCGCCTGCGCCCCGGCGGTGAAGCCGGCCTGGAACTTCTGGATCAGCGGGCTCTCGACGCCACCGACGAAGCCGACGTGGTTGTTGGGCGACTTCAGCGCGGCGGCGACGCCGGCGAGGAAGGACCCCTGCTCCTCGGCGAAGAGCAGGCCGGTGACGTTGTCGGCGCCGAGCTCGGCGGCCGAGGAGTCGACGATCGCGAAGGTGGTGTCGGGGAAGTCCGCGGCCACCTCGCCGATGGTCGAGCCGTAGGCGAAGCCCACCGCGATGACCGGGTCGTAGCCCTGCTCGGCCAGGTTGGCCAGGCCCTCGGCGCGGTCGGAGCCGTCCTCGTTCGGGGTGAACTCCTGGACGTCGCCACCGTTGTCCTCGATGGCGGCCTGGGCGCCGGCGTAGGCCGAGTCGTTGAACGACCGGTCGCCGCGGCCGACGGCGTCGTAGGCCAGGCCGATCTTCAGCTCGTCGCCGCCGCCACCGCCGCTGCTGCCACTGCTGTCGCTGTCGTTGTCGTCACTGGCGCACCCGGCCAGTGCCAGGCTGCCGGCCAGCAGCAGGGCGCCGGCCCGCAGGCCGCCCTTCCTCATCCGCGCTCCGCGCACGACGCATCTCCTCCTCTTGGGGGCCGGCCGGTGTCGCCGGGGACGGCCCGGTGGGCTCGGTCGTCGAGGCTGCTCGCCCGCTGTGTGCCGGGTCGGCCGCCGACGGCGACGCCGAACGCTAGACACGCACGCCGCCCGCGCGACCAGCCGGGAGCCGGATAGAGACGCGATCGTTGCCAACCGGTCCCCCGGTCGGGCTCTTCGTCACCCGCACGAGGCCCCGGGCGGGGCTAGCGTCGGCGCTCGTGGGGGGCAGCGCACGGCGGCGGCTGGCCGTCGCGGCGACGGCGGCGGTCCTGCTGCTGCCGGGCGCGGGTCCCGCGCTGGCCGACCCGGCGCGGCCGACCGTGGACCCCACGGCACCGTCGCCCACCGCGCCGTACCCGGGGCTGCCGCCGCAGGGCAGCGCCCCCGACGGCAGCACGGTCGGCGGGAAGCGGCTGGGCACCCGGGGCGTCGTCGCCGCCGCGGGCACGCCCCCGCTGCCCGAGGGCGTCACCGCCGCCGGCTGGCTGGTCGCCGACGCGCTCACCGGGGACGTGCTGGCGGCGCGGGACCCGCACGGCCGCTACTACCCGGCGAGCACGCTCAAGACCCTGACCCTGCTCACCCTGGCCCCGGTGCTGGACCCCGCACAGGTGGTCGAGGGGACGCCGGAGGACGAGCAGGTCGAGGGCAGCCGGGTGGGGCTGGTGGCCGGCGGCCGGTACCCGGTGTCGCTGCTGTTCCTCGCGATGGTGCTGCAGTCGGGCAACGACGCGGCCAACGCCCTGGCCCGGGCCGCCGGCGGGGTCGAGGCGACGCTCGCGGCGATGAACGCGACGGCCGAGGCGATCGGCGCCTTCGACACGGTCGCGGGCACGCCGTCGGGGCTGGACGTCGCCGGGCAGTCCTCCTCCCCCTACGACCTGGCGCTGGTGTTCCGCCGGCTGGTCGCCGACCCGGTGACGGCGGCGGTGCTGGTCACGCCGACGGCGCAGATGCCGGCGGTGGAGGGCCGCTCCCCCGGCTACCAGATCCAGAACCAGGACCCCCTGCTGGGCGGCTACCCGGGCGACCTGGGCGGCAAGACCGGCTTCACCGACGCCGCCCGGCACACGTTCGTGGGCGCCGCCGAGCGCGACGGCCGCCGCCTGGTCGTCAGCGTGATGGCGGCGGAGAACGTGCCCGTGCGCGCCGCCGACCAGGCGCGGCTGCTGCTGGACTGGGGGTTCGCCACCCCGCCGGGGACGCCGGGCGTCGGCCGGCTGGTCGACTCGGGCGCCGAGGTGACCGCGGCCGCCGCCACCGCACCCCCGGCGTCGGCCGGCGCCACGTCGGGGGCCCCGTCCGGAGTGCCCACCGCCACCGGCGACCGGCCCGCGCCCGGCGCGGACGTCGGCGGGGACGCCCGGCCGGTGCTGGGGGTGCTCCTGGCGGTCGCGGCGGCCGGCGTCGTCCTGGCCACCGTCGCCGGCCGGCGCCGCGCGGTCAGCCGGCCGGGGCGGCCGCAGGAGCCGCGCTGAACCGGCGCAGCGTCGCCGTCCACGCGGCGGTGAAGAAGGCGAAGCGGAACACCAGGTTGATCCACACCAGGATCCCGACGGCGCCGCCGAGGGCCGAGGCGGTGACGCTGCCGTCGATCAGCGACAGGTAGTAGGCGCCGAGCCACTTGAGCACCTCGAAGCCGGCCGCGCCGAACAGCGCCCCGGGCAGCAGGTCCCGGAACCGGTGCCCGACCGACGGCACGACCCGCAGCAGCCACAGGAAGACCACGACGTCGGTGACCAGGGCGAGCAGCAGGCCCAGCAGCGTGGTGAGCAGCGAGGCGCCGCTGACGTCGTCGAGTCCCAGCGCCTCCAGCGTCAGGGTGGTGGCCCGCGTCGAGATCCCGGTGAGCCCCAGGCTGAGCAGCCCCACGGCGCCGAGCAGCAGCAGCGCCAGCAGGTCCTGGAGGTTGTCCCGCCAGAAGTCCGGCTCGTCGACCCGGCCGCGCCAGATCTGCTCCATCCCGATCCGCAGCTTGTCCATCGCCCGGAGCCCGGCGAGCAGGAAGCCGACCAGGCCGATCACGCCGGTGACCCCCGCCGAGCCGACCGCGCCGCGCAGCTGCTCGACGATGCTCTCGCCGGTGGAGCCGGGGAAGGCCTCGAGGACCGCGTCGTAGAGCTCCTGCTGCAGCAGCGCGTCGCCGGCCAGGACCAGCCCGACGATCGAGGCCGCGAGCAGCAGGACGGGGAACAGACCGAGGAACGTGAAGTAGGTGACGGCGGCGGCGAGCAGGTCGCCCTGGTTGCGCTGGTAGCGGCCCCCGGCGCGGGCGAGGTGGTCGAACCACCGCCAGCGGCGGCGCAGCGCCGCGACCGCCGCCTCCCCGCGCTGCCACAGCCGGTCGGTCCACCCCGGGCGTGCGGTCTCGCGGGTCTCCTGCGGCGGCTCGGGCCGGGTCCGGGTCGCGCTCACCGGCCCCAGTCTGGGGCCGGCCGGTCAGCTCAGCGCGCCGGCCCGCGCAGCGGGTACTCGCGCGCCACGACCCAGGCCCCCGACGGCGCCTGCTCGAACTCGGTGAAGTGCTCGACCCGGAACTCCGCCGACAGCTCGGCCAGCGCCGAGTACGCCAGGTCCAGCATGTCCGGGGAGACGTCGTGGGCCACCGTCACGTGCGGGTGGTACGGGTAGGCCAGCGGCCGGGCCAGCGGGCCGGTGCGGACGTCGTTGGCGAGCAGCTCGCACGAGCCGATCCCGCGCGCCACCGCGACGAACACCACCTCCGACACCGGCGAGAACGTGCCGGTCCCCGCCAGGTGCATGTCGAAGGCGGGGTGCCGGCGGGCGACGTCGGCCAGGTGCGCGGTGATCGCCGGCCGCTCGGCCGCGGGCACCTCGGTCGGCGGCAGCAGCGTCACGTGCGGGGGCACGAGGCCGGCCTGCGGGTCGCCGCACTTGGCCCGCCAGTCCGTGAGCAGCTGCGCCCACGGCTCGGGGACGGCGACGACGACGCCGAGCAGCGCGGTCTCCGCGCGGACCCCGCGGCTGCGGGGCACGAACGTGTCGTCGTTCAACGGCTCGGAGGTCATGCCCGCGGCCCCGCCGGCGGGAGGAAGCCGACCCGCTCGTACACCGCGGCCACCGTCTGCGCGGCGACCTCGCGGGCGCGGGCGGCCCCGTCGGCCAGCACCCGCTCGAGCTCCGCCCGGTCGCCGAGCAGCTCCTGCGTGCGCTCCCGGATCGGTGTCACGAAGTCGACGACGATCTCGGCGAGCTCCTTCTTGAGGTCGCCGTAGCCGCGGCCGGCGAACTGCTCCTCCAGCGCGGCGACCGGCGTCCCCGACAGCGCGCTGTGGATCGCCAGCAGGTTGGTGATCCCCGGCTTGCCCACGGGGTCGGCGACGATCTCGCGGCCGGTGTCGGTGACGGCCGAGCGGATCTTCTTCGCCGTGACCTTCGGGTCGTCCAGCAGGAGCACGCAGCCGGCCGGCGGCAGGCTCTTGCTCATCTTCTTCTCCGGCGACTGCAGGTCCATGACCCGCGCGCCGCCCTGCGGGATGAACCCCTCGGGCACGGTGAAGGTGTCGCCGAAGCGGCCGTTGAACCGCACGGCCAGGTCGCGGGTCAGCTCCAGGTGCTGGCGCTGGTCGTCGCCGACCGGCACCTGCGCGGCCTGGTAGACGAGGATGTCGGCGGCCATCAGCACGGGGTAGGTGAACAGCCCCACCGAGCTGCCGGCGGTGCCCTCGCGCTGGCTCTTGTCCTTGAACTGGGTCATCCGGCTGGCCTCGCCGAACCCGGTGAGGCACTCCAGCACCCACGACAGCTGCAGGTGCTCGGGCACGTGGCTCTGCACGAACAGCGTGCTGTGTGCGGGGTCCACGCCCAGCGCGATCAGCTGCGCGGCGGAGGCGAGGGTGTTGGCGCGCAGCTCCGCCGGGTCCTGGGGCAGCGTGATCGCGTGCAGGTCGACGACGCAGTAGAAGGCCTCCGTCGTCTCCTGCAGCGCCACCCACTGCCGCAGCGCACCGAGGTGGTTGCCCAGGTGGAACGAGCCCGCCGTCGGCTGGATGCCGGAGAGCACACGGGGAAGAGGCACGTCGGCCATCAAACCAGCCCGGAGCAGCGGCGGGACCGCCGCTCCCGGCTGCGGGAGCGAACCCCGAGGCCGGGACGGGCGAGTCCGGTCACGCGCCCGGCGTGGCGACAGGCTGCGCGGCGAGGACGTCGTCGAGGGCGGCGAGCAGGACGTCGTCCTCGTCGGGTGCCCCGACGGTCACCCGGATCCCCTCGCCGGCGAACGGCCGGGTGATGACCCCGCGCGCCTCCAGGGCCGCCGCGAGCTCCGCCGTCCGCTCAGCGACGGGCAGCCAGACGAAGTTCGCCTGGCTGTCGGGCACGTCCAGGCCGCGGTCGCGCAGGGCGGCGGTGAGCCGGTCCCGCTCGGCGACCACGGCGGCCACGCGGCGGCGCACCTCGTCCTCGCTGGCCAGCGCGGCGACCGCGGCGGCCTGGGCCAGCATCGAGACGCTGAACGGGACGTGCGTGCGGCGGACGGCGTCGGCGACGGCCGGGTCCTCCGCCACCAGGTAGCCGACCCGCAGCCCCGCCAGGCCCCACGCCTTGGAGAACGTGCGGAGCACCGCCACGTTGGGCCGGCCGCGCATCAGCTCCGTCCCGTCGGGCACGTCGGGGTCGGTGACGAACTCCCGGTAGGCCTCGTCCAGCACCACGAGGGTGCCGGCGGGCACGGCGTCCAGGAAGCGCTCCAGCGCCGCCCGGCGCACGGCGGTGCCGGTCGGGTTGTTCGGGTTGCAGACGAAGACCACGCGGGTGCTCTCGTCGACCGCCGCGGCCAGCCCGTCGAGGTCGTGGGTGTCGGCGGGGCCACCGGGCCGGCCGGGCACCAGCGGCACCTGCACCGACCGGGCACCGGCGACCTGCGCCAGCAGCGGGTACATCTCGAAGCTGCGCCAGGCGAAGGCGATCGAGCTGCCCGGGTCGTTGAACGACTGGGCCAGCTGCTGGCACAGCATCACCGCGCCGCACCCGGGCACGACCTGCGCCGGGTCCACGCCGTACCGGGCGGCCAGCGCCTCGGTGAGGACGACGGCGCCGTTGTCCGGGTAGCGGTTGGTCTCGGCGGCCGCGGTGGCCAGCGCCTCGACGACGGCGGGCAGCGGCGGGAAGGCCACCTCGTTGCTGGCCAGCTTCACCGCCCGGGCCACGCCGAGCTCGCGCGCGAGGTCGGCCGGGTTGCGACCGGGCTTGTAGGCCGGCAGCGACTGCACCGCCGGGCGTGCGCTGACCACGTCGTCCGTCCTCCCGGGGGTGCTCCCGCCCCGCGCGGCGCGTGCGTGCGCTCCGCCGTCCCTAGGGTGGACCCCATGCGCGTACTCGTCGCCGGCGGCGCCGGCTACATCGGCAGCGTAGTCACGGCCGACCTGCTGGCGGCCGGGCACGAGGTCACGGTCCTGGACGACCTCTCCACCGGGCACGCCGACGCCGTCTCCGAGGGCGCCCGCCTGGTCCGGGCGACGCTGCACGAGTCGGCCCCGGTGCTGGCCGAGGTGCGCCCCGAGGCGGTGCTGCACTTCGCGGCCAAGAGCCTGGTCGGGCAGTCGCAGGTCGAGCCGGAGGTCTACTGGGAGACCAACGTGGGCGGCTCGCTGGCGCTGCTGGAGGCGATGCGCGCGGTCGACTGCCGGCGGATCGTCTTCTCCTCCACGGCGGCGACCTACGGCGAGCCGGAGCAGGTGCCGATCCGCGAGGACGCCCCGACCCGGCCGACCAACACCTACGGCGCGACGAAGCTCGCGGTCGACGCGATGCTGACCTCCTACGCGGCCGCGCACGACTTCGCGGCGGTCAGCCTGCGGTACTTCAACGTCGCCGGCGCCGCGCACGGCCTCGGCGAGCGGCACACGACCGAGACCCACCTCATCCCGATCGCGCTGCAGGTGGCGGCCGGGCAGCGGGCGGCGCTCACCGTCTACGGCGAGGACTACCCGACGCCGGACGGCACCTGCATCCGGGACTACATCCACGTGCAGGACCTCTCCGACGCCCACCTGCTCGCCCTCCCCGCGCCGCGGCCCGGGGAGCACCGCGTCTACAACCTCGGCAACGGCACCGGCTTCTCGGTGCAGGAGGTCGTCGACGCGGTCCGGCAGGTCACCGGGCACCCGGTGCCGGTCGAGGTCGGGCAGCGCCGCGCCGGTGACCCGGCGCAGCTCGTGGCCTCCAGCGACCGCATCCGCGCGGACCTGGGCTGGACGCCGCGGCACACCGACCTGGCCGGCATCGTCCGCGACGCCTGGGAGACGGCCCGGACCCGCGGCTGACTGCTGCCCTTCCCCAGGCATGGGAGGCGATCCCCACGTCCCCGGCCGGAGGACGTGGGGATCGCCTCCCATGCCGAGGGGTCAGGAGCCGGCGGTCGGGGTGGGCACGGTCGCCGGGTCGACCGGGGCCGGCGGCTCCGGGCGGGTCACCGACAGCCGCGCGATCCGGCGCCCGTCCAGCTCGACGACGCTCAGCCGGCGCCCCTCGACCTCCACGACGTCGCCCACCTCGGGCAGCCGGCCCAGCTCGGCCAGCACGTACCCGGCGACGGTCTCGTACGGCCCCTCGGGCAGCCGCAGGCCCGTGACCTCGGCGAAGTCGTCGAGGTTGAGCAGCCCGTCGACGTCCTGCGGGCCACCCGGGACCTCCGCCGGCTCCGGCGCCACGTCGTCGTCGTACTCGTCGTAGATCTCCCCGATGACCTCCTCGATGAGGTCCTCGAGCGTCACGATGCCGTCGGTGCCGCCGTACTCGTCGACGACGATCGCCAGGTGCTGGTTCTCCCGGCGCATCTCAGACAGCGCGGTGAGGACGCCGGCGGTCCCGGGCAGGCGCTTGACCTCGCGGGCCAGGTCGCCGACCGTGGCCGCCCGCCCGGCCGGGTGCCCGGGCAGCAGCAGGTCGCGGATGTGCACGAAGCCGACGACGTCGTCCTGGTCGCGGCCGACGACGGGGTAGCGCGAACGGCTGGAGTCGGCGACCTGGCGGGCGGCGCGGCTGGCGGTGAGCGACGCGTCCAGGAAGTCCACCTCGGTGCGCGGCGTCATCACCTCGCGGACCTCGCGGTCGCCGGCGCGGAAGACCTCCCCGATGAGCTGGCGCTCGTCGCTGCTCAGCGACTCGTGCGCGGCGACCAGGTCCCGCAGCTCCTCCTGGCTGATCTGCTCGCCGCTGGCCTTGGGGTCGCCGCCGAGCAGCCGGACCAGCAGGTTCGTCGACCGGGACAGCAGCCAGATCACCGGGCGGGCGGCCTTGGCGATCCCGTTGAGCGGCGCCGCGACGAGCAGCGAGAAGCCCTCGGCCCGCTGCAGGGCCAGCCGCTTGGGGGTCAGCTCCCCCACCACCAGGGACAGGTAGCTGATGGCGATGGTGACCAGGACCAGGGCCAGGGTGCCGGCCAGGCCCTCGGACATCCCCCGGTCGACGAGGACGTCGGCCAGCGGCTCGGACAGGGTGCTGGCACCGAACGCGGCGGAGAAGAAGCCGGCGAGGGTGACCCCGACCTGCACGGCGGCGAGGAAGCGGTTGGGGTCGCTCAGCAGCCGGGCGACCGCCCGCCCCCGGCGCCCGCCGCTGTCGGCGAGGGCGCGCACCTGCGACTCGCGCAGGGAGACGAGCGCGATCTCCGCTCCCGAGAAGGCGCCGCCGATCAGGACGAAGACGACGACCATGACGATGTTGAGCCAGACGTCGCTCACCGGCGGCGTGCTCCTGTCGGGTCGGGTGCTGCGGACCGGGACCATGCTGCCCGCCCCGGGGCACGGTGCCCACCGGGCACCCCCCGGCGGGTCACCCCGGCTCGCCGGAGGACGCCGGTGTGACGTGCCCAGATCCCATTCCGTCACGGATCAGTCACAGCTAGTCTCCACGAATCACATCCGTGGAATTGGCAGATCGTGAGGTCCCCGTGCACCACATGCCGGCCGGTCCGTCGCTGCGCACCCGGCTGCTGGCCCTCCTGCGGCGCCGGGCGGCCCTCCTGTCGGGTGCGGCCGTCAGCGCCGGCGCGGCGGTCGCCGTCCTGGGGACGTTGCTGCTGGTGAGCGGCGCCGCGGGCGGCGCGCGCACCGTGGACGCCTCCGCCACCACGGGAGCGGACCTCGACCAGGGGACGGTGCGACTGGGCGTGGACGGCGCCCCGGCCGCGGACTCCCCGGCGCCGGCGGCTCCGGACACCGCGACCGGCGCGACGGCCGGGAGTCGGGCCCCGGGGACGACGCCGGGGACCACGCCGGGGACGACGCCGGGGACCGTGCCCGGCACCACGCCGGGCACCGCGTCGGGCAGCGCGCCCCGCACGTCGGCCGGCTCCTCGACCGCCTCCCCGGGATCTGCGGGGACCGCCTCCGCCGGCGCGGCGTCGACCGGAGGGTCGCCGACCCAGCAGGCCCCGTCCGCCCAGCCGCCGACCCAGCAGCCGCCGGCCGAGGAGGAGCCGGCCGAGGAGGAGCCGGCCGAGCAGCCGACCCGGCCGGCGCCCGGCTCCGCGACCGCCCCGGCCCAGCCGGCACCGGACGCGGCCCCCGCGTCCGCCCCCGTCTCCGCCGAGGGGCAGGTCCTGGCGCTGGTGAACGAGGCGCGGGCCGAGGCCGGCTGCGCCCCCGTCGCCGCCGACGCCGGCCTGGCCGCCGTCGCCCGCGCGCACAGCGCCGACATGCGCGACCGCGGCTACTTCGACCACGTCGACCCTGACGGGCTGGGCCCGGTCGACCGGGCGGCCGCCGCCGGGCAGTCGGCGCGGGCGGAGAACATCGCCCGCGGTCAGGCCGACGCCGCCGCCGTCGTCCGGTCGTGGCTGGCCAGCCCCGGACACCGGGCGAACGTCCTGGACTGCGGGCTCACCCGGCTCGGGGTCGGGGTCGCCGACGGCCCCGGCGGCCCCTGGTGGACCCAGCTGTCCGGCTGAGTCCGGACACACGACGGCCCCCGCACCCAGAGGGTGCGGGGGCCGATCGTGGCCCCGTCCGGAGGCTCGCGCCGCGCGGACCGTGGCGTGAGCCTCCGGACGGGGCCCTCCCTCAGGCCATGGCCTTCTGCAGGTTCCCGTCGATGGCCGCCAGGAAGTCCTGGGTGTTCAGCCACGGGCTGTCCTTGGAGATCAGCAGCGCCAGGTCCTTGGTCATCTGACCGCTCTCGACGGTCTCGATGCAGACCTTCTCCAGCGTCTCGGCGAACCGGGTGACCTCGGGGGTGCCGTCCAGCTTGCCGCGGTGGGCCAGGCCCCGGGTCCAGGCGAAGATCGACGCGATCGGGTTGGTCGACGTCTCCTTGCCCTGCTGGTGCTGCCGGAAGTGCCGGGTGACCGTGCCGTGCGCGGCCTCCGCCTCGACCGTCCGGCCGTCGGGGCTCATCAGCACCGAGGTCATGAGGCCGAGCGAGCCGAAGCCCTGCGCGACGGTGTCGGACTGCACGTCGCCGTCGTAGTTCTTGCACGCCCAGACGTAGCCGCCCTCCCACTTCAGGGACGCGGCGACCATGTCGTCGATGAGCCGGTGCTCGTAGGTGATGCCGGCGGCGTCGAACCTGTCCTTGAACTCCGCCTCGAAGACCTCCTGGAAGAGGTCCTTGAACCGGCCGTCGTAGGCCTTGAGGATCGTGTTCTTCGTGGAGAGGTACACCGGGTAGTTCCGGTTGAGGCCGTAGTTCAGCGAGGCCCGGGCGAAGTCGCGGATGGACTCGTCGAGGTTGTACATCGCCAGGGCCACGCCGGCGCCGGGCGCCTGGAAGACCTCGTGCTCGATCGGCGCGGAGCCGTCGGCCGGGGTGAAGGTCACCGTCAGGGTGCCCTCGCCCGGGAAGCGGAAGTCGGTCGCCCGGTACTGGTCACCGAAGGCGTGACGGCCGACGACGATCGGCTTGGTCCAGCCCGGCACCAGCCGCGGGACGTTCTCCATGATGATCGGCTCGCGGAAGATGACGCCGCCGAGGATGTTGCGGATCGTCCCGTTCGGGGAGCGCCACATCTTCTTGAGGCCGAACTCCTCGACCCGCGCCTCGTCCGGCGTGATGGTGGCGCACTTGACGCCGACGCCGTGCTTCTTGATGGCGTTGGCGGAGTCGACCGTCACCTGGTCGTCGGTGGCGTCGCGGTGCTCGATGCCGAGGTCGTAGTACTCGAGGTTCACGTCGAGGTACGGGAGGATCAGCTGGTCCTTGATGAACTGCCAGATGATCCGCGTCATCTCGTCGCCGTCGAGCTCGACGACGGTGCCCTCGACCTTGATCTTGCTCATGGTTCCCTCTCTGCAGCTCCGACCGGGTGTGGTCGGAGGTCGGCTCACATGTCGGCGATGTCCGCCTGCTTGGCACGCACGGCCTCGGCCGCCTCGCGCAGCCCGGTCAGCTCGCTCTCGGTCAGGTCGCCCTCGACGACCCGCCGAACCCCGCCGCGCCCGATCTCGGCCTCCACCCCGAGGTAGACCCCGGAGACGCCGTACTCGCCGTCGACCCACGCGCACACGGGCATGACGGCCCCGGAGTCCTCGATGACCGCCTTGGCCATGCGGGCCGCGGCCGCCGACGGGGCGAAGTAGGCCGACCCCGTCTTGAGCAGCGCCACGACCTCCGCCCCACCGTTGCGGGTGCGGGTGACGAGCTCCTCGATGCGCTCGGCGGGGAGCACGTCGGCCAGCGGCTTGCCGTCGACGGTGCACCGGGACGGCACCGGGACCATGGTGTCCCCGTGGGACCCGAGCGTCAGGGTGCGCACCGAGGCGACGGGGACCCCGCACTCCTCGGCGACGAAGTGGCTGAACCGGGCGGTGTCGAGCATCCCCGCCTGGCCCATCACGCGGTGGCGCGGGAACCCGGTGGCGATCTGCGCCAGCGCGGTCATCTCGTCGAGCGGGTTGGACACGACGATGACCACGGCGTCCGGGGAGGTGCGGGCGACGTTCTCCGCCACCTGCCGGACGATGCCGGCGTTGGTCTCGATGAGGTCCATCCGGCTCATGCCGGGCTTGCGCGGCAGGCCGGCGGTGATCACGACGACGTCGGACCCCTCGGTGCCCTCGTAGGACCCGCCCCCGACCCCGACGACCCGGGTCTCGAAGCCCTCGATGGGGCGCGACTGGTTGATGTCGAGGGCCAGGCCCTCGGGCTTGCCCTCGACGATGTCGGTGAGCACGACGGTCTCGAGGACGTCGTACTCGGCCAGACGGAGAGCGGTGGTCGAGCCGTAGAAACCGGCACCGACGACGGTGACCTTCCCGTTCCGAGGCTGCTCTGCCATGGCGGCCAACCTAGCGCCAGAACGCACTCCCGCGCCTCAGCGGGTGGACGGCGGCAGGAGCGGGACCCCGGCAGGATCGGCCGGGATCAACAGGGCGATGGTGACGACGGCGGCACCGACCACGGCCATGAGGACGACGTCGACCGTCCGGCTGCGGACGGCGAGGAAACCGACCCGGCGCACCGGCAGCAGCAGCCGCAGGAGTGCGGCGACCACCAGCGCCACCCCGATGACGACCAGTCCGCGGCGCCAGTACTCGAGGGCGACCATCGCGAGCCCGACCGCGACCGCGACCAGCACCGCGAGCAGCGGCAGCTGCCGCAGCAGCCCGGCGAGGAAGGGCCGGCGGGTGTAGAGCGGCGGGCGCGCCACGGCCGTCACCGGCCGGTCGTCACGCGGGGACCCCGGCCGCGCGCTCGGCGGCCAGGACGACGTTCTGCAGCAGCATGGCGCGGGTCATCGGCCCGACGCCGCCGGGGTTGGGGGCGACGAACCCGGCGACCTCGACGACGTCCTTCGCGACGTCCCCGGCGATCTTCCCGTCGACCCGGCTGACCCCGACGTCGAGGACCGCGGCCCCCGGCTTGACGACGTCCCTGGTGACCAGGCCGGGGACCCCGGCCGCGGCGACCACGACGTCGGCGGAGCGCAGGTGCGCGGCCAGGTCGCGGGTGCCGGTGTGGCAGAGGGTCACCGTGGCGTTCTCGCTGCGGCGGGTCAGGAGCAGGCCCAGCGGCCGGCCGACGGTGATGCCGCGTCCGACGACGACGACCTCCGCGCCGGCGATCGGCACGCCGTGGCGGCGCAGCAGCTCGACGATGCCCACCGGGGTGCACGGCAGCGGCCCGTCGACCCCGAGGACGAGCCGGCCGAGGTTGGTCGGGTGCAGGCCGTCGGCGTCCTTGTCCGGGTCCATCGCCTCGAGGACGGCGTACTCGTCGACCTGACGGGGCAGCGGCAGCTGCACGATGTAGCCGGTGCAGGCCGGGTCGGCGTTGAGCTCGGCGACGACGGCGAGCACGTCGGCGAGGCTCGCGGTGGCGGGCAGCTCGCGCTGGATGCTGGCGATGCCGACCTGCGCGCAGTCGGAGTGCTTGGCGTTGACGTACCAGCGGCTGCCCGGGTCGTCGCCGACCAGCAGGGTGCCGAGGCCGGGACGGCGTCCCGCGGCGGTCAGCGCGGCCACGCGCTCGGTCAGTTCGGTCCGGATCGCGGCGGCGGTCGCCTTGCCGTCGAGGGTCGTGGCGGGCACGGGCCACAGTCTGCCCGAGAGGTCTCCGCGCCGACCGCTGCGGCCCTAGGCTGACCGGGCAGTGGGCGTCTCCCCGCGCCCGCGCGACCCCGCGAGGAGAGCCGATGAGCGAGCGCGACCAGTCCCCCGCCACCCCCCAGTGGTCGGGACAGCCGCCGGTGGACTGGCGCGCCGACACCACGCCGGGGATCACGCAGCAGCCCGCGGGTGGCACGTACTCCGGCGCCGGGGCCAGCGCCGTCGGCGCCGGTACTGCCGCGGGAGGGCCCGGGTGGTCCGGCGAGCACGCCGGGCCGTACGCGGGCCGGCCGGCCGGCGACCACCCCGGCCGGCACGCCGGGCCGGGCGAGCACCCGGGTTCGGGGGCGGCCCTCACCGCGCCGCAGTACTCGACCTCGCCGGTCACCGTGCGGCGGCCGGACGTGCTCGCCGCGCTGCTGCTCGTTCTCGCCGGCATCGCGGCCGCGATCAGCCTGCTGCTGGAGTGGCTGCGCGGCAGCAGCGACACCGGCTGGGACCTCGTCGACCGCGGCCTCGAGGTGCTCTCGCGCGACTTCGGCGTGTTCGTCGACCGGGGCTTCTGGGAGCCGGTGGCGATCGTGCTCGGGGGCGGCGTCCTGCTGGTGCTGGGGCTGCTCGTGCTGGTCCCCGCCCGCAGTCACCGCACGCTCGGCGTCCTGGCGCTGCTGGTGTCGCTGCTGGCGGCCGCCGCGGTCGTCGTCCTCGCCAACGACCTCGACTGGGACGTGCAGGAGTTCGGGATCGGCCTGTGGGTCGCCGTCGCCGTCGCCGGACTCGGACTGCTCGGCGCCTTCAAGGCGATGCTGACCGGTCCCCGGCTCCGGTAGCCGCGGGCGCCGTCAGGCGCGGCGGCGCCGGTCGGCCTGCATGAGGTGGACGACGATCCCCTGGTAGCCGTGCGCCACGTAGTCGGAGATGTCCGCGCAGGCGATGCGGCCCGGCAGCGGCGCCCGGTCCTCGCGGGGCAGGTGCGGCTTGCGCGACCGCGGCAGGAACGAGCGCAGCGTGCGCCGGGTCGCCGCCGTCGCCTCCCGCGCGTACTCCATCCGGCCCACCGGGACGTCGCTGCGCTGGTGGACCAGGTCCTTCCAGACGGCGACGGCGCAGCCGATCAGCAGGACGAGGAGGAGAGCGGCGAGCATGCCCACATCATCGGCGGTCCAAACCCCGTGACGGAAGGGTCCGGGTCACACCGGTCCCAGGGGTCTCAGTCGGTCACGAGGGCCCCGTGGGCGCGCGCCACCTGGACCGACTGGGTGAGGTCCAGCCGCACCCCGGTCAGGTCCAGCGCCCGCCAGTTCACCCCGTCGGTGTCCGCGCCCCGCAGGTCGCTGCCGCGCAGCTTCGCCCCCTGCACGCGGGCGCGCACCAGGTCCGCGCCGGTCAGGTCGCACTCGCGCAGGTCGGCGTCGGTGAGATCGGACTCGGTGAGGCGCTGACCGGACAGGTCCGAGCCCGACAGGTCGACGCCCCGCAGCGACGTCCAGCTCCAGTCCGTGTCGGTCGAGGTCAGCGGCCGCAGCGTCGCGCCCAGGAACTGCGAGCCGGTCAGCTTGCAGCCGTCCCAGACCGCGTCGAACAGCCGCGCGCGCTCGAAGCGGCAGGACAGGAACGCCGTCCCCACGTGCCGGGACCCGGCCAGCCGGGCGCCGGTGAGCACGCAGTCGGTGAAGACGCAGCGCCGGGTGACGACCTCGGTCAGGTCGGCGTCGTCGAAGCGGCAGCCGGTGAAGGTCACCTCGACCAGCTCGGCGCCCCACCAGTCCACGCGGGCCAGGTCGGCGCCCTCCAGCACCGCGCCGTCCTCCGGCGGCCGCACGTGCGGCCGTCCCGGCACGAGCGCCGCCCTCAGTGCGCGAAGTGGCGGGTGCCCGTGAGGTACATCGCGATGCCGGCGGCGGCCGCCGCCGCGACGACCTCCCCGTCACGGACGGAACCCCCGGGCTGGACGACGGCCCGCACGCCCGCGTCGGCGAGCACCTGCAGGCCGTCGGCGAACGGGAAGAACGCGTCGGAGGCGGCGACCGACCCGGCGGCCCGCTCCCCCGCCCGCGCGACGGCCAGCCGCGCGGAGTCCACGCGGTTGACCTGCCCCATGCCGACGCCGACGGTCGCCTTGTCGTGGGCGAGCAGGATCGCGTTGCTCTTCACCGCGCGGACGCTGCGCCAGGCGAAGACGAGGTTGTCCAGCTCGGCGGCGTCCAGCGGCTCGCCGGTCGCCAGGGTCCAGCTGGTCGGGTCGTCACCGGGGGCGTCGATGCGGTCGGCCTGCTGCAGGAGGACGCCGCCGCTGATCGGCCGGGACTCCACGGCCCCGCGGGCGTCGGTGGGCAGCCGCAGCAGCCGGATGTTCTTCTTCGCCGTCAGCACCTGGACGGCGTCCTCGGTGAACGACGGCGCCACGACGACCTCGGTGAAGACGTCGGCGACCTGCTCGGCCATCGCCAGGTCGACCTCGCGGTTGGCCGCGATCACCCCGCCGAACGCCGACACCGGGTCGCAGGCGTGCGCCTTGCGGTGGGCGGCGGCGATGTCGGCGCCGACGGCGATGCCGCACGGGTTCGCGTGCTTGATGATCGCCACGCACGGGTCCCGGTGGTCGGCCGCGGCGCGCCAGGCGGCGTCGGTGTCGACGTAGTTGTTGTAGGACATCTGCTTGCCGTGCAGCTGCTCGGCGTGCGCCAGCCCCGGCTGCCCGCCGCGGTACAGGGCCGCCTGCTGGTGCGGGTTCTCGCCGTAGCGCAGGACCTCGGCGCGCTCCCAGCTCGCCCCGGCCCAGGCCGGGAACGGCGACTCGTCGTCGGGCGCCACCACGCTGCCCATCCAGGAGGCGACCGCGATGTCGTAGGACGCGGTGTGCCGGAACGCGGCCGCGGCCAGCCGCTGCCGCTCGGGCAGCGTGAAGCCACCGGCGCGGACCGCGGAGAGGACGTCGGCGTACCGGGCCGGGTCGACCACGACGGCGACGGACGGGTGGTTCTTGGCGGCGGCGCGGACCATCGCCGGGCCCCCGATGTCGATCTGCTCGACGCACTCGTCGGGGGTCGCGCCCGAGGCGACGGTCTCGGTGAAGGGGTACAGGTTGACCACGACGAGGTCGAACGCGGCGATGCCGAGCTCGGCGAGCTGGGAGACGTGCTCGGGCCGGCGCCGGTCGGCGAGGATCCCCGCGTGTACTGCGGGGTGCAGGGTCTTCACCCGGCCGTCGAGGCACTCGGGGAAGCCGGTGACCTGCTCGACGGGGGTGACGGCGATGCCGGCGTCGGCGATCCGGCGGGCGGTCGCGCCGGTGCTGACCAGCTCCACACCCGCCTCGGCCAGGCCGCGGGCCAGCTCCTCGATGCCGCTCTTGTCGTAGACGCCCAGCAGGGCGCGGCGCACGGGGACACGGTCGGGGGTGCGGTCGCTCATCGGGGGTTCTCCCTGGGGGTGCGTGCGGAGGGCGACCCGGCGGCGACCCGGGCCACCGTGTCCACCAGGAGCGTCCGCTCCACGGCCTTGATGCGTTCGTGCAGGCGGTCCTCGTCGTCGCCGGGCAGGACCGGGACCTCCCGCTGGGCGATCACCGGGCCGGTGTCGACGCCCGCGTCGACCCAGTGCACGGTGCTGCCGGTGACCTGCGCGCCGGCGGCCAGGGCGTCCCGGACCGCGTGGGCCCCGGGGAAGGCCGGCAGCAGCGCGGGGTGGGTGTTGAGCAGGCGGCCGCCGAACGCGTCGAGCACCGCCGGCCCCACGATCTTCATGAACCCCGCCGAGACGACGAGGTCGGGGCGGTGCGCGGCGATGGCGGCGGCCAGCGCCCGGTCCCAGGTGGCGCGGTCGGCGTGGTCGCCGAGCCGGCAGACGAAGGTGGGCAGGTTGCGCCGGCGCGCGTGCTCGAGGCCGGGGGCGTCGCGGTCGGCGCCCACCGCGACGACGGTGGCCGGGTAGCCGGGGTCGTCGGCGGCGTCGAGGAGCGCGGCACACAGCGACCCGGTGCCGCTCACCAGCACGACGACCCGGGCGCGCCGGGTCGGTTCGGCGGACGGCACCCCGCGATCCTATGAGGCCCGCCCCGGCGCCCCTGCCCCGTGGGGTCGGGCGGTCAGTCGCCCGACCGCCACCGGGCTCCCGCGGCGCCGACCGCCGCGGCGATCCCGGCCTGGGCCGCGACCGCGATGCCCGTCGCGAGGGGCGGTGCGCCGACGTCGGCCAGGGCGCCGTCGCCGAGGACGCCACCACCGGCCCAGGTGACGGCTGCGGCGCCGACGCCGACCAGCACCCCGGCGAGCAGCCCGGCCAGCCCGGCGACCACGGGGCCGCCGTCCCCCCCGGCCAGCCGGCGCCCCACCGCCACCCCGGCGACCAGGCCCGCGAGGGCGGGGATCGCCTGGGACACCCAGGCGATCAGCGGGACGGCCTGGGTGTCCGGCAGGGCCGCGAGCAGCGGCAGGGCGGGCAGCGGGCCCAGGGTCACCCCGTGCACCGAGACCAGGGTGCCCGCGCCTACGGTGAAGCCCGGCCCGGCGGCCAGCCCCAGGACGGCGGCCGCCGCGTTCGGCAGCAGGAGCACGGCCAGGCCCAGCGTGCCGACGGCGCCGGCGCCGGAGCCCCCGAGCCCCTCGGTGAGCCGGCCGTAGCCCCGCGCGTCGGCCGCGACCGCGATCGCGACCACCGCGGTGCACAGCGCGAGCGCGGCGAGCAGGCCCGCCGCGGCGGCCCGCGGTACCGGGCGCAGGGACCCGGGGAGGCGGTCGAGGAGCGCCTCGAGGGCGCCGGTCTCGCGGGCCACCCCCCAGCCGGTGGCCGCGGCGGCCAGGACGGCGGCTCCGGCCACGGCCTGCAGCAGGCCCCGTCCAGGGGCCCCGACGGCGACGGCGACGAGCAGCGCGAGCAGGGTGTGGACCCCGGCGACGGCCCCGACCACCTCGGCGGCGCCGCGCCCCCGGGTCACGGTCCGCGCGGCCACCACCCCCCGGCCGGTGCGCGCCAGCGTCCACCCGATCCCGGCGGTCAGCAGCAGCGGGGCGAGGGCCAGCGGCCCCGACTCCAGGGAGAGCCGGCCGCCGTGGGCGAGCAGCCACAGCCGGCCGGCGAGCGTCGCGGAGCCCCCGACGGACATCCCGCCGGTGGGGTCCAGGCTCTGGACGACGACGAGCGCCAGCCCCAGGCCGAGCAGACCCAGCGCGGTGAGCGCGGCGGCGGCGGCCGCGGCGAACCAGAGGGGGTGCCCCGGGGTCCGCCGTCCGGGCGACGTCAGGCGGGAGAGCAGCGGCAGCACTCCCCCACTCTCCCAAGTGCGGTGCCCGCCCGCGGGAGGCACGCGCCGGGAACGCCACGAGGGCCGGTGACCCGTGGTCACCGGCCCTCGTGGGGTGCCTGCGGTCCCCCCGTGCGGGAGGGCGCTCAGCTGCCGTCGGTGGGCTGCCCCGGAGCGGTCCCGGAGCCGGGCTGGACCGGCGGCGGGGGCGGGGGCGGCGAGTACGGCTGCTGCGGCTGGCCGTACGGCTGCTGGGGAGCCGCCGGCTGGCCGTACTGCTGCGGCTGCCCGTACTGCTGCTGCGGGGGCTGCGGCTGCCTGTACTGCTGCTGCGGGGGCTGCGGCTGGCCGAACTGCTGGCCACCGGCGCCCGGGCCGCTGTGGGTGCCGGACCGGCGCGACGCCTGGAACGTCTTCAGCTCCGGCAGCAGGGACAGGACGGCGAGGACCGTGATCGCCAGCGACAGCAGGAACGCGATGAGCGCGATGACGCTGAAGCCGGTGTCGTCCGGGAAGATCTGCTCCAGCTGCTCGTTCAGGCTGAACGTCGAGATCCAGGCGATCAGCGCGAACAGGAAGCCCAGGCCGGCGAGGCCCGCCGTGACGAAGCTGCGCGGGAAGGGCAGCGTCAGCTTCGCGACGGCCGACCCGATCGCCCACAGCGCGGCGAGCAGGAACAGGATCCAGGCGAAGACCATCAGTCCCGAGGCGTACTCGATGCCGTTGTCGCTGAACCCGTTGGCCGACTCGTCGATGCCGAAGTCCGGCTGGTCGAAGCTGAACCACGGGATGATCATGAAGACCGTGAGCAGGACCCACAGGCCGGCGATGAGCCAGTCGAAGAGCTTCACGCGCGAGAGGTCGAACCCGGATCCGCCGCTGCGCCCGCCGGCGAAGGTGGGCTGCTGGCCGTAGGCCGGCTGCTGGCCGTACGCGGGCTGCTGGGGCTGACCCGCCGGCGGCTGCTGCCCGTAGGCCGGCTGCTGGGGCTGACCGTAGGGCGAGGACCCGGCCGGCTGCTGGCCGTACCCGGGCTGCTGCCCCGGGGCCGGTTGCCCGAACCCCCCGGGCTGCTCGGGCGGCTGACTGCTGCTCATCTGGGGTGCTTCCCTTCGTTGGTGCCGACCGGCGAGGGGGGCTCACCGGGGCCCGCCGCACCCGCGAGCGGGTGCGGCGGTGCGGTGGTCAGGCGCCGCCGCTGGGCTGCCCCGGCTGCGTCCCCTGACCCGAGGCCGGCGGGAACTGCTGCTGCGACTGGCCGTACTGCTGCTGCGGGGCCTGCGGCTGACCGTAGGGCTGCTGCGGGGCCGGCTGCTGGCCGTACTGCTGCGGGGCCGAGGGCTGGCCGTACTGCTGCTGCGGGGCCGGCTGCTGGCCGTACTGCGGCTGGCCGTGGGCCTGCTGGGGGGCGGTGCCGAAGGCGGGCGCCTGCTGGTTGGCCCACTGGGCCGCGTTGGCGAGCCCGCCGGGCAGCCCGGGGCGGTTCTTGAGCTCAGGGAGCAGCCCGAGGACGGCGAAGGCCACGATGGCGAGCGTCACCAGGAGGGCCAGCAGGCCGATGAAGCTGAACTCCAGGTCGAACGCCTTGATCCACAGCACGAGCGTGAACACGGCCGCGAGCGCGGTCAGGCCGACGGTGACGTAGCCGCGGGGGAAGCCCAGCCGCAGCGGGGCGACCGCGGGCAGCAGCGCCCAGACGGCGGCGGCCAGCAGGCACAGCAGCGACAGCGTCGCCCAGGGGCCGGGGATGTCCCACGCGTTGAAGTTCTCGGAGAAGTCCGAGCCGAAGCCCTCGTAGTCGTAGTCGACCCACGTGAAGAAGGAGAGGACGAGCCACACGAGCGCCCCGCCCGCGACGACGTGGTCGGCGAGCCTCAGCCGCTTGGCGTCGAAGGCGAACTGGCCGCCGGAACCGGCTGGCTGGCCGTAGGGGTTGTGCTGCGGCTGACCGTACGGCTGCTGCCCGTAGGGCTGCTGCGGCTGCTGCCCGTACGAGGGCGGACCGGCAGGCTGCTGGCCGTACCCCGGCTGCTGGGGCGGCTGACTGCTCGACATCGGTCGGTTTCCCTCCGTGATGACACTGTGACGGGGCGATGCTCGCGTGCTGATGTTTCCGCACGCAACCTCGCCACGCACACGGATCCCCCGTGCGGGTCGCTTTCGTGACCGGGCCGCAACACACCCGGCCGGCCGCGGCCGTCCCCGGTCGCCGCAGCCGGGGACGCCGCTGCCCCGGCCCTCCGGGAGGAGGGGCCGGGGCAGCGGGCGGGGTGCGGGCGCCTCCCCGAGGGGAGGCGCCGCGTCAGGCGCCGACGATCTCGCGCATGAGGCGGGCGGTCTCCGACGGGGTCTTCCCGACCCGCACGCCGGCGGCCTCGAGGGCCTCCTTCTTGGCCTGGGCGGTGCCGGCCGAGCCGGAGACGATGGCACCGGCGTGACCCATGGTCTTGCCCTCGGGCGCGGTGAACCCGGCGACGTAGCCGACCACCGGCTTGGTGACGTTGGCCTTGATGAAGTCCGCGGCGCGCTCCTCGGCGTCACCACCGATCTCACCGATCATGACGATGGCCTCGGTCTCCGGGTCGTCCTGGAAGGCCTGCAGGCAGTCGATGTGCGTGGTCCCGATGACCGGGTCGCCGCCGATGCCGACGCAGGTGGAGAAGCCGATGTCGCGCAGCTCGTACATCATCTGGTAGGTCAGCGTGCCCGACTTGCTGACCAGGCCGATCTTGCCCTGCTTGGTGATGTTGGCCGGGATGATGCCGGCGTTCGAGCGCCCGGGGCTGATCAGCCCGGGGCAGTTCGGGCCGATGATCCGGGTGGCACCGCCCTGGGCGTGGGCCCACACGTAGGTGGAGTCGTGCACCGGGATGCCCTCGGTGATGACGACGGCGAGCCCGATCTGGGCGTCGACCGCCTCGATCGCGGCGGCCTTGGCGAACGGCGGCGGCACGAAGATGACGCTGACGTCGGCGCCGGTCTCCTTCATGGCGTCGGCGACCGAGCCGAACACCGGGACGCTGGCGCCGTCGAAGTCGACGCTGGTGCCGGCCTTGCGCGGGTTCACGCCGCCGACGATCGCGGTGCCGGAGGCCAGCATGCGCTGCGTGTGCTTGCTGCCCTCCGAGCCGGTCATGCCCTGGACGATGACCTTGCTGTTCTCGTTGAGGAAGATCGACATCTGTACTGAATCCTGTCTTGGGAGGGGGGCGCCGATGGCCCCGTCCAGAGGCTCGTCCCGAGCCTGCGAGGGATGAGGAGGACGGGGTCCTTGCTCAGGCGGCGGCGAGCTCGGCGGCCCGGCGCGCGGCGCCGTCCATCGTGTCGACCACGGTCACCAGCGGGTGGTTCGCCTCGGCGAGGATCCGGCGGCCCTCGTCGACGTTGTTGCCGTCGAGGCGGACGACCAGCGGCTTGGTCGCCTCGTCGCCGAGGATCCCGAGGGCGCTGACGATGCCGTTGGCGACGGCGTCACAGGCGGTGATCCCACCGAAGACGTTGACGAAGACGCTCTTCACGGCCGGGTCGGAGAGGATGATCTCCAGGCCGTTGGCCATGACCTCGGCCGAGGCGCCACCACCGATGTCGAGGAAGTTGGCCGGCTTCACGCCACCGAACTCCTCGCCGGCGTAGGCGACGACGTCCAGGGTGCTCATGACGAGACCGGCGCCGTTGCCGATGATGCCGACCTCGCCCTCGAGCTTGACGTAGTTGAGGTCCTTCTCCTTGGCGCGCGCCTCGAGCGGGTCGGCGGCGGCCTTGTCCTCCAGCGCCCCGTGCCCCTCCTGGCGGAAGGAGGCGTTCTCGTCGAGGGTGATCTTGGCGTCCAGGGCCAGGACGGTGCCGTCGGGCGCCTTGGCCAGCGGGTTCACCTCGACCAGGGTGGCGTCCTCCTTGCTGAAGACGTCCCACAGCTGGACGGCGATCGCGATGACCTGGTCGCGGACCTCGGCCGGGAAGTTCGCGGCGTCCACGATCTCGGCGGCCTTCTGCGCGTCGACACCGACGGAGGCGTCGACCGGGATGCGGGCCAGCGCCTCGGGGCGCTCGACGGCCAGCTGCTCGATCTCCATGCCGCCCTCCTTCGAGGCCATCGCCAGGAAGGTGCGGTTGGAGCGGTCGAGGAGGTAGGAGAAGTAGTACTCCTCGGCGATGTCGGACGCCTGGGCGACCATCACCTTGTGCGTGATGTGGCCCTTGATGTCCAGACCGAGGATGTCCTGCGCGCGCGCCCGGGCCTCGTCGGCGTCCGCCGCGAGCTTGACGCCACCGGCCTTGCCGCGGCCGCCGACCTTCACCTGGGCCTTGACGACGACCTGCTGGCCGATCTCGCGGGCGATCGCCTCCGCCTGCTCCGGCGTCTCCGCCACACCGCCGGGGAGCACGGGCACGCCGTGCGAGGCCAACAGATCACGGGCCTGGTACTCGAAGAGATCCACGAACAGGCACCGTAGACCGCGGCCGACCCGGCCGTCTCCTCGGCCTTTCGGGTGGTGGGCGGTGTCACAGCACCGGCCCTCCGATCGGGTCGCCGCGGTCGGGGCAACCGCCCTGCTCAGGCCCCGGAGCGCGCGTCACCGGTGCTCGCGGACCGGTCACCCGCGGGCCGGCTCCCCGCTCCGGCGGCGCGCAGCCACGCGACGACGTCCTCGGGCGGCGTGCCCGGCCCGAACGCCCGGACCCCGCCCGGGAGGTCGCCCTCGGTGGCGCCCAGCAGGAACCCGGCGACGTCGTCGGCGCCCGCCCGGGCCGCCAGCCCGAGCACCTCCGCCAGCAGCGCGGGCGGCCCGCCGGCCAGCCCGAGGGCGTCGGCGTCCTCCTGGACCAGCGTCGCAGCCAGCTGCGCCGGCGACCCGCCGACTCCCGTGTGCACCACCTCGGCCCCGGCGTCGCGCAGCGCGCGGGCCAGCGCGATCGCCGCCGGCACGTCGGGGGACCCTCCCCCGGCGCCGGGCTCGGCGACCACCACGCGCAGGCGTTCGGCGTCCACGGCGGCAGCCTGGGAGCACCGGGCGCGGCCGGGGTCAGCCACCGGCGGCCGGCCGCCGGCGCAGCCGCCACACCAGGACGGTGAGGGCCGCGTAGCCGAGCCCGAGGAGGAGCAGGCCGGCACCCGGCAGCGTCCAGTCCAGCTCGGGCGCCCGGGCGTCCCGGATCCCGGCCAGTGCCGCGGCGAGGACGGTGGAGGTGATGGCCAGCAGGCCGCCGACGGCCGCGAGGCGGGGCCGCAGCGACGGCGACAGCACCGAGCACAGCAGGATCGCGCCGGCCAGCAGGAGACCGCCGAGCAGCGCCCAGCCGGGGCGACCGTACAGCGCCTCGGGGCCCTGCTGCTCGACGACGACCTCCTCCAGCGTGCGCGGGTTGGTCACCACGAGCTCCGGCAGGCCGACCGCGGGCGCCGCCAGGCACAGGACGGTGCCGACCCCCAGCAGCGCGGCGAGGCCGGCCAGCCCGGGCCGGACGGGGTCGAGGGCGCCGTCGTCCTCCATGACCGTGCGGCCCCAGGCCGCCACGGCGAGGGCGCCGGCCAGCACCAGGCACGCGAGGGCCAGCACGCCCAGCCACCAGCCCGCGCCCCGCTCCACCGAGCTGGTCACCACCCAGGCCCCGGCCAGCGCCTCGCGCCCGGCGCGCGCGGTGCTCGCCGCGCCGTTGTGCACCTCGATCAGCAGCGCCCCCAGCGCCAGCGACCCGCCGACGGCGGCGTATGCCAGCCCGAACTTGGGCAGCCGGCCGGCCGCCAGCAGCGCCCCGACCGCGATCGAGGTCAGCGGGACGACGAGGCCGGCGAGGACCCCGGCGACCCCCGCCGCGAGCGTGAGCCGCTCCCCGCCCACCACGAGGTAGGTGGGGGACAGCGCCGCGACGCCGAGCAGCCCGGCCAGGACCAGCAGGACCCCGGCGACGCGGGCCAGGACCGGGGTGTCGCCGACGACCAGCGCGTACCCGCGCTCCGGCTCGGGGACCGGCCGACGGCCGGGGACACCGCCGTCCCGGCGCGGTCGGGGTCCGCGGGCGGGCACCGGCCGGGCGCCTCCGGAGCGCCGGGCGGAGGCACGGGCGTGGCGGGTCGGACGGTCGCGCGCGGGCACGGTGGCCCCCCTTCCTCCGAGGTCACGAAGCGGCGTCGATGCAGGCCGGACCGGGTGTCCGATGTGTGACGTGCACCACGCGCCGGTATTACCGTCGGGTGAACGGAGCACGACGGGTGCTCGGTGACCGGTCCCCCCGCGGGGCCCACGGGGAGGGAGCGTCGTGAGCAGCTCCCCCGACCCGGCGCCGGTCCCAGCGTCGCACACCGAGGGCCCGCCGCCGGCCGCGCCACGAGGCGTCCTGCGCGCGCTGGCGCGGCCGGCGACGCTGACCGGCGGGATCACCGAACTGGCCCTCGTCGGCGCGCACGTGCTCATGTACCCGCTGGGGGCGCGGACCGAGGTGCTGCGCCCCGACCTGACCCGCCGGCCGGTGCCGGCACCGCCCACCGTCCGGGCGCGGTTCGCCGCCGATCCCCTCGCCGCACGCGTCCCCGTGCTGCTCGTGCACGGCCTGGTCGACAACCGTTCGGTCTTCACCGGGATGCGCCCCAGCCTGCGCCGCCGCGGCTTCGCCTCGGTGTGCACCTGGAACTACAGCCCGATGCTGGCCGACACCGCGCGTGGCGCCGAGGACCTCGGCCGGGAGATCGAGCGGATCTGCGCGCGGACCGGGCACGAGCGCATCCACGTCGTGGGCCACAGCCTGGGTGGCCTGATCGCCCGGTACCACCTGCAGCGGCAGGAGGGCGCGCAGCGGATCCAGAGCCTGGTCACCCTCGGCACCCCGCACGAGGGCTCGGTGCTCGCCCACCTGCTGCCCACCCCACTGGTCCGGCAGCTGCGGCCCGGCTCACCGCTACTGCGCGAGCTCGCCGAGCCCGCCCCCGACTTCACGACGCCGGTCACCGCGATCTACAGCGACCTCGACCAGCTGGTGCTGCCCACCAGCGCCGCCCGCTGCGACCACCCCGACATCGGCGCGCGCAACGTCCTGGTCCGCGGGGTCGGCCACATGTCGCTCCCGTTCTCCCGGTCGGTGATCGACGAGGTCGCGGCCACGCTCGCCGGCCTGCGCGGCGACGCCCCGCCGGCCGCGGCCGCCGCCTGACGCATCCGGCACGCGGGGCGCCGGGCCGGGTGTCGCCGTCCTCACCGGGTCGACACGGCGACACGCAGGCTCGGTTGCCCGGCATACGACTAACGGACGGTTACGGTCCGATCACGGCACCGGGAGACCCCCGGCGGGCGTCGCAGGACCGGACGCCCCCGCCGCCGTCGCTCCCCCGACGGGCGCCTCCCGCGCCCCGCCGGGGAGCCCCACGGGAGGGTGCAACGTGTCTCGGTCGGCTGGTCCCACGCTCCTGGAGCGGTCGGAGGCCGCCGGGGAGCGCCCCGAGCCCGTCCAGGTCCCCGGTCGCTTCGCCCGGCGCCCCCGGACCGCGGACCTCCCCGACGCCACTCTGGACGCCACGGAGCCGGCCGCCGACGTCGCGACCGACCCGGCCGCCGAGCCCGCGGCGACCGCCCGCCGACGGCTGCCCCGGCCCCCGGGCCGGCGCGGCCCCCTGTGGCTGGCCGCCCTCGTCGCCGGCGCCCTCGCCGTGGGCCTCCCGGGCCTGCTCGGCGGGGAACCACCCGCCGGGCCGCAGAGCGTCAGCGCCGCCGACTACGGCCTCGGCGACGACGGCAGCATGGCCGGGGACATGGAGGACGCCGGCGTCCGGCAGGGGCTGAGCGCCGCCGAGGCCGAGGCCCGCCTCGGCGAGCTCGCCGCCTCCCGGGCCGCCCGCACACCCACCACCGCCGACCCCGTCCCCGGGGCGCGCATGACCACCTGCTTCTGCATGCGCTGGGGCACCATGCACTGGGGCGTCGACCTCGCCGCGCCGCTCGGCACCCCCATCTACGCGACCACCGACGGCGTCGTCCTCCGCGCCGGCCGCGCCTCCGGCTACGGCAACGCCGTCTACATCCAGGACGCCGACGGCGACGTGCACGTCTACGGGCACATGCGCTACTACGACGTCGAGGCCGGCCAGATCGTGCACGCCGGCGACGAGATCGCCCGGGTCGGCAGCGAGGGCCAGTCCACCGGCCCGCACCTGCACTACGAGATCCACCGCGGCGGCATGGACGGCCGGCGGATCGACCCCGAGGAGTACCTGGCCGAGCGCGGCGTCTCTGTGTGATCTGTCGGCCTCCGGCCGACACCACGTGACCTGTCGGCCTCAGGCCGACACCACGTGACCTGTCGGCCTCCGGCCGATACCGCGGCCAGGTGCCGCCCCCGGTTGCGCTGAGCCGTTCCCGGCCGCTCGTCGGGGGCCCTCCGGGCCCCGCTCCTCGCGGGCGCCTCGCGAGGCGGCTCTCGTCGGGCGCCGCGGCTCCTGCGGTGGTCAGGTCTCGCGCCTCGACTCCCTGACCTCCTCGGGGACCCCTCCGGGGCCCCGCTCGTCGCTCAGAGCTTGACGAGGGGGGCGTAGCGCAGGACGAGGCGCTTGGTGCCACCGCTGCCGAAGTCCACGGTGGCCTGCGCCTTGTCGCCGACGCCGTTGACCTCGACCACCGTGCCCAGGCCGAACGCGTCGTGGCTCACCCGGTCACCGACCTCGACCGAGATGACGGCCCGGTTGCCGGCACCGCCGCGCAGACCGCCGGTCGACAGGCCGGTCGCGGCGACCCGCGTCTGGGCCGAGGAGTAGCCGCGGCTGTACCCGGTGCTCGGCGCCGGGGTGGGCGTCAGGTTGGCCCAGTGCACGGTGTCGGCGGGCAGCTCGTCGAGGAACCGGGACGGCGGGTTGTACGCCGGCTGCCCCCAGCTGGTCCGCACCGTCGCGCGGGACAGGAACAACCGCTGCTGGGCCCGCGTGATGCCCACGTAGGCCAGCCGCCGCTCCTCCTCCAGCTCCTTCGGGTCGCCCAGCGCCCGCAGGTGGGGGAAGACGCCGTCCTCCAGGCCGGTCAGGAAGACGACGGGGAACTCCAGCCCCTTGGCCGTGTGCAGGGTCATCATCGTGACCACGCCGGCCTCGTCGCCGGCGACGGGGATCTGGTCGGCGTCGGCGACCAGCGAGACCTGCTCGAGGAAGTCGGTGACCGTGCCCTCGGGGTGGGCGGCCTCGAACTCCGCGGCCACCGAGATGAGCTCGTTGAGGTTGTCGACCCGCCCCTCGTCCTGCGGGTCCGTGCTGGCCGACAGCTCCGTCAGGTAGCCGGTGCGGTCGAGGATGCTCTCCAGCAGCGCGGCCGGGCCGGAACCGGTCTCCACGAGCTGCTCGAACTCCTCCAGCAGCGCGACGAACTCCTGGATCGCCTTGAGCGACCGCGGCGCGAGCGAGGGCACCTCCGTGCACAGCCGCAGCGCCGAGGCGAACGGGATCCGCTCGCGGTCGGCGTAGGCCTCGACGCAGGCCTCGGCGCGCTCGCCGATCCCGCGCTTGGGCGTGTTGATCACCCGGCGCAGGCTGACCACGTCGGCCGGGTTGGCCACCACCTTGAGGTAGGCCAGCGCGTCGCGGACCTCCTTGCGCTCGTAGAAGCGCACCCCGCCGACCACCTTGTAGGGCATGCCGACGCGGATGAACACCTCCTCGAACACCCGGGAGGCATTGTTGGTGCGGTAGAAGACCGCGATCTCCTTGGGCTGCGCCTTGCCCTCGTCGACCAGCGCGTCGATCTGCTCGGCGACCCAGGCGGCCTCGTCGTGCTCGTTCTCGGCGACGTAGCCCTCGATGAGCTCGCCGTCGCCCGCGTCGGTCCACAGGTTCTTCGGCCGGCGCGAGGTGTTCTTCGCGATGACCGTGTTGGCGGCCTTCAGGATCCGCTGGGTGGAGCGGTAGTTCTGCTCCAGCAGGATCGTCGTCGCCTGCGGGTAGTCCCGCTCGAACTCGTCGATGTTGCGGATCGTGGCGCCGCGGAAGGCGTAGATCGACTGGTCGGCGTCACCCACGACGCACAGCTCGGCGGGCGGGACCGGCCCCTCACCCGTGCCCACCAGCTCCCGCACCAGCACGTACTGGGCGTGGTTGGTGTCCTGGTACTCGTCGACCATCACGTGCCGGAAGCGGCGCCGGTAGTGCTCGGCGACGTCGGGGAACGCCTGAAGCAGGTGCACCGTCGTCATGATGAGGTCGTCGAAGTCGAGCGCGTGCGCCTGGCGCAGCCGCTGCTGGTAGAGCGTGTACGCCTCGGCCAGCACCTTCTCGGGCGCGGTGACCGGGGTGAACGACTCCTCGTCGACCAGCTCGTTCTTCAGGTTCGACACCTGCGCCGCCAGGCTGCGGCCGGGATAGCGCTTCGCGTCGAGGTCCAGGTCGCGGGCGACCATCGACATCAGGCGGACCGAGTCGCCCTGGTCGTAGATCGTGAACGACGACTTGAGGCCCAGCTTGGCGGCCTCGGCCCGCAGGATGCGCACGCACATCGAGTGGAAGGTCGACACCCACATCGCCCGGGCACGCGGGCCCACCAGCGAGGCGACGCGCTCCTTCATCTCGCCGGCGGCCTTGTTGGTGAAGGTGATCGCCAGGACCTCGCCCGGCTGCACCCCCCGCGCGCCGAGCAGGTAGGCGATGCGGTGGGCGAGCACCCGGGTCTTGCCCGAGCCCGCGCCGGCCACGATGAGCAGCGGGCCGCCCTCGTGGACGACGGCCTCGCGCTGCGGGCCGTTGAGCCCGGCGAGCATGCGGTCCAGCTCCCGGCCGACCTGGCCGGGCGCGTGCCGCTGGAGGGTGGCCGTGCCCGGGAGGGCCTGCTGGACGTTCACTCCGGGGTCCCCGCGGAGACGTGGAGCGCCAGCGGAGCGTCTTCGTGGGGTGAGCTCATAGCGACACCACTGTAGTTCGCCCGGGTGACACGTCCCGCGCGTCGCGGGCGCCCCGCGGGAGCACTCGCCCGGCGCGACGAGGGTGTGGCAGACTCCCCGCCGTGCTCGCCACGACCGGCTTTTACTACGGCCACCGGGATCCGGTGTCCGTCACCGCTGGCTGAGCACACGCCGCAACAGACGCCCCGGGCCCGAGGAGCCCGGGGCGTCTCTCGTTCCCGGGGTCCGACGGCCACGAGCCCGACCCGCAGGAGAACGCAGATGACCACCACCGCACCCGGCCCGGCCGCCGACGCGACCGACCGCATCGGCGAGCTGCGCCGGGAGATCGACGCCTGCGACGCCGGCATCATCGACCTGGTCCGGCGCCGCCTGGCCGTCTCCCGGGAGATCGGCGCCCTGCGCGCGGCCGCCGGCGGCACCCGGCTGTCGCTGTCGCGCGAGTCGCAGGTGCTGGCCCGCTTTCGCTCGGCCCTCGGGGACGAGGGCGCCACGCTGGCGCTGATGCTGCTCCGGCAGGGCCGCGGCCGCCTCTGACCGGGCGGCCGCCTCTCAGGGGGCGACCGCCCGCGATCGGGGCGGGTGCGTCTCAGCCGGTGAGGACGCCGCGGCTGCCCAGCAGGTCGGGCACCGCGGCCGGCGCGAGGGGCCGGGCGAGCAGGAAGCCCTGGACCTGCGGGCAGCCCAGCCGGCGCAGCACCGACAGCTGCCCGGGCCGCTCGACGCCCTCGGCGATCACCGGCAGCGAGAGGTCCCGCGCCAGCCGGAACACCGCGCCCAGCAGCGTCGCCTCCCGCTCGTCGGAGTCGATCCGGGCGAGGAAGGACCGGTCGATCTTGACCGAGTCGAGCGACAGCGCACCCAGCCGTGCCAGCGACGACTGCCCGGTGCCGAAGTCGTCGAGGGAGACGCCGACCCCGAGGTCGGCGAGCTCCCGGACGACCCGCTCGGCCACCTCCTCGTGCGCCAGCAGGCCCGACTCGGTCAGCTCCAGCACGAGCTGGCCCGGGGCCAGGTCGTGCCAGTCGACCAGCTCCCGCACCCGCGTCACGAGCCCCGGCTGGACCAGCGACGCCGGGGCCACGTTCACGTGCACCGACAGGGCGGTGTCGCGGCCGGCCGACCACGAGGCCACCCGCTCGCAGGCCTGCACCAGCAGCTGCGCGGTCAGCTCGTCCAGCAGGCCCGCGCGCTCGGCGACCGGCACGAACACGTCGGGGCCGATCTCGCGGCCCTCGGAGGTCCAGCGGGCCAGGGCCTCCAGCGCCACGACGCGGCCGGTCCCCAGCTCGACGATCGGCTGGTAGGCGAGGGTCACCTCGCCCGCGTCGAGCGCCCGGCGCAGCTGCTCGGCCAGCCGCTCGAACTCGACCTCCTCCAGGCGCAGCCCGGGCCTGTAGGCCACGACCTGGTCCTTGCCCGAGCGCTTGGCCGCGTACATCGCCGTGTCCGACCGGATCAGCAGCGTGTCCGCGCGCACCGGGGCGTCGTCCGGGCCGAGCGCGCACACGCCGACGCTCGCCCGCACCGGCAGCGAGCGGCCGGCCACCTGGAACGGCGCCCGGAGGGCCTCCAGCGCCCGGGCCGCGGCCGTGTCGGCCTGCCCGCCGTCCTCCAGCAGGACGGCGAACTCGTCACCGCCGAGCCGGGCCACGGTGTCGCCGTCCCGCGTGGCGCCGGTCAGCCGCTCCGCGACCCGGACGATGAGCTCGTCACCGGCGAGGTGGCCGAGGGTGTCGTTGACGACCTTGAAGTCGTCCAGGTCGAGGAAGACGACGGCGACCGGACGCAGGTCCCGGCGGTGCAGGGCGAGCGCGTGCTCGAGCCGGTCGAGGAACAGCGCCCGGTTGGCCAGCCCGGTCAGCCCGTCGTGGAAGGCCTGGTGCCGCAGCAGCGCCTCGCGCGCCGCGAGCTCCCCGGCCAGGCGCACGTTCTCCCGGAGCACGAGGTACTGCCGGGCCAGGAGCAGCACCACCACCGCGGTGGCCAGCGCGACCTCCGCCGGCTCCAGCGTGCCGCCGACGAGCACGTGCACGACCGTCGCCACCAGCGCGACCGCCACCGGGACGTAGGGCAGCAGCCCGGCGTGCAGACCCGTCCGGTGGCCGCCGGGCGGCGCAGGGGGCACCTCGACCCGGGGGTGCCGGACGGCGCCGGCGAGCGCGAGCACCAGGAAGCCGGCGACCCAGCCGAGGTCGGCGGAGAACCCCGCGTACGTCGTGGTGACCTGGCGGAAGGCGAAGGCGCTGTCGGACACGCTGAGCGCCACGAGCCCCAGGCACAGCAGCAGCAGCGACAGCCGCTGCGCCTCGGCCCGCGCGGCGACCAGCACCGCGAGCACGACGAGGACGACGTCGAAGGCGGGGTAGCCCAGGAACAGCACCCACTCCAGCGGCGTGGCCATCGGGCCGCGACCCATCGCGGGACCGAGCACGAACTCCCAGCTGACGAGCGCGACCGCGGCCGTCGTCATCAGCGCGTCGGAGGTCCGCCGCCAGCCCTCGCGCGGCCCGCCCGGGACCGGGTACAGCAGCAGGCCGACGGCGGCCAGCATCGGGAAGGCCGCGAAGCCCAGGTCGGCCGGCGACGGGAACGGTGCGGCGTCGCCGGCCAGCTCCCGCGCCGTCCACCACAGCTGACCGGCCGTCCACGACGCGCAGGCGGCCGCCAGGACCGCCCACGCCCGCCGCAGCCGTCCGGCCGACCGGCGGGCCAGCGACGCCAGCGACACCGCGGCCGCCCCGGGGGCGATCAGCTGGGCCAGGTTGGAGACCACGCGGTCGTGCACCTCGCCGGGGAGCACGGCCCCGAGCAGGACGAACACCAGGACCAGGCCGCCGGCAGCGGCCAGCGCGGTCGGGGACGGCCCCCTGGGGACGGTCGGGTCCAGCACCTTCGCCTCTCCTCCCGGCTGCGAGACCCCCATCACACGCCGTGGCCACCGCGACACCGTCGGACAGGATGCCCGGTCGGCGCCGCGCGCGACAGGGGTTCGCGACGATCGGAGCAGGACGGTTCCGTCCGTTAACCCGGGGCCGCGACGCGGCGCCCGGCCCCGGGCACACCTAGGCTCCGCCGGGTGACCTCCCCGCTCCCCCGCCGTCCCGCCGAGCACGTCGACCGCGCCCTGTGCGTCCTCGCCCACCCCGACGACGTCGACTTCGGCAGCGCCGGCACCGTGGCGACCTGGACGGCGGCCGGCACCGAGGTCACCTACTGCATCGTCACCGACGGCGACGCCGGCGGGTTCGACGACACCCCCCGCCACCTCATGGGCCCGCTCCGGCAGGAGGAGCAGCGCGCCGCGGCGGCCGCCGTCGGCGTGACCGACGTCCGTTTCCTCGGCTACCCCGACGGCCGGCTGGAGCCGACGCTGGACCTGCGCCGCGACATCTCCCGGGTGATCCGCCAGGTCCGGCCGCAGCGGGTGCTCACCAGCTCCCCGGAGCGGTACTACGAGCGGATCGGCGCCAGCCACCCCGACCACATGACCGTCGGGGAGTCGACGCTGCGCGCGGTGTACCCCGACGCCCGCAACCCGTTCGCCTTCCCGGAGCTGCTCGCCGAGGAGGGGCTGGAGGCCTGGACGGTGTCGGAGGTGTGGCTGGGCGCCAGCCCGCGCGCCGACCACGCGGTCGACGTGACCGACGTCGCCGAGCTGAAGTTCGCCGCGCTGAAGTCGCACGTCAGCCAGGTGGCCCACCGCGACGACCTCGAGCAGTTCGTCGGCGGCTGGATGCAGCAGGTCGGTCGCACGTTCGGCCTGCCCGCGGGCCGCCTCGCCGAGGCCTTCCACGTCGTCTTCACCGACTGACGGGTGCAGGACCGCGCTCCTGCACCTCAGAGCAGGCGGTTGGTCGCCGCCCACCTCGTGAGCTCGTTGCGGTTGGACAGCTGGAGCTTGCGCAGCACGTTCGAGGCGTGGGACTCCACGGTCTTCACCGAGATGAACAGCCGCGAGCCGATCTCGCGGTAGGTGTAACCGCGGGCCAGCAGCTGCATCACCTCGCGCTCGCGGGCCGACAGCAGGTCCAGGCCGGGGTCGGTGGCCGGATCGGTCGCCGGCGCCGCCGCCGGGCCGGCCGCGGCGAAGGCGTCCAGCACGAAGCCGGCCAGCCGCGGGCTGAAGACGACGTCCCCGTCGGCGACCCGCTGCACCGCCGCCCGCAGGTCCGGACCGGAGATGGTCTTGGTGACGTAGCCGCGCGCCCCGGCGCGGATGACGGCGATGACATCCTCGGCGGCGTCGGACACCGACAGCGCCAGGTACCGGACGGCGGGCAGCTCCGCGCGCAGCGCCTCGAGCACCGCCCGGCCGCCCCCGCCGGGCAGGTGCACGTCGAGCAGGACGACGTCGGGCGAGGTCGCGCGGATGCCGGCGATCGCGGCGTCGGCGTCGGCGGCCTCCCCGACGACGTCGACGGACTCCCCCAGCTCGGCGCGCACGCCGGCCCGCACCATCGCGTGGTCGTCGACGACGAACACGCGCGGCGCCGTCCCGGTCGTCCCCGGCTCCGTCACGATCCCTCCCTGGGCAGCAGCAGCTCCACCTCGGTCCCCTCCCCCGGCGCCGAGCGCACGGTCGCCGTCCCCCCGAACCGCGTCACCCGGGCGGTCACCGAGTCGCGCAGGCCGCGGCGGTCGGCCGGCACCGCCGCGGGGTCGAAGCCCCGGCCCCGGTCGCGGACGAACACCGACACCGCGTCGGCGCCGACCTCGGTGTACAGGTCGGCCGACGTCGCCCCGGAGTGCTTGGCCGCGTTGACCAGCGCCTCGCGCGTGGCGGCGCCGAGCGCGGCCAGCGCCTCGTCGACGGGGGCGTCGCCGACGACGACCGGGTCCACGGTCAGCTCGTGGTCGGCCTCCACCTCGGCGACCATGGCCGACACCAGGCCCGCCCAGGTGCCCTCGGAGGCCTTCTCCGGCTCGTACAGCCAGGTGCGCAGCTCCCGCTCCTGGCTGCGGGCCAGCCGGGCGACGGCCTGCTGGTCACCGGCGTGCCGCTGGATCAGCGCGAGCGTCTGCAGCACGGAGTCGTGCAGGTGGGCGGCGACCGCGGCCCGCTCCTCCGAGCGGATGCGCGCGGTGCGCTCGGCCTGGCGCGAGGTGAGCAGCCGCCGCCACACCGGCGCGGTCGCCAGGGCGACCCCGACGAGGATGACCAGCGTCGCGGCGAAGCCGTTGCGCGCGTTGGCCAGCTGCCCGGTCGAGGCCAGCAGCAGCACGACCCCGACCACGCCGAGCAGCACGCCGCCGGCCAGCACCCACGGGCCGCCGGGCCGGGTGAGGGCCCGGTCGGTGTCCAGCTGCCGCCAGATCGTGGCCAGGCCGACGCCGACCAGCAGCAGCGGGACGGTGACGTCGCCGCTGCCCCAGCTGGCCAGGTTGGTCACCAGTGCGAGCGCGCCGATGCCGAGCAGCACCAGGCCGATGGTCTGCCGGCGGCTGGGCCGCTCGGCCGCCGTCAGCGCCGGGACCTCGGCGTCGGAGACCGGCATGAACAGCCACAGCAGGCCGTAGGCGACGACGCCGATGCCGGTGACCGCGAGGGCGACGAAGGCGACCCGCACGACCAGCGGGTCGGCGCGCAGGTGCGCGGCGGTGCCGGCGGCGACGCCGGCCAGCATCCGCCCCTGGCGCGGGCGCACCAGCGACGGGCGCGGGTCGCCGGCGGGGGCCGGGCCGCCCGCGGCCGCCGCGGTCGCGTTCTCTGTCGTCATCGCCGTCGATCGTCGCACCGGCCGCGCGGCCGGGGCATCGGTGATCACCCCGGTGGGGCGGGACCAGGGTCGGATGGGGGCCTTCCCTGATGTCCCGGGCGCCCCTCGTCACGCAGTGTCTGTGCCATGACCGCAGCTCCGCCTCCCGCGCCGCCCACGGTGGACCCGCCCGGCGCCGTCCCGCCGTCCATGCCGCCGTCCGGCACCACGCCGCCGGTGCGGCCCCCGCTGCGCCGCAGCCGCACCGACAAGATGGCCGGCGGTGTCGCGGGCGGCCTCGCCGAGTACAGCGGCATCGACCCGCTGCTGTGGCGGGTCGGTTTCGTCGCCCTCACCCTGGCCGGCGGCACCGGCATCCTCGTGTACCTGCTGCTGTGGGTGCTCACCCCCGCCGGGCCGCCGGGCGCGGAACCCCCCGGGACCGGGAGCGCAGCGCCCACGCTGCCGCGCTCCCCCGTCGGGCGGCTGACGCTCGCCGGCGTGCTCATCGTGCTCGGGGTGCTGGTGCTGGTGGCGCGGCTGACCGACTGGGAGCCGGGGCCGCGGCCCTTCCTCGGCGTGGCCCTGCTGGTCGTCGGTCTCGGGCTGGTCGCCGGGGCGTTCGTCCCCGGGCGGGCCCCCCGCGGCGGGCTGATCGCCCTGGGCGTCGTGCTCTCCCTCGGCCTGGCGCTGGCCTCGTCGGTGCCGTGGGCCAGTGGTGCCGGCGTGGGCGACCGCGACTACCGGCCGGCCACGGTCGGCCAGGTGCGCGACGTGTACCGGCTCGGCGCGGGTGACCTCACGGTCGACCTCAGCCGCGTCGACGTCTCGGACCTGGACGCGCCGCTGCGCGTGGAGATCGACCACGGCGTCGGGGACCTGGACGTGGTCGTGCCCCGCGACGCCGACGTCCGGCTGACGCTCGACACCGGGGTCGGCGAGGAGCAGGTGTTCGACGGCGGTTCGTCCGACGGCGGTTTCTTCCCCGGTACCGGTCCCGGCCGTCACGTCGACGACGGCGATCCCGAGTTCGTTCTCGTCGTCGACCACGGGGTCGGCGACACGGAGGTGTCCCGTGGCTGAGTCCAGCGACTTCCCGACCACACCGACCACGCCGGGGGTCCCGGCCGCAGGGGCCGCCCCGGCCGCGGGAGGCGGCTGGGCGCCGACCACCCCGCTGCCGCTGGAGGACCCGGCCGGGCCCCCCGCTCCCGCCCCGCGGCGGGCGGTCGACCCGGTCTCGCTCGTCCCGGGCCTGCTGTTCGTCGTCCTGGCGGTGGTCGGCCTGACCGGGGCGGAGCTGCCGCTGGGGGTCTTCCGCGACGGCGGCGTCCTGTGGGTCCTGCTCATCGGCGCCGGCCTCTGGCTGCTGGTCGGCGAGCTGCGCCGGTCCCGCCGCCGACGCTGACCCCCGGGCCGCTCCCGCACCGACGCGGGGGCGGCCCGGCCGCGTCACCCCACGGCTGCGCAGAAGTCCAGCGCCCGCCGCCACAGCAGCTCCGCCGCCTCCCCGTCGTACTCGGCGGGGAGGCTCGCGTCGGTGAACAGGTGGCCCGACCCCGGGTAGTCGAAGCGCTCCAGCCCGGCGCCGGCCCGTCGCGCGTCCTCCGCGGCCTCCTCGACCCACGCCGCCATCCGGAACGGGTCGTCCGCGGTGTAGTGCAGCTGCGCGGGCACCCCGGCCGGCCAGGAGCCGGCGCCGAGCACGTGCATCGGCAGGATCCCGGAGAACAGCAGCAGGCCGGCGCACGGACGGCGGGTCGCCACGTGCTGGGCCATCCCCGCGCCGTTGGAGAACCCGGCCGCCACGAAGCCGTCCGGCAGGTCCGCCACGGCGTCGACCGCGGCGGCCATGAGCGCGGGGTAGCCGATCGACCCCGCGTACGCCGAGGCCTGCTCGTAGTCGTCGAACACGCGGCCGCCGTACTGGTCGACCACGTGCACCTCGTGGCCGGCGGCGCGCAGCCGGTCCGCCGCGTCGGTGACACCGGGACGGACGCCGAGCACGGAGTGGAAGAGCGCGATGGTGGTCATGCGGCCCACCCTGGGGGGCTGCTGGTGACACCGTCCTGTCACCGTCTGCTGCGATCGTCCTCCCGTGAACCGCACCGACCGGCTGCACGCGCTCACCGAGGAACTCCGCCGGGCCGGGCCCCGGGGGCGGACGGCGCAGCGGCTCGCGGCCTGGCTGGAGGTCTCCTCCCGAACGGTCAAGCGGGACGTCGCCGCGCTCCAGCAGGCCGGGGTGCCGATCTGGGCCAGCGCCGGCCCGGGCGGCGGGTACGTGCTCGACGCCGTCGCCACCCTCCCCCCGGTGAACCTCACCCCGGCGCAGGCGGTGGCCGTCGCCGTCGCGCTGGCCGGAGCCCCCGACGCCCCGTTCGCCGCAGACGGCCAGGCCGCCCTGGAGAAGGTCCTCGACGCGATGGGCCCCGGCGCCCGGGCGCGGGCCGACGACCTGGGCGCCCGCGTCTGGGTGCGGGGCGGCCGGTCCCGGCCGGCACCGGCCTCGGCCGTCGAGCAGGCCCTGCTGCGCCGCTGCGTGGTGGCGATCGGCTACCGCGACGCCGCCGGCGACGTCACCCGGCGCCGCGTGGAGCCCCACCTGCTCGCGCGCACCGGCGACCACTGGTACCTGGTCGGCTGGTGCCGGGAGCGGCAGGCCCCGCGCTGGTTCCGGTGGGACCGGATCGAGTCCGCCCACCTCACCCCCGAGCCGGCGCCCGAGCGCGACCCGGCCCTCTACGGCACCGCACCGCCGGACGCGCACGCGGTACGGGTACCGCGCGGCTAGCGGCCTGCCGCTACTCCCACTCGATGGTGCCCGGCGGCTTGCTCGTCACGTCGAGGACGACGCGGTTGACCTCTTCCACCTCGTTGGTGATCCGCGTCGAGATCCGCGCCAGCAGGTCGTAGGGCAGCCGGGTCCAGTCCGCGGTCATCGCGTCCTCGCTGGACACCGGGCGCAGCACGACCGGGTGCCCGTAGGTGCGCCCGTCGCCCTGCACGCCGACCGAGCGGACGTCGGCCAGCAGCACCACGGGGCACTGCCAGATCTCGGTGTCCAGCTGCGCCGCGGACAGCTCGGCCCGCACGATCGCGTCGGCCCGGCGGAGCACGTCCAGCCGCTCCCGCGTCACCTCGCCGACGATGCGGATGCCCAGCCCCGGGCCGGGGAAGGGCTGCCGCTGCACGAGGGTGTCGGGCAGCCCGAGCCGGCGGCCGACCTCGCGCACCTCGTCCTTGAACAGGGTGCGCAGCGGCTCGACGAGCGAGAAGGTCAGGTCCTCGGGCAGCCCGCCGACGTTGTGGTGGCTCTTGATGTTGGCCGTGCCGGTCCCGCCGCCGGACTCCACGACGTCGGGGTAGAGCGTGCCCTGCACGAGGAAGTCGACGGTCTCGCCGTGCGCCTGCGCGTCGGCGACGACGTCGAGCGCGGCCTGCTCGAACACCCGGATGAACTCCCGGCCGATGATCTTGCGCTTCTCCTCCGGGTCGCTGACCCCGGCCAGCGCCGACAGGAACCGGTCGGCGGCGTCGACGACCCGCAGGTCCGCACCGGTGACGGCGACGAAGTCCCGCTCGATCTGCTCGGTCTCGCCCTCGCGCATCAACCCGTGGTCGACGTACACGCAGGTGAGCCGGTCGCCGATGGCCTGCTGCACGAGCGCGGCGGCGACCGCGGAGTCCACCCCACCGGACAGCCCGCAGATCGCCCGCCGGTCCCCGATCTGCTCGCGGATCGCCGCGACCGCCTCGTCGACGACGTTGGCCATCGTCCAGGAGCGCTCCAGGCCGGCGATGTCGAACAGGAAGTGCTCGAGCACCGTCTGCCCGTGCGAGGTGTGCCGCACCTCGGGGTGGAACTGCACCCCGGCCAGGCGGCGGTCGACGTCCTCGAACGCGGCGACCGGCGCCCCCGTGGAGGTGGCGGTCACCGTGAAGCCGGGCGGTGCCTGGGCGACGGCGTCCCCGTGGCTCATCCACACCGACTGCAGGGTCGGCGTCTCACCGAACAGCCGGCCGCCGGTGGTGACGGTCAGCGGGGTGCCGCCGTACTCGCGGTCCCCGGTGCGCGCCACGGTCCCGCCCAGGGCGGCGGCCATCGCCTGGAAGCCGTAGCAGATGCCGAACGCCGGCACGCCGGACTCGAACAGCACCGGGTCGACCTGCGGGGCCCCCTCGGCGTACACGCTGGAGGGCCCGCCGGAGAGCACGATCGCGGCCGGCTTGCGGGCGACGATCTCCTCCGCCGGCGTCGAGGACGGCACGATCTCGGAGTAGACGCCGGCCTCACGGATGCGGCGGGCGATGAGCTGGGCGTACTGGGCGCCGAAGTCGACGACCAGGACGGTCGGGAAGTCCACGGGTCAGCCCCGGCCCTCGGTCGAGGGGTCCGCGCCGCCGTGCCCGCCGCCGATCACCAGGTCCACGCGCTGGAACTCCTTGAGGTCGCGGTAACCGGTCTTGGCCATCGTGCGGCGCAGCGCCCCGAACAGGTTGGTCCGGCCGTCGGCGGCGCGCGCCTCGCCGAGCAGGACGTCGGCCAGGGACCCGGCGGGCTCGACCGGGGCGGAGGTGCCGCCCCGGGGCAGCCGCGGGTGCGCGGCGACGGAGTCCCACCAGATGCCCCCGGCGGGGGCCTCGGCCGCGGCGCGCAGCGGCTCGCCGAGCTGGACGGCGTCGGCACCGCAGGCCAGGGCCCGGGCGATCGCGCCGCTGTCCTCGATCCGTCCGTTGGCGATGACGTGCACGTACCGGCCGCCGGTCTCGTCGAGGTAGTCGCGGCGGGCGGCCGCGGCGTCGACGATCGCGCTGGCCAGCGGCACGCGGATGCCCATGACGGCGTCCCCGGTGGAGTAGCTGTCGGCGCCCACACCGACGATCACCCCGGCCGCGCCGGTGCGCATCAGGTGCAGCGCCGTCTGGTAGTTGGCCGCGCCGCCGACGATGACGGGGACGTCGAGGTCGGCGATGAAGTCCTTGAGGTTCAGCGCCTGGCCCGAGGTGGTGACGTGCTCGGCCGAGACGATGGTGCCCTGGATGACCAGCATGTCCACGCCCGCGGCCAGCACGGTCGGGGCCAGCTGCAGGGTGTGCTGCGGGGAGATGCGCACCGCGGTGGTGACGCCGGCGGCGCTGATCTCCTTGACCCGGGCCGTGATCAGGTCGGGCTTGACCGGCTCGGCGTAGACCTCCTGCAGCACCGACACCGGCGGGGCGCCGTCGCCGGCGGCGGCGCGGATGCGGGCGTAGGCCTCGGCCGGGTCGTCGTAGCGGGTCCACAGGCCCTCGGCGTTGAGGACGCCGAGCCCGCCGGCCTGGCCGACGGCGATCGCGGTGGCCGGGCTGACCACCGCGTCGGACGGGCTGGTGACCAGCGGCAGGTCGAAGCGGAAGGCGTCGATCTGCCAGGCGGTGGAGACGTCGTCCATGTCCCGGGTGCGGCGGGAGGGGACGATCGAGACCTCGTCCAGCTCGTAGCCGCGGCGGGCGAAGCGGTTGAGGCCGATCTCGACGGTGTCGCGTGCGGGCATCAGGTCACCGGGCCCGGTAGTTGGGGGCTTCGACGGTCATCTGGATGTCGTGCGGGTGGCTCTCGGTCAGCCCGGCCGCGGTGATGCGGGTGAGCTGGCCGCGCTCCTGCAGGTCGGCGACCGTCGCCGCGCCCGCGTAGCCCATCGACGCGCGCAGGCCGCCGACGAGCTGGTGGGCGACGGTGGCCAGCGCGCCGCGGTAGGGCACCTGGCCCTCGATGCCCTCGGGGACGAGCTTGTCGTCGGAGAGGACGTCGTCGGCGAAGTAGCGGTCGCGGCTGTAGGACTGGTTGCCGCGCTTCTGCATGGCGCCCAGCGACCCCATGCCGCGGTAGGTCTTGAACTGCTTGCCGTTCATGAAGACCAGCTCGCCGGGGGCCTCCTCGACGCCGGCGAACAGGCCGCCGATCATCACGGTGTCGGCCCCGGCCACCAGGGCCTTGGCGATGTCACCGGAGTACTGCAGGCCACCGTCGGCGATCACCGGGACACCGGCCGGCCGCGCGGCGAGCGAGGCCTCGTAGATGGCGGTGATCTGCGGGACGCCGACGCCGGCGACCACGCGGGTGGTGCAGATCGAGCCCGGCCCGACGCCGACCTTGACGGCGTCCACCCCGGCGTCGATCAGCGCCTGGGCGCCGGCACGAGTGGCGACGTTGCCGCCGACGACCTGAAGGGCACCGGCGCCGCCGAAGTCGGCCTTCACCCGGGAGACCATGTCCAGGACGGCGCGCTGGTGGCCGTGCGCGGTGTCGACGACGAGCACGTCGACCCCGGCGTCGACCAGCAGGCCGGCCCGCTTGTAGGAGTCCTCGCCCACACCGACCGCGGCAGCGACGACCAGCCGGCCGTCGGCGTCCTTGGTGGACAGCGGGTACTGGTCGCGCTTGACGAAGTCCTTGACGGTGATCAGCCCGCGCAGCCGGCCGCCCTCGTCGACGATCGGCAACTTCTCGATCTTGTGCTGGGACAGCAGGCCCAGGGCGGTGTCCGGGTCGACCCCGACCGGGGCGGTGACCAGCGGCATCGGCGTCATCACGTCGCGGACGAGCCGGTTCTGGTCGGTCTCGAAGCGCATGTCGCGGTTGGTGCAGATGCCGACGAGGACGCCGTCGGCGTCGACGACCGGGGCACCGGAGATGCGGTACCGCGCCGACAGCGCGTCGACCTCGGCCAGGGTGTTGTCCGGGGAGACCGTCACCGGGTTGGTGACCATGCCGGCCTCGGAGCGCTTGACCAGGTCGACCTGGCCGGCCTGCTCCTCGGCGGCGAGGTTGCGGTGCAGGACGCCGACGCCGCCGACGCGGGCCATGGCGATGGCCATGCGGGCCTCGGTGACGGTGTCCATCGCGCTGGACAGCAGGGGCACGGCCAGCCGGATCCCGCGGGTGAGGCGGCTGCTGGTGTCCACCTCGGCCGGGACGACGTCGGAGGCGCCCGGGATGAGCAGGACGTCGTCGTAGGTCAGGCCGAGCGGGGCGAACTTCGCCGGCAGCTCGGGTACGAAATCATCGGGCTGCATCAGGAGCCGCCACCCCTCCGGGATCGGTCTGCACCCTCGTGGGCGCGCGGGGAACCGCCTAGATCGTAGGCGGCGGCCCACGAGGAGCGGACCGACGGCTGCCGGGCGGCTACCGTGACCCCGTGAGTGCCGACGACTTCAGCGGTCCCGACCCCGGGGGCTTCGACCCGTCGGGTCCGCCGCCGCTGACGATGGAGGAGCGGGCGGGGGTCCTCGACGACCTGGCCGAGCTCGAGGTGTTCCGCACGCTGCTGGAACCGACCGGGATCAAGGGCATCGTCGTCGACTGCCCGGACTGCGACGAGGAGCACCACGTCGACTGGGCCCTCATGCAGGCCAACCTGCGCCAGCTGCTGGAGGAGGGCCAGACCGGCCGGCACGAGCCGCCGTTCGACCCCGACCCCGCCGACTACGTCAGCTGGGACTACGCCAGCGGGTACGCCGACGGGGTCGCCGCCGTCGCCGAGCGCGAGGAGCCGGGTGGCGGCCGCACCGGCCGGCACGCCCGCGAGGACTGAGCCGGCGGCCCCGAGCCCGCCCGCATGCGCCAGAGGGCGGTCATCCCGACCGGGATGACCGCCCTCTGGCGCATCGGGGCGGCCGGCCCGAGGGGGGCGGCCGCCGCGAGGTCACTGCATCATCCCCCGGCGGAAACCGGTGGCGACCGCCTCGGCGCGGTCCTTGGCGCCCAGCTTGCGGAACAGCCGGCGGGCGTGGGTCTTGATGGTGTCCTCGGACAGGTAGAGCTCGCGACCGATCTGGGCGTTGCTCTTGCCCTGGCTCATGCCGGTGAGCACCTGCATCTCGCGCATGGACAGGCTGACCGGGGCGGCCTCGCGGACCACGGCGGCGCGGACGGTGGTCGGCGCGGACCCGGCGAGCGGGGTCGCACCGTTCCAGGCCGGGGCCGCCGAGTGCGCGCCGACGCTGGCCAGCGGCACCGGGTGCCCGGCGGCCGGCTGCGGCGTCCGCCCGTCGACCCGCAGGCCGACGCGGGACAGGCCCAGGCCCATCTCCAGGGCGGTGGCGTCCCAGCGCAGGTAGCCGCGGGCGCCGACGGCGACGGCCGCGCGGACGGTCTCGGCGTCGTCGGGGGCACCGAGAACCAGGACCGGCAGCCGCGGGTGGGCGCGCAGCGCCTGGGTGGCGACGGTGAGGCCGGCGTCGGTGGCGCGCTGGGTGCCCACGAGCAGGACGTCGGGATGGCGGGTGGCCAGCCGCGACATGAGGACCGCGGGGTCGCCCACGGCCTCCACGCGGCCGACGAAGGGCAACGCGACGAGGCGGGAGGCGATGTCCTCGCGGACCCGCCGGCGCTCGTCGAAGACCCACACCGTCGTCCCGTTGCCGGGGCCACGCATCCTGTCGTCGATCACGGTTGTGCTCCTCGCTCCCGGCGCGCTGTCCGGGCGACTCCCCCGCCGACCTCGGACGGGACTCCCCGCCGGATTCGGCACGACCGGGACCCACCTTGATCGGCCGCCGGGACGGGTGACAGATGCCCTCACCCAGCGGGGTGAGCCAGGAGGCGGGAAAATGCCGCGACGCCCTGTGTTTGACCCGCGTGGGCCTCGGGCACCGGCCCCTTGCAGCCGGACCGCCCCCTCCGGCTCGCATCGAGCCGAGGAGGACCGACATGGCTGACATCCGCCGACTGCCCACCCCCGTCGCCGAGGTCTGGGACTGGCAGTTGCACGGCGCCTGCCGTGGCGAGAGCACCGCCCTGTTCTTCCACCCGGACGGGGAGCGCGGCCCCGCGCGGGCCCGCCGGCAGAACGCGGCCAAGGCCGTCTGCGCGAAGTGCCCCGTCGTCGAGGCCTGCCTCAAGCACGCGCTCGCCGTCCGTGAGCCCTACGGCGTGTGGGGCGGCATGAGCGAGGAGGAGCGGGCCCGGCTCATCGCCGCGGAGCCCGCCCCGGTCGCCGCGGGCGTGTAGCCCCTCCCGACAGACACCGAGGGCCGGTCCAGACGTTCGTCTGGACCGGCCCTCGGTGCGTTGCGCGGGGTGCGCGCCCCGTGATCATCGGCAGGTGGCTGCCCGACCCGCCGGCCGGACGCGCCACCCGCCGATGATCACGGGAGGGTGGCCGTGCTCAGTGGGCGTGGCCGTGGCCGTGCGAGTGCCCGTGGGTGTGGTGCCCGCCCGCGTGCGCCTCCTCCTCCGGCGCCTCGACGACGGCGGAGTCGGTGGTGAGCACCATCGCCGCGATCGAGGTGGCGTTGCCGAGGGCGGCCTTGGTGACCTTGACCGGGTCGATGACGCCCTGGGCGGCCAGGTCGCCGTACTCGCCGGTCGCGGCGTTGAAGCCGGTGCCGACGCCGCCGTCGCGGACCTTGCTGACGACGACGCGGCCCTCGAAGCCGGCGTTCTCGGCGATCCGGACGAGCGGGGCGTCCAGGGCGCGGCGGACCGCGCGGGCGCCGGTGAGCTCGTCGCCGGTGAGGTCCAGGGCGTCGATCGCCGCGGCGGCGTGCACCAGCGCGGAGCCACCACCGGGGACGACGCCCTCCTCCACCGCGGCGCGGGTGGCGGCGATGGCGTCCTCGATCCGGTGCTTCTTCTCCTTCATCTCGACCTCGGTGGCCGCACCCACGCGGATGACGCCGATGCCGCCGGCCAGCTTCGCGAGCCGCTCCTGCAGCTTCTCGCGGTCCCAGTCGGAGTCGGTGGCGTCGATCTCGCGGCGGATCTGCGCGACGCGGTCGGCGATGGCCTCGCCGGTGCCGCCGCCGTCGACGATCGTCGTCGCGTCCTTGGTGACGACGACGCGCCGCGCGGTGCCGAGCACCTCGAGGCCGACCGCGTCGAGCTTGAGGCCGACGTCCTCGCTGACGACCTGACCGCCGGTGACGATGGCGAGGTCGGTCATGAACGCCTTGCGGCGGTCGCCGAAGTAGGGCGACTTCACCGCGACGACCTTGATGGTCTTGCGGATGGAGTTGACGACGAGCGTGGACAGCGCCTCGCCCTCGACGTCCTCGGCGACGATCAGCAGCGGCCGCGAGCCGGAGCCGAGCACCTTCTCCAGCAGCGGGAGCAGGTCGGCCAGGGCGCCGACCTTGCCCTGCACGAGCAGGACCAGCGCGTCCTCGAGGACGGCCTCCATCGCCTCGGTGTCGGTGACGAAGTACGGCGACAGGTAGCCCTTGTCGAACTGCACGCCCTCGGTCACGTCGAGCTCGGTGGAGAGGGTGTTGCTCTCCTCGACGGTGATGACGCCGTCCTTGCCCACCTTCTCCATCGCCTCGCCGATCAGGGTGCCGACCTCGGCGTCCTGCGCGGACACGGTGGCGACACCGGCGATGGAGTCCTGGTCCTCGACCGGGGTGGCGGCCGCGTCGAGGGCGGCGTGCACGGCGTCGACGGCGGCGCGCATGCCGCGGCCCAGCGCCATCGGGTTGGCCCCGGCGGCGACGTTGCGCATGCCCTCGTGGACCAGCGCCTGGGCCAGCACGGTGGCGGTGGTGGTGCCGTCACCGGCGACGTCGTTGGTCTTGGTGGCGACGTTCTTGGCCAGCTGCGCGCCGAGGTTCTCGTACGGGTCCTCGAGCTCCACCTCGCGGGCGATGGTGACGCCGTCGTTGGTGATCGTCGGCGAGCCGAACTTCTTGTCGAGGACGACGTTGCGCCCGCGCGGGCCCAGCGTCACCTTGACCGCGTCGGCCAGCTTGTCCACGCCGCGCTCGAGCGCGCGGCGGGCGTCCTCGTTGAACTTGATGATCTTGGCCATGGGCCGGCTCCTCGTTCAGGACTGGGGGGTGCGGAACGACGACCGCCCCAGGGACCCGGTGTCTCGGGTCGCCCGGGGCGGTCGCATCGTGCGGTGCGTCAGGGACGCGGGTGGAGAGGAGAGGTCACTTCTCCACGACGGCGAGCAGGTCGCGCGCCGACAGCACGAGGTAGTCCTCGCCGCCGTAGCGCACCTCGGTGCCGCCGTACTTCGAGTAGATGACCACGTCGCCGACGTTGACGTCGAGGGGGACGCGGTTGCCGTTGTCGTCGACGCGGCCGGGGCCCACGGCGATGACCGTGCCCTCCTGCGGCTTCTCCTTGGCGGTGTCCGGGATGACCAGGCCGGAAGCGGTGGTGGTCTCGGCCTCGTTGGCCTGGACCACGACGCGGTCCTCCAGCGGCTTGATGCTGACCTTGGTAGCGGTCGTCACGTCGGTGACGCCCCCTTCGGGATCGACGGGCTGGAACAGGATGCTGTGGCACGGGCCTGCACACCTGCCGTCGCGGGGGTCAGGCGGCTGCCGTGTCGTTGGCACTCTACCCACGAGAGTGCCAGCCCCTCAAGCGGGTCACCCGACGGGGTCCCGGACCGGTGCGTCACGCTGACGGCGTGCCTCCCGACGCGTCCGCGACCCATCCGGAGAGCGTGCTGGAGCAGCTGGCGCTGATGCGCACGCCCGAGGGCGCGGCCGCCCTCGCCCGTGCCGCCGAGCTGCTCGCGGCCGGCACCGAGCTGGTGCCGGCGCTCGACCGCCTCCGCGCCGCCGTGGGGCCGGTGCTGGCCGGGCCCGCCTGGGGGTTCGCCCGCCTGCGCGAGCGCGCGCGGCCGGTGTTCGGCGACGACGCCGACGTGCTGTTCCTGACCGCCGACACCCTCGAGCAGGCCGGCCGGCCGGAGCTCGCCGCCCGGCGCGCCGCCCGGCTGCTGGCCGCCGGCGGCGAGGGCGTCGACTCCGTCGCCGACCTCGGCTGCGCGGCCGGCACCGACACCATCGCGCTGGCCCGGGCCGGGGCCAGCGTCCTCGCCGTCGACGTCGACCCGCTGGCCCGGGCGCTGACCGCGGCCAACGTCGAGGCGCTGGGCCTGGCCGACCGGGTGTGGGTCGTGGCCGGGGACGCCGTCGAGCTGGTGGCGGCGGCCCGCGGCGGCGAGGTGGCCAACTGCGCGGGCGCCGTCCTGGACCCGGCGCGGCGGGCGGGCGGCCGCCGGCAGCTGGACCCCGACCGGTGGTCGCCGCCCTGGGGATGCGTCGAGGCCCTGCTGGACCGCGTGCCGGTGACCGCGGTCAAGGTCGCCCCCGGGCTGGACCACGACCGCGTGCCCGCCGGCGTCGAGGCCGAGTGGGTGTCGGTGCGCGGGTCGATCGTGGAGGCCGTGCTGTGGGGGCGCGCGGTCTCGACGCGGTGGCGGCGGGCGACCGTCGTCCGCGCCGGCACGGTGCACGAGCTGGCCGCCGACGCCGACCCGGGGCCGGCGCCCACCGGACCGGTGCGCGGGTGGCTGCACGAGCCGGACCCGGCGGTCATCCGCTCCGGCCTGGTGGCGCTGGCCGCCGCCGAGCTGGGCGCGACGCTGGTGGACCCGACGATCGCCTACCTGACCTCCGACGCGGCCGCCGACTCCCCCTGGGTCACCTCCCACCGGGTCGAGGAGGTGCTGCCGTTCAACCTCAAGAAGCTGCGGGCGCTGCTGCGCGCCCGCGGTGTCGGCCGGGTGACGGTGAAGAAGCGCGGGTCGGCGATCGAGCCCGAGCAGCTGGCGCGGCAGCTGCGCGGCCCCGGTGCGGGGTCGGCGGTCGTCGTCGTCACCCGGGTGGCCGGCCGGCCCACCGCGCTGGTGTGCGCCGCCTCCTGAGGAGCCCCCGCGGCAGCGGCGCTACGGGGTGACGACCTCGATCGGCAGTGAGCTGTCCGCGCCGAGGTCCGGAGCCGACGGGGCCACCCCGGCCGCGACCAGCCGCGACCCCAGCGCGGCGACCATCGCGCCGTTGTCGGTGCACAGCCGCGGGCTCGGCACCCGCAGCACGATGCCGGCCGCGGCGCAGCGTTCCTCGGCCAGCGCCCGCAGCCGCGAGTTGGCCGCCACTCCCCCACCGAGCACCAGGTGGTCCACGCCGTGCTCGCGGCAGGCCCGCACCGCCTTCGCGGTCAGCACGTCGGCGACGGCCTCCTGGAACGACGCGGCGACGTCGGCCACCGGCACCGGCTCCCCGGCCCGCTCGCGGGCCTCCACCCACCGGGCGACGGCGGTCTTCAGGCCGGAGAAGGAGAAGTCGTAGGGCGCGTCCCGGGGGCCGGTGAGCCCGCGCGGGAAGGCGATCGCCGAGCCGTCGCCCTCGCGGGCGGCCCGGTCGATCGGCGGGCCGCCGGGGAAGGGCATGCCGAGCACGCGGGCGACCTTGTCGAACGCCTCGCCGGCCGCGTCGTCGACCGTGCGGCCCAGCGAGACGACGTCGCGGGACAGGTCGGGCACCAGCAGCAGCGAGCTGTGCCCGCCGGAGACCAGCAGCGCCAGCGACGGCTCGGCCAGCTCCCCGTGCTGCAGCTCGTCGACGGCGACGTGCGCGGCGAGGTGGTTGACCCCGTACAGCGGGACGTCGAGCGCCAGCGCGTACGCCTTGGCCGCCGCCAGCCCGACCAGCAGGGCGCCGGTGAGACCCGGGCCGGCGGTCACCGCGACGGCGTCGACGTCGCCGGCCCCCACCCCGGCCTCGGCGAGCGCGCGGTGCACCGTCGGCACCATCGCCTCCAGGTGCGCGCGGGAGGCGATCTCGGGGACGACGCCGCCGAACCGCTCGTGCTCGGCCATCGAGGTGGCCAGGGCGTCCGACAGCAGGGTGCGGCCGCGGACCAGCCCGACCCCGGTCTCGTCGCAGGACGTCTCGAACCCCAGGACCAGCGGCTCGGTCACGGTCTCTCCCGTCTCATCACCACGGCGTCGGTGTTGCTCGGCTGGTAGTAGCCGCGGCGCCGGCCGATCTCGGCGAACCCGCGACGCCGGTACAGGGCCTGCGCGACCTCGTTGTCCGCCCGCACCTCCAGCAGCACGACCGGGCTGCGCCGGTCGGCCTCGGCGAGCAGGGCGTCCAGCAGCAGCGCGCCGACCCCCTCGCCCTGCCGGGCCCCCGAGACGCCGATCGTGGCCACGTGCGCCTCGTCGTCGTAGGCGATGAGCCCCGCGTAGCCGACCACGGCCCCACCGCCGTCCGCGTCCCCGTCGACGGCGACCAGGTAGTGCCGGGTGTCGGTGCGCGACAGCTCGTCGCGGTACATCGACACCGTCCACGTGTCGGGGGCGAAGAGCTCCTCCTCGAGCTCCATCACCGCCGGCAGGTCGGCCAGCCGCATCGGCCGCAGCCGGACGGCGCCGGCGGGACGGCTCACGAGGTGGTCACCGGCTTGAACGACGTCGGCGGGGTGGCGTCGGGACGGCGCAGGTACAGCGGCACCAGCGGGCCGGCGGACGACGGGTCGGCCAGCTGCGGGCCGGCCGCGCGCAGCAGCCCCGCCGTCGTCACCTCGGCCGGCGTCACCGCGGCGCCCAGCCGCCCGGCGAACGCCGGGTCCCCGACGAACGGGCCGGTCAGCTCCCCGGACTCGGGGCGCACCACGCCGGGCCCCTCGACCCGGGCGCCCGCGGCGTCGTAGGCCGCCCAGTAGACCTCCTTGCGCCGGGCGTCGGTGACCACCGTGCGGGCGCCGGCGCCGATCGCGTCCAGCGTGCAGACGCCGACGGCCGGCAGCCCGCGGGCGTCGGCGATCGCCGCCGCGGTGACCACGCCGACGCGCAGGCCGGTGAACGGGCCGGGCCCCAGCCCGGTGACGACGGCCCCGACGTCGGCCAGCGCCAGCCCGGCGTCGGCGAGCGCGCCGCGGATCGCGGGGGTCAGCAGCTCGGCGTGCCGGGTGCCCGAGGCGACGGCGCGCTCGGCCAGCACCTCGACGCCGCCGTCCGGCGACCACCGGGCCAGCCCGGCCAGCAGGGTCGGCGTCGCGGTGTCCAGGGCCAGTACCAGCACGAGGACCGAGGTTAGTCGGCCAGCCGCTGCTCCCAGCCCGGGCCGTGCGGGACGAGGACGGCGGTGCGCACGTCGTCCTCGCACCGGTCCAGGCGCACCTCCAGGTGCTCGTCCGCGAGCTGCTCGACCAGCCCCTGCCCCCACTCGACCACCGTCACCGACTCCGCCGTCGACGCGTCCAGGTCGAGGTCGTCGACGTCGGCGACCCCGCCGAGCCGGTAGGCGTCCACGTGCACCAGCGGCAGCCGCCCGCCGCGGTGCACGCGGGCGATGACGAACGTCGGCGAGGTGACCGGCTCGCGGACGCCCAGCGCGGCACCCAGCCCCTGGGTGAGCGCCGTCTTGCCGGCGCCCAGGGGCCCGACGAGGACGACGAGGTCGCCGGGGCGGGCCAGCGCGGCGAGGGCGGCGCCGAGGGCGCGGGTGTCCTCGGCGGTGGGCAGCACGTGCTCGCGGTTCACGACAGGCTCCCGGCGACGGCGGTCAGGTCGGCCAGCAGCCCGGCCCGCGGCGCCCCGTTCGGGCCGAACCGGATGGCCGCCGACGGGTGGTAGGTGGCCCAGACGGCCCGCCCGTCGACCTCGTGCGGCCGGCCCCGCACCTGGGCCAGGACGGTGCGCGGCCCGAGGAACCACTTGGCGCTGGACAGGCCGAGCGCGACGACGACCGGCGGGGCGAGCAGCTCCAGCTGCCGGCGCAGCCAGCCGCTGCACCGGGCCACCTCGGGCGCCCTGGGGGTGCGGTTGCCCGGCGGCCGGCACTTCACGACGTTGAGCACCGCCGCCTGCCCACGGTCCAGCCCGGCCTCGGCCAGCAGCTGGTCCAGCAGGGCCCCGCTCCTCCCGACGAAGGGCCGGCCCGTCTCGTCCTCGGTCGCGCCGGGTGCCTCGCCGACGAGCACGAACCGCGGCCGGCCGGACGCCGGCACGTCCCCGACGACGACGTGCTGCCGGGCGGCGGCGAGCTCCGGGCAGGCGACGCAGCCGCGGGCGGCGCCGGCGAGCGCGGCCCAGTCGGGCGCGGCGGCGGCGGTGCGGGCGACGTCCTCGGCCGCGGCCCCCACGTCGGGTGCACCGGACCAGGGCGGACGGGGGGCGGCCACGCGCCCGACCCTACGACCCCGCCGGCTCAGGCGGTCGCGGCCGCCCGTTCCGCGGTCGCCCGCCGGATCAGCGCCCCGAGCGCCGCCGTGACCTCGGCCGGCTTCTCCAGCAGCACCATGTGCCCGGCCCCACCGACGACGACGTGCTCGACCCGGTCGGCGTCCGCCCCGCCGAGGAGCTCCACGAGCGCCTCGCTGTGCGCCGGCGGGATCAGCGAGTCGCAGTCGCCGGTGAGCACCAGGGTGGGGACGGCGCGCAGCGGCGCCAGCGACCCGGTCTCGTCCAGGCCGGCCAGCGCCGGGTAGAACTCCGCGATCACGTCGACCGGGGTGCCGGCGATCATCGCGTCGACGTAGCGGCCCAGCGCCGGGTCGACGTCCCGCGAGGCGAACGACAGCGACCAGGTCGCCGCCGACACGACCGACGCGGCCAGCCGGCGGGTGCGCTCGGCGAGGGCAGGACGGCGGCGCATCGCCCAGGCCGCGACCGGGATGACGGCGGCCCGGACCCGGGTGAGGAACTCCGGCAGCCCGAAGGACAGCTCGGCGAGGTTGCCGCTGGAGGTCGACAGCAGCGCGGCGCCCACGACCCGGGTGCCGAACAGCTCCGGGCGCAGCGCGGCCAGCGCCATGAGGGTCATCCCGCCCATCGAGTGGCCGACCAGCACCACCGGCCCGCGCGGCACCCGCGCCTCCAGCACCGCGGCGAGGTCGCGGGCGAGCTGCTCCATCGTCGAGTGCTCCGCCGGGCCCCGGCCGGAGGAGCCGTGCCCGCGCTGGTCGAAGAAGACCAGCCGCGCCTGCGGGCGCGCGCCGTTGGCCGTGGCGAGCTGGGCGCCCAGCGAGCGGCGCTGGTAGGCCCAGGAGTGCATCGACAGCGAGTAGCCGTGCACGAAGACGACGGTCAGCGGGGCGTCGAGCGGCCCCACCTCCTCCACCGTGAGCGGCACCCCGTCGTCGGCCCGCACCAGCGCGGTGCGGTCGGCGTGGCGCGCGGCGGGGCCGAGCGGGTCCTCCTCGCGCAGCTCGGCGTCGGTGGCGCCGGGCGGCAGGCCGGCGGCCGAGCCGACGCGCTCGGCGTCGACCCGGCGGGTGGCGTGCCGGTGCACGGCCACCCCGACCGCGGTGCCGGCCGCGGCCAGCCCGGCGACGGCGCCGACGACCCCGGCGGTGGAGTGCGGGACGGGCACGGCGGGCTTGCGGGCGGGGCGCTTCGCGGGCGCCATCAGACCGTTCCCGCCGTGCCGGTGTACCGGCGCGTGAACCGGCCGCCGATGCGGGCGACCAGCTCGTAGTGGATGGTGTCGAGCGCGTCGGCCCACTGCTGCGCCGTCGGCTCGCCGTCGGTGCCGGGCCCCCACAGGACCACGCGGTCGCCGTCGCGGACCTCGTCGTCGCCGACGTCCAGCACGAACTGGTCCATGCACACCCGCCCGGCGACGGTCCGCTGCGCGCCCCCGGCGAGCACCGGCGCCCGGTTGCCCGCGGCCCGCGGGATGCCGTCGGCGTAGCCGACCGGCACGACGGCGAGGGTGGTGTCGGTCGCGGTCGTGTACGTGTGGCCGTAGGACACGCCGGTGCCGGCCGGCACCCGCTTGGTGAGCAGGACGCGCGCCTGCACGGTCATCGCGGGGCGCAGCCCGTACGCCGCCGGGTCGCCGCCGAGCGGGTCCAGCCCGTAGAGCGCGATGCCCGGCCGGACGACGTCGTACCAGGTGTCGGGCAGGGCGATGGTGGCCGCGGAGTTGGCCAGGTGCCGGCGGGCGTCGCGCAGGCCCGCCGCGCGGGCGACCTCGACCGCCTCGTCGAACACGGCCCGCTGCCGGCCGATGGTCGGGTGCGTCGGGGCGTCGGCGTAGGCGAGGTGGCTCCACAGGCCGACGACCTCGACGTCGCCGTCGGCCTGGGCGCGGGCGGCGGCGGCCACCACCGCCGGCCACTCGTCGGGGGTGGCCCCGCCGCGGGAGAGCCCCGTGTCGACCTTGAGGTGCAGCCGGGCGGTGCGGCCGGTGGCGCGGGCCGCGGCCACGACCTCCGCGACCCCCCACGCGGCGTTGACCGACACCTCGACGTCGGCCGCCAGCGCGGCGGCGAAGTCCTCGCCCGGGGCGTTGAGCCAGGCCAGCAGCGGGGCCGTCACCCCGGCCGCCCGCAGCGCCAGCGCCTCCTCGACCACGGCCACGCCGAGGGCGTCCGCGCCGCCGGCCAGCGCCGCCCGCGCCGAGGGGACGAGGCCGTGCCCGTACCCGTCGGCCTTGACCACGGCCATCAGCGGCCGGCTGACGCGCTCGCGCAGGACCGCGGTGTTGGCGGCGATGGCGTCGAGGTCGACGACCAGCTCGGCCCGGGCGGGTGCACTGCTCACGCGCTCAGTCTCCCAGCCCGGGCCCCCGGTCCCCGCGCAGCCGGGCGAGTGTCCCCGGCAGCCGGCGGACGAGGTCCCCCGCGATCAGCGGCCCGTCCGCGGCGGCCAGCTGCCCCGCCCGCCCGTGCACGTGCGCGGCGACGGCGGCGGCCTCGGCGGGCGGCAGGCCGCCGGCCAGCAGCGCGCCGGCGATGCCGGAGAGCACGTCGCCGGTGCCGGCGGTCGCCAGCCACGGCGTGCCGGTGCCGTTGACGTACGCCGGCCCGTCCGGCCCGGCCACCACCGTGGCCGCGCCCTTGAGGAGGACGACGGCACCGAGGTCGGCGGCCAGCCGCCGGGCGGCGCCCACCCGGTCGGCGCCGACCTCCGTGCCGAAGCGCGCGTACTCGCGGTCGTGCGGGGTGAGGACCGTGGGCGCCGCGCGGTCGCGGACCAGCTCCGGACGCCGGGCGGCCAGCGTGAGCGCGTCGGCGTCCAGCAGCACCGGCAGGTCGGTGGCCAGCACCTGCGCGACCACGTCGGCCGCGGCGTCGTCGGTGCCCAGGCCGGGCCCGACCACCCAGGCCTGCACCCGCCCGGCGTCGGCGGGGCGGCCCTCGGTGACGATCGCCTCCGGCCAGGCCGCCCGCACCCCCGCGGCGGCGGTCCCGGCGTAGCGGACCAGACCCGGCCGGGTGCGCAGCGCCGCCCCCGTGCACAGCACCGCCGCGCCGGGGTAGGTCGCCGAGCCCGCCACGACGCCGACGACGCCGCGGGAGTACTTGTCGTCGTCGTCGGTGGGCGGCTCGAGCCGGGCCGCGACGTCGTCGTCGGTGAGCCGGACGGCGTGCGGCACCGGCAGCGTGCCCGCCAGGCCGATGTCGACGAGGTGCACCTCACCGGCGTGCTGCCGCCCCGCCCCCAGGACCAGCCCGGCCTTCACCGCGCCGAACGTGACGGTGTGCTGGGCGGGGAAGGCCGCGCCGGGAACGGCCCCGGTGTCCGCGTCGACGCCGCTGGGCAGGTCCACGGCGACCATCAGCCCCGGCCCGGCCGCGGCATCGCCGGCCAGCCGCGCCGCCGCGGGTCGCAGCCCGCCCCGGCCGCCGATGCCGACGATCCCGTCGAGGACCAGGTCCGCGCGGTCCAGGCCGGTCGGACCGTCCGGGCCGGCCACCCGCCCGCCGGCCCGGCGCAGCGCGGCCAGCCCGGCCGGGTGGGCGCGCTCCGGGTCGAGCAGGACGGCGGTCACCCGCACGCCGCGCCTCGCCAGGTGCGCGCCGGCGAACAGGGCGTCACCGCCGTTGTCGCCCGCCCCCACCAGCAGCGTGGCCCGGGTCCCGACCGCGCGGCCCAGCAGCCGCAGGCCGACGGTGGCCAGGCCGGTGGCGGCCCGGTGCATGAGCACGCCGTCCGGGCCGGCCGCGAGCAGGGGCGCCTCGGCGGCCCGCACCTGGTCGGCGGTGTACAGACCGATCACGCCGTCCCCTCCGCGGTGCGGGGGATGCCCTCGGCGAGCACGAACGCCGAGGCGATGCCGCCGTCGTGGCTGAGCGACAGGTGCCAGGACGTGACCCCCAGCTGGTGCGCCCGCCGGGCCACCGTGCCCCGGACCGCGAGCTGCGGGCGCCCGTGCTCCCCGACGGTCACCTCGGCGTCGTGCCACTGCAGGCCCCCGGGCGCGCCCAGCGCCTTCGCCAGCGCCTCCTTGGCCGCGAACCGCGCGGCCAGGGACTCGCCGGTCCGGGGCCGGCCCGACGGGGTGAGCTGCTCCTCGGCGGTGAACAGCCGGTCCCGCAGGCCCGCCGTGCGCGACAGCGACGCGGCGAAGCGGTCCACGGGCACCACGTCGATGCCGATCCCGATGATCACGGCGGCCAGTCTGCCCGGCCTCCCGGCGCCCCGCGCCCCAGGCCGGGTCGCCGGGCCTCCCGGCGGACGACCCGGGCTCCGCCGGGACCGGCTCACGCGGTCCCGGCGACCGGCGACGTCACTCGACGGTGACGGACTTCGCGAGGTTGCGCGGCTGGTCGACGTCGTAGCCGCGGGTGTCGGCGATCTCGCAGGCCAGCACCTGCAGGGGCACCGTCGTCACCACCGGCGCCAGCAGGGTCGGCGTGCGCGGCACCCGGATGACGTGGTCGGCGTAGGGGACGACGTCCTCGTCGCCCTGCTCGGCGATGACGATCGTGCGCGCCCCGCGGGCCCGCACCTCCTGGATGTTGGAGACCACCTTGCCGTGCACCGACTCGCGGCTGCGCGGGGACGGGACCACGACGATGACCGGGGTGCCCTCGTCGATCAGCGCGATCGGGCCGTGCTTGAGCTCACCGGCGGCGAAGCCCTCGGCGTGGATGTAGGCGAGCTCCTTGAGCTTGAGCGCGCCCTCCAGCGCGACCGGGAAGGCGACGTGCCGGCCGAGGAACAGGATCGTGTCGGCGTCGGCGAGCGAGCGGCCCAGCGCGCGCACCGGCTCCATCTGCCCGAGCACCTCGGCGACCTTGTCCGGCAGCCCGCGCAGGTCCTCGACGATCGCGGCGACCTCGTCGTCGAACTTGATCCCGCGCACCTGGGCGAGGAACAGGCCGACGAGGTAGCAGGCGACGACCTGGGTCGTGAAGCCCTTGGTCGAGGCGACGGCCACCTCCGGGCCGGCGTGCGTGTAGAGCACGGCGTCGGACTCCCGCGGGATGGTCGAGCCGTTGGCGTTGCAGATCGCCAGCACGCGGGCCTTCTGGTCCTTGGCGTGCCGCAGCGCCATCAGGGTGTCCATCGTCTCGCCGGACTGGCTGATGACGACGACGAGGGTCGAGCGGTCCAGCACCGGGTCCCGGTAGCGGAACTCGCTGGCCACCTCCACCTCGACGGGGATGCGGGTCCAGTGCTCGATGGCGTACTTGGCGATCAGACCGGCGTGGTAGGCCGTGCCGCAGGCGACGACGAAGACCTTGTCGACGTCGCGCAGGTCCTGGTCGGACAGCCGCACCTCGTCCAGGACCAGCTTCCCGTTCTCACCGAGCCGGCCCAGCAGCGTGTCGGCGACCGCCCGCGGCTGCTCGGCGATCTCCTTGAGCATGAACCAGTCGTAGCCGCCCTTCTCGGCGGCCGCGGCGTCCCAGTCGACCGTGTAGGCCCTCGCCTCGGCGGGCGCGCCGGAGAAGTCGGTGACGGTCAGGCCGCGGGTGCGGTCGATCTCGACGACCTGGTCCTGGCCCAGCTCGCGGGCGTCGCGGGTGTGCGCGATGAAGGCGGCGACGTCGGAGCCCAGGAAGTACTCGGGGGTGCCGTCGGCGGTCTCGCCGACGCCGACGACCAGCGGGCTGTTGCGGCGGGCGGCGACGAGCGTGTCGGGCTCGTCGGCGTGGGTGGCGACGAGCGTGAACGCTCCCTCCAGCCGGCGGCACACCACCCGCATGGCCTCGGCGAAGCGGTCCGGTCCCGCCGGCAGCGCGTCGTAGGCGGCGGTGAGCAGGTGGGCGACGACCTCGGTGTCGGTCTCGGAGCCGAACTCGACGCCGCGCTCCTCGCACTCGCCGCGCAGCGCGGCGAAGTTCTCGATGATCCCGTTGTGGATCACCGCGACCCGCCCGTCGTCGGACAGGTGCGGGTGGGCGTTGCGGTCGGTGGGGCCGCCGTGGGTCGCCCACCGCGTGTGCCCGATGCCGATGGTGGAGGCCGGGAGCGGCGCCTCGGCCAGCACCTTCTCCAGGTTGGCCAGCTTGCCGGCCTTCTTCGCCGCCGCGAGCTCACCGCCCGCCTCGCCGGCGATCCGGACCGCCACGCCCGCGGAGTCGTAGCCCCGGTACTCCAGCCGCCGCAGTCCCTCCAGGACCACCCCGAGGGACTCCTGGGGACCGACGTAGCCCACGATGCCGCACATTCCCACGAGGGTACCGGCGGAGTCGGACCGATCCGTCCTCTGACACGAGCGGCGCTGTGCGGCGCCCGATCAGCCGACGGCCGCGACGACCTCCGCCAGCCGGTGGGCCACCTCGTCGGCCTGCGCCTGCGTGGGCGCCTCGACCATCACGCGCACGAGCTGCTCGGTGCCCGAGGGGCGGAGCAGGACCCGGCCCCCGTCGCCCAGCTCGGACGCGACGGCGTTGACCGCGTCGGCGACGGCGTCGCTCTCGGCGACCGCGATCCGGTCGCGTACGGGCACGTTGACCAGCACCTGCGGCAGTCGCTCGACGACCGAGGCGAGCTCGCCCAGCGACGCGCCGGTCGTCCGCATGCGCCCGAGCAGCGACAGGCCGGTGAGCAGGCCGTCGCCGGTGGTGGCGTGGTCGAGGAACACCAGGTGGCCGCTCTGCTCGCCACCCAGGCTCAGCTGTCCGCGGCGCAGGGCCTCGAGGACGTAGCGGTCGCCGACGGCGGTGGTCTGCACCGTGATGCCGGCCCGGCGCATCGTCCGGTGGAACCCGAGGTTGCTCATCACGGTGGCGACGACGGTGTCCTCGCGCAGCGTCCCCCGCTCCTTGAGCCCGAGGGCGCAGACGGCCAGGATCGCGTCGCCGTCGACGGGGTCGCCGTCGGCGGTGATGGCGAGGCAGCGGTCGGCGTCGCCGTCGTGGGCGATGCCGAGGTCGGCACCGTGGTGGCGGACCGCGGCGGCCAGCGGGCCCAGGTGGGTGGAGCCGATCCCGTCGTTGATGTTCCAGCCGTCGGGCTCGCCGCCGATGACGTGCACGGTGGCGCCGGCGCGGCGGTAGACCTCGGGCCCGACGCCGGCTGCCGCCCCGTGGGCACAGTCCACGACGAGGGTGAGCCCGGCCAGCGGCTGCTCGACGGTGGTGAGCAGGTGCGCGGCGTAGCGGTCGGCGCCGTCGGTCAGGTCGCGCACCCGGCCGATCTCGGCCCCCACGGGGCGGTGACCGTCGCTGCGGTGGCGCTGGGTGGTCACGCTGGCCTCGATCGCCGCCTCGACGGCGTCGGGGAGCTTGTGACCGCCCCGGCTGAACAGCTTGACGCCGTTGTCGGGCATCGGGTTGTGGCTCGCGGAGATCATGACGCCGAGGTCGGCGCCGGTGTCCGCGGTGAGGAAGGCGACGGCGGGCGTGGGCAGCACACCCACGCGCAGCACCTCGGCGCCCGCGCTCGAGAGGCCGGCCACGACCGCGGCCTCGAGCATCTCCCCGCTGGCGCGGGGATCGCGCCCGACGACCGCGACGGGACGCGAGGTCCCGTCGCGGTCGGCGAGCACACCTGCGGCGGCACGAGCCACCGCCAGGGCCAACTCCGGCGTGAGGTCGTCGTTGGCCCGACCCCGGACGCCGTCGGTCCCGAAGAGGCGACCCACGGATGCGCCCGTCAGCGCTTGCTGTACTGCGGCGCCTTGCGGGCCTTCTTCAGGCCGTACTTCTTGCGCTCCTTGACCCGGGCGTCGCGGGTGAGGAAGCCGGCCTTCTTCAGGGCGGGACGGTCCTCGGCCTCGACCTGGATGAGGGCGCGGGCGATGGCCAGGCGCAGCGCGCCGGCCTGACCGGTGACACCGCCGCCCTTGAGCAGGCCGACGACGTCGTACTGCTCGGCCTTCTCCAGGGTCACGAACGGCTCACGGATGAGCTGCTGGTGCACCTTGTTCGGGAAGTACTGCTCGAGGGTGCGGCCGTTGAGCGTGAACTGGCCGGTGCCGGGCAGCAGCCGCACGCGGACCACGGCCTCCTTGCGCCGGCCGACGGTCTGGACCGGGCGCCCCTCGGCGTCGGTCACGGTCAGCGAGCTGGTCACTGGGCCACCTGCTTGATCTCGTAGGGCTGGGGCTGCTGCGCGGCGTGCGGGTGCTCGGGCCCGGCGTACACCTTCAGCTTCTTGAGCATCTGACGACCCAGGCTGTTGTGCGGCAGCATGCCCTTGACGGCGCGCTCGATGACGCGGTCGGGGTGCGTGCGCAGCTGGTCGCCGACCGGGATGGCCTTGAGGCCGCCCGGGTAGCCGGAGTGGCGGTAGGCCATCTTCTCGTCACGCTTCGAGCCGGTCAGGGCGACCTTGCCGGCGTTCACCACGACGACGAAGTCACCGACGTCGAGGTGGGGCGCGAACTGGGGCTTGTGCTTGCCGCGGAGCAGGATCGCCGTCTGGCTGGCGAGTCGACCGAGCACCACGTCGGTGGCGTCGATGACGTGCCAGGTCCGGGAGACCTCTCCGGGCTTGGGGGTGTACGTGCGCACGGCGCTCGTGTCCTCCGTCGTCGTCGGGTCGGCTGGTGGGATCGCCTCACCGAGCACGGGAGACGTGGAGACGCGCGCGCACCAGCCAGCGGCCGCGCGCCAGCCGACGACGATACCAGCCGCGCGCCCTCGCCCGACCGCCACCCGACGACGCGACCCACCCCTGGAACGGCCCCCTCGCAGGGGCCCGCCGCGAGCGTGCGAGCGGTGGGGGGCGAGGGGGCCCTTCCTCAGTCGTCGATGAGGTCGCGCTGGGCGGGGAGCAGCTCGTTCATCCGCGCGTAGTCGTCGGGGGCACTCAGCCCGCCGACGTCGACGCTGGCCAGGTTGGTCCGGTAGCCGACGTAGCAGCGCTGGTAGAAGCGCCCGCCGCCGGCGTCGAACACGAAGCAGGGGGCCTCGGGGATGGCCGGGAGGACGAAGGGGGTCCCGCCGAAGGCGGTGGCCTCCAGCTGCTGGAAGCCGGTGTAGACGGCGTTGGTCTGGTCGGTCGACCCGAAGCGGTAGAGGGCGACGGCGTACAGGCCGTCGCCGTCCTCGGACTGCTTGGAGTAGAAGCCGGCGAAGCCGTTCGTGCCGAGCAGCTCGCGCTCCGTCGCGGGGTCGATCGAGATCCGCAGGTACCCCTCGAAGTCGTAGGGGCCGGAGAAGTCGTTCAGGTCGCCGGGCGGCGTCAGCGCCATGCCCTGCATGCCCACCGGGTCGGTCGGCAGGGCCGGGACGTCGGCCTGCGGCGTCGGCTGGAAGCCCTGCAGCAGCCCGACCTGGTCGGCGACCACGCGGGTGATGTCGTCGGCGACGGTCGCGGCGGTGCCCTCGTGCCAGAGGTAGGCGACGGTCCGGCCGACCGGGACGAAGGCCTGCACGGTGGCCTGGTCCCCGTCCACAGCCAGCAGCGCGCCGCCGTCGATGTCGGTGGGGACCTCCTCGAAGCCGTTGATCGCCTGCGCCTGGACCAGGTCCTCGGCGGCCCGCCGCGCGGCCTCGGGATCGGACAGCTCCATGACCAGCGTGATCGTGCCCAGCGCGCCGTCCGCGGTCTGATTGCACTGACCCCAGGCGGTGACGAACCCGTAGGTCTCGAGGACGTCCGCGGCCGAGCCGGCGGTGAAGTAGGCGGCCTCCACCCCGCCGGCGGAGGTGGCCGGGCCGGACGGGGAGCAGGTCTCGGTGCGGTCGGGGAACGACGTCTGCACCAGCGCGGTGACCGACGCCAGCCGGTGCGCCTCCAGCAGCAGCCCGACGCCGCGGGCCGGCGGCGGCGTGACGTCGATGGGCGGCTCGCTGGGCGTGCTGGGCGCCGGCGGGGTCGTGGTGGGTGACGGCTCGGGGGTGGACGCCGGGCTCGCGGAGCCGGCGACGGTGCTGGTGCACCCCGCCAGCGCCGCGAGCAGCAGCGCCCCCGCCGCACGGGGCCGCCACCCGCGGGTCACGGCTGGACCCGGCGCAGCCGGCCCGTCTCGACGTCGTAGACCGTGCCGCAGATGTCGGTGGAGAGCAGGTACGGGCACTCCTGCAGCAGCCGGATGGACTCCCGGACGTCGGCGTCGACGTCGGTGAAGGTGCGGGCCGGCCACGGCGGCCGCACACCGGTGGCCTGCTCCACCATGTCGGCGAACGAGGCGTCGTCGGTCTTCTGCAGGCCGCAGTCGGTGTGGTGCACCAGCACGACCTCGCGGGTGCCGAGCACGTGCTGCGAGATCGTCAGCGACCGGATGGTGTCCTCGGTGACGACGCCGCCGGCGTTGCGGATGACGTGGGCGTCGCCGACCGCGAGCCCGAGCAGCGGGAACAGCGGCATGCGGGAGTCCATGCACGCCACGACGGCGACCTTGCGGCCCGGGGCGACCGGCAGCCCTCCGGTGAAGGACTCCGCCCACCGCTCGTTCGCGGCCAGCATCCGCTCGTACTCCGCCATCGTCGCGCCTCTCTCCCGTCCGGCCAGGGCGGATAGAGGTTAACGGCGGCGCATCGGCCAGGATGGCGGGGTGCGCACCGTCGAGGAACACCAGGCAGCGGTCGCCGCGCTGCTCGCGCCGATGCCCGCCGAGCGGGTGCCGCTGGCCGGGGCCCACGGGCGGGTGCTGGCCGGGGACCTGACGGCCCGCGTCTCGCTGCCCGGCTTCGACAACTCCGCCATGGACGGGTACGCCGCCCGGGCGGCCGAGCTCGCGCCGCTGCCGGCCCGGCTGCCGGTCGCCGACGACGTCCCGGCCGGGCGGACCGACGTCCGGCCGCTGGCGCCGGGGACCGTGCAGCGGATCATGACCGGCGCCCCCCTGCCGGCCGGTGCGGACGTCGTGGTGCCCGTGGAGTCCACCGACGGCGGCACCGACGTCGTGACGATCCGCGAGACCCCGGCCGCCGGGACGTACCTGCGGCGGGCCGGCGAGGACATCGCCGCCGGCGACGTGGCCCTGGCTGCCGGCACCCCGCTGGGCGCCGCGCAGCTGGGCCTGGCCGCCGCGGTCGGCCACCGCGAGGTGCCGGTGGCCCGGCGCCCGCGGGTGCTGGTGCTCTCCACCGGCAGCGAGCTCGTCGAGCCCGGCGCCGACCTGCTGCCCGGGCAGATCTACGAGTCCAACTCCGCCCTGCTCGCCGCCGCCGTCACCGAGGCCGGCGGCACGGCGCGGACGCTGCACTTCGTGCCCGACGACGTCGGGCAGTTCCTGGCCACCGTGCGGGCCGAGCTCGCGACCGCGGACCTGCTGGTCACCAGCGGCGGGGTGAGCGCCGGCGCCTACGAGGTCGTCAAGGACGCGTTCGCCGCGCTGGGCACCGTCGAGTTCGGCAAGGTCGCGATGCAGCCCGGCGGCCCGCAGGGCTGCGGCACGGTGGACGGCGTCCCGGTGGTGACGCTGCCGGGCAACCCGGTGAGCTCGTTCGTGTCCTTCGAGGTGTTCGTGCGCCCGGCGCTGCGCCGGGCGCTCGGGCACGCGGCGCCGGACCGGCTGCGCGCGCCGGCCACGCTGACCGGGCCGCTGCGCTCCCCCGCGGGCCGCCGCCAGTTCCTGCGCGGCCGCTACGAGGACGGCCGGGTCGCGCTGGTCGGCGGCGCCGGCTCGCACCTGGTGGCGCACCTGGCCCGCGCCAACTGCCTGGTCGTCGTCCCCGAGGACGTCACCGACCTGCCCGCCGGCGCCGCCGTGGACGTCGTGCTGATCGAGGGAGCGCTCCTGTGACGGAACAGCGATTGACCCACGTCGACGAGGCCGGCGCCGCCCGGATGGTCGACGTCTCGGCCAAGGCGGTCACCGCCCGCGAGGCGACGGCGGCCGGCCGCGTGCTGGTGAGCCCGGAGGTGGTGGCCCTGCTGCGCGGCGAGGGGGTGCCCAAGGGGGACGCCGTCGCCGTCGCCCGGATCGCCGGCATCGCCGGGGCCAAGCGGACGCCGGACCTCGTGCCGCTGTGCCACCCGATCGCCCTGCACGGGGTGACCGTCGACCTCCAGGTCACCGACGACGCCGTGGAGATCACCGCCACCGCGCGCACCGCGGACCGCACCGGGGTGGAGATGGAGGCGCTGACCTCGGTCGCCGTCGCGGGGCTGACGATGATCGACATGGTCAAGGCCGTCGACCCGCGGGCGTCGATCACCGACGTGCGCCTGCTGGCCAAGTCCGGCGGGAAGAGCGGGGAGTGGCGGCGATGAGCGAGCTGCCGGAGGGGGCGCGCGCCGTCGTCGTCACCGCCTCCAACCGGGCGTCGGCCGGCGTCTACGCCGACCGCAGCGGCCAGGCGCTCGCCGAGGGGCTGCGCGAGCTGGGGTTCGCCGTCGAGGGGCCGCGCGTGCTGCCCGACGACCGGGAGGCACTCGCCGGGGCCCTGCGCCAGGCGGTGGCGTCCGGGGCGGACGTCGTCGTCACGACCGGCGGCACCGGCCTGTCCCCCACCGACGTGACCCCCGAGGCGACCCGCGACGTGCTGGAACGCGAGGCGCCCGGGATCGCCGACGCCGTCCGCCGGTACGGGGCGCCCCAGGTGCCGACGGCGGTGCTGTCCCGCGGGCTGGCCGGCACGGCGGGCCGGACGCTGCTCGTCAACCTGCCCGGGTCCACCGGCGGCGTCCGCGACGGGCTCGCCGTCCTCGGGCCGCTGCTGCCCCACGTCGTGTCGCAGCTGCGCGGCGGGGACCACTGAGGGAGGACCCCGTCCCCCTCACGCCTCGCAGGCTCGGCGCGAGCCTCTGGACGGGGCCGACCGTGCTCAGTCGAGGAGCACCCGCTCGGTGCGCGTGTAGACGTTGCAGCCGTCGCCGCGGAGGAAGCCGACCAGCGTGATGCCGACGTCGGCGGCGAGCTCGACGGCCAGCGACGACGGCGCGGACACCGCGGCCAGCACCGGGATGCCGGCCATCGCGGCCTTCTGGGTCAGCTCGAAACTGGCACGGCCGCTCACCAGGAGCACGTGCCCGGCCAGCGGCAGCCGCCCGCCGCGGACCGCGTTCCCGACCACCTTGTCGACGGCGTTGTGCCGGCCGACGTCCTCGCGCAGGGCCACCAGCTCCCCGCCGGAGGTGAACAGGCCCGCGGCGTGCAGCCCGCCGGTCCTGTCGAACACCTGCTGGGCGGCGCGCAGCCGCTCGGGCAGCCCCAGCAGGGTCGCCAGGTCGACCCGCGCACCGTCGGCCGCGACGTCGTGCCGGGTGCGCGTGCGGATCGCGTCGATGCTGGCCTTGCCGCAGACGCCGCAGGCGCTGGACGTCAGGAAGGTGCGGTCCAGGGCGGTGGCCGGGGCCTCGACGCCGGGCGCCAGGTCGACGTCGACCACGTTGTAGGTGTTGCGGCCCTCGGCGTCCACCGAGTCGCAGTAGCGCAGCGCGAGGACGTCGGCGTCGGCGGCGATGACGCCCTCGGTGGCCAGGAAGCCGTGCACGAGGTCGAAGTCGTCGCCGGGCGTGCGCATCGTGACCGCCAGCGGCGTGCCCGAGAGCCGGATCTCCAGCGGCTCCTCGGCCGCCACGGTGTCCGGCCGGGTCGTCCGGTGCTCCCCGCGGATGCGCAGCACCGGGGTGCGGCTCGTGACTCGTCCCACGCCGGACGACGCTACCCAGCTGCGGGCCCTACCGTTCCCTCGTGCCCGCGCCGCCGCCCTACGCCGCCGTCGTCCTGGCCGGCGGCCGCGCGGCCCGCCTCGGTGGGCAGGCCAAGCCGCAGCTGGAGGTCGGTGGCCGCACGATGCTCGCCACGGTCCTCGCCGCCGTCGCCGACGCCCGGCCGCGGGTGGTCGTGGGGCCGCCGCAGCCGGTGCCCGAGGGCGTCGCCGTCCTCCGCGAGACCCCACCCGGCGGCGGGCCGGTCGCCGCGATGCGTGCCGGGCTGGCCGCGGTGGACACCGACGTGGTGGTCGTCCTCGCCGGCGACCTGCCCTTCCTGACCCCCGGGGTGGTCGCGCAGCTGCGCGACCGGCTCACCGGGGACGGCGTCCTCGTGGTCGACGACACCGGCCGCGACCAGCTGCTGCTCGGCGCCTGGCGGACGGCGGCCCTGCGGACGGCGCTGGCCGGCGCGGCCGCCCACGCCCCGGTGCGGCGGGTGCTGGCCGGGCTGGCCGTCGCCCGCTGGCGACCACCCCCGGAGCCGGGGGTGCCGCCGCCGTGGACCGACTGCGACACCCCCGCCGACCTCGCCCGGGCGCGCGCGGCGGCGGGCGGTCAGCCGCCGGCCGGCCGGCCCCTCCCGCGCCACGCCCCCGGCGAGGTGCCGTAGCGGCGGCGGAACGCCGCCACGAAGCCGTTCACCGAGCCGTAGCCCACGCGCGCGGCCACGGTCGCCACCGGGACGCCGCGGTCGAGCAGGGGCAGCGCGGCCCGGACGCGGACCCGCGCGCGCCACTCGCTGAACGGCATCCCGGTGTCGGCGACGAACGACCGGCGCAGCGTGCTCTCCCCGACGCGCAGCCGCGCCGCCCAGGCCGCGAGCGGGGTGTCGTCGGCCGGGTCGGCGAGCAGCCGCGAGGCCACGGTCGCGGCGCGCGGGTCGGCGGGCACCGCGAGCCCGCCGTCGGGGACCACCGCGACGGCGAGCTCGTGCCGGACCAGGGCCAACGCCTCCTCCGCCAGCGGCTGCACGCCGTCGGCCGCGGCGAGGAAGACCAGCAGCTCCCGCAGCAGCGGGCTCACCGCCAGCTCCGTGGGCCGGTGCCACGCGCCCGGCCAGGCAGCCGGCCGCACGTAGAGGCAGTGCAGGGCCCCCGGTGGGGTGAGGACGACGTCGTGCGGCGTCCCGCCCGGCACGAACAGCGCCCGCGAGGGCGGCAGCACCCACGACCGGCCGGCCGCGACGGCCCGCGCGGCGCCGATCGCCGTCCACACCAGCTGGTGCTCCCCGTGGTCGTGCAGTCCCCACCCACCGCGCTCACCCGGCGGGAAGCGGCAGGTCCACGCGCGCAGTTCCTCGACGCCCGGGTGCACGTCCCGGGGCACCGCCTCGACGGTCGCGGTCACTCCACCTCCTGGGCGCTGGTCGTCCGCGCCCGGGCGCTCCGCTGCTCCCGGGATGCAGTTAGGTCAGCCTAACCTCATGGCGCTGTCGTCCGATCCCGCCCCGAGGAGACCTCTCGTGCCCCGCCGCACCCACCTGCTCGTCCCGCTCAGCGTCCTGGCCCTGCTCGCGGCGTGCGGATCGGACCCCGACCGGGAGGAGACGGCGACACCGGACGCCGGAGGCGAGTTCCCCGTCACCGTCGAGCACGCCTTCGGGGAGACCACCGTCCCCGCCGAGCCGCAGCGGGTGGTCTCGGTCGGGTTCACCGAGCAGGACACCCTCCTCGCCCTCGGCGTCGTGCCGGTCGGGGTCACCGAGTGGTTCGGGGACCAGCCGCACGCCGTCTGGCCGTGGGCCCAGGACGAGCTGGGCGACGCCGAACCCGCGGTGCTCGACGCCTCCGACGGCATCAACGTGGAGGCGGTGGCGGCCCTGGAGCCCGACCTGATCATCGGCACCAACGCCGGCCTGGACGAGGACACCTACCGGGCGCTGTCGGGGATCGCCCCGACCATCGCGCACTCCGGCCGGTACGAGGACCACTTCGAGCCGTGGGACGTCCAGGCCGACCTGATCGGCACCGCGGTCGGCCGGCGCGACGAGGCCCGGGACCTGACCGAGGACCTGCAGGCCCGCTTCGCCGACACCGCCGCGACGCACCCCGAGTTCGCCGGCACCGCGGCCGTCTTCCTGCAGAACGCCGTCTACGACGGGTCGTTCATCGCCTACCAGGACGGGCTGTCCACCGAGTTCCTGACCGACCTCGGCTTCGTCGTCCCCCCGAGCATCGCGCAGTACGCCGGGGAGGGGCAGGCCTACATCCCGCTCGAGCGGGCCGGCGTGCTGAACGACGCCGAGGTCCTGCTGTGGGCCACCGAGGCGCCCGGCGACCGCGCCGCCCTGGAGGAGCAGGCCGTGTACCGGGCCCTGGAGCCGGTGCAGGCGGGCCGGCTCGCCTTCACCGACCAGGTGCTCGCCGGCGCCATCTACTTCACCAGCCCGCTGAGCCTGCCCTACGTGCTCGACGAGCTGGTGCCGCGGCTCGAGGCGGCCGTCGCCGGCGACCCGTCGACCGTCCCGGCGGGCTGACCCGCCGCGGCGACACCGCCCCGGCGTCGTCTGCGACCCGCCGCGTCCCGCGGGCACCGGCCCGCGGGACGCGGCGACGCCCTCCCCGGGCGCGCTGGCCTCGCCGAGGCGGTCAGCTCGGCCGGAGCGCCCGGGTCACGACGGCCCGGGCGGCGAGCTCGTCGTCCGGCGGGTAGTCGACGGCGAGCAGGGTCAGCCCGCCCGGCGGCACCACGGGCACCTCGCTGGACCGCGTGGTGGCCGTCAGCAGAGCCGCCGGCCACCCCACCGGGCGCCGCCCCTCCCCCACCGCGGTCAGCGCGCCGACGAGGCTGCGGACCATCGAGTGGCAGAACGCGTCCGCGGAGGCGTACACGCGGACCAGCTCACCCTCGCGTTCCACCCGCAGGTCCAGCAGCGTGCGGATCGTCGTCGCCCCCTCGCGCCGGCGGCAGAAGGCGGCGAAGTCGTTGAGCCCGACCAGCGGGGCGGCCGCGGCGGCCATCGCCCCGGCGTCCAGGCGACGGGGCCAGCCCACCGTGTCGGCCCGGCGCAGGGGCTCGGGCCCGGCGTCGACGTCGACCATCCGGTAGACGTAGTGCCGGGCGAGCGCGCCGAACCGGGCGTCGAAGGCGGGCGGCACCTCGCGGACGGCCCGCACCGCGATGTCGGGCGGCAGGACGCCGCGCAGCCGGCGCACCAGCTTGACCCGCTGCTCCTCCCACACCGGCCGGGGGACGTCGGCGTGGGCCACCTGACCGGTCGCGTGCACCCCGGCGTCGGTGCGGCCGGCGACGGTCAGCGAGACCGGCAGGCGCAGCACCCGCGCCAGGCCCTCCTCCAGGTCGGCCTGGACGGTGCGCCCGTGCGAGCCGGGCTGGCGCGCCCAGCCGTGCAGGTCGGTGCCGTCGTAGGACACGTCGAGCCGGAGACGCACGAGCCCGCCACCGGGATCGGTGACGGGCTCGTGGGACTGCTGCGTGCTCAGGGCGTCACTTCGGGTCCGGAGCGGAGTCGCCGCCCTCGTACTGCCGGCTCGCGGTGGCGGCGTCACCCAGCTCGGCCGCCTCGATCTCGGCGGCCGCGGCCTCCGCGACCTCGGGCGACAGGGCGGGGTCCTCGACGACCGCCGCGTTCTCCCGGTGCGGCTGGGGCGTCACGGCGCCGTCGTCCTGCCGGTCGCCGTCGGGGCTGAAGACGTCGGTGACGGCCTCCTGCGCCTCGGGGTCGACCTGGCCCGACGTCACGGCCGGGGAGGTGTCCCCACCCGGTCCCGTCGTCTCGCCCCGGGTCACTTGGTGCCGTCCTCGTCCTTCGACTCGGCGGCGTCCGCCTGGACGTCCTGGCCCTCGACGGGCTCGTCCGTCGCCTCGGCGCCGGCCTCGGTGGCGTCGGCGGTCTCGGCGGCCTTCTCGTCGACGACCTCCGCGGTCTCGGCGACGGCGGGCTCCTCGCCGGCGGCCAGGGCGTCGGCGGTGACCTCGCCGCTGGCGGCGGCCGCACCGGCGCCGGTCGCGAACCGGGTGCCCCGGGCGCGCTCGGCCTCGCCGACAGCCTGCTGGGACACGGTCAGGGCCTCGACCAGCTCGATGACCGCCATGGGGGCGTTGTCGCCCTTGCGGGGGCCGACCTTGGTGATCCGCGTGTAGCCACCGGGACGGTTCTCGTACCGCGGCCCGATCTCGGCGAACAGGTGGTGGACGACGTCCTTGTCGCGGATCGTCGTCATGACCTGACGACGCGCGTGCAGGTCACCGCGCTTGGCGAAGGTCACCAGCTTCTCGGCCAGCGGGCGCAGCCGCTTGGCCTTCGCCTCGGTGGTGGTGATCCGGCCGTGCTCGAACAGCGAGGTGGCCAGGTTCGCCAGCATCAGCCGCTCGTGCGACGGGGAACCGCCGAGACGGGGGCCCTTGGTGGGGGTGGGCATGTCGGTCCTTCCTCAGGCGGCCGGACGGGCGTGCCGGCTGCGGCCAAGCGTTGTGTGGTGCTGTCGTCCCCCGCGGGCGGGGTGGCTGCGCGGTGGTGCCCCGGCGACCAGTGTGGCGGTCACCGGGACGGCGCCGGACGGCGGGGCTGGCCCGCCGTCCGGCGCCGGAGTGCTCAGAGCTGCTCGGTCTCCTGGTACACGGCGTCGCCGTAGTCCCCGCCGTCGGCGTACCCGGTGGTCTGGTACGCGTCGGTCTCGTAGCCCTCGTCGTAGCTCTCGATCGAGCTGGGGATGAACCCGGGCGGGCTGTCCTTGAGCGCGAGGCCCATGGCCGCCAGCTTCATCTTGACCTCGTCGATCGACTTCGCGCCGAAGTTGCGGATGTCGAGCAGGTCGGCCTCGGAGCGGGTGACGAGCTCACCGACGGTGTGCACGCCCTCGCGCTTGAGGCAGTTGTAGGACCGGACGGTGAGGTCCATGTCCTCGATCGGCATCGAGAAGTTCGCGATGTCGGCGGCCTCGGCCGGGCTCGGCCCGACCTCGATGCCCTCGGCGTCCAGGTTCAGCTCGCGGAGCAGGCCGAAGAGCTCGACCAGCGTGGAGCCGGCGCTGGCGATCGCGTCCCGCGGGGCGATCGACGGCTTGGTCTCGACGTCGACCACGAGCCGGTCGAAGTCCGTGCGCTGCTCGACACGGGTGGCCTCGACGGCGTAGGTGACCTTGAGGACCGGCGAGTAGATCGAGTCGACCGGGATGCGGCCGATCTCCTGGCCGGGCTGCTTGTTCTGCGGGGCCGGGACGTAGCCGCGGCCGCGCTCGACGACCAGCTCGATCTCGAGCCGGCCCTTGCCGTTCAGGGTGGCGATGTGCAGCTCGGGGTTGTGCACCTCGACGCCGGCCGGCGGCGCGATGTCCGCGGCCGTGACCTCACCGGGGCCCTGCTTGCGCAGGTACATGGTCACCGGCTCGTCCGAGTCGGAGCTGACCACGAGGCCCTTGAGGTTGAGGATGATCTCGGTGACGTCCTCCTTGACGCCCGGCACGGTGGTGAACTCGTGCAGGGTGCCCTCGATCCGGATGCTGGTGACAGCGGCACCGGGGATCGACGACAGCAGGGTGCGGCGCAGGGAGTTGCCGAGCGTGTAGCCGAAGCCGGGCTCGAGCGGCTCGATGACGAACCGCGAGCGCTGCTCGGAGATCGTCTCCTCGGTCAGGGTGGGGCGCTGTGCGATGAGCACGGTCGTTCTCCTTCGTGTCCTCCGGCGACCGCCATATGACGCCGTGAGGGGGTGGTGCCGGCCCCGATGGACATCCGTCCGCCCCCGGGGCCCGGGACCGGCCCCGCCCCGGGAGTACCGGGACGGGGCCGGGCCGCCGCTTACTTGGAGTAGAGCTCCACGATCAGCTGCTCCTGCACCGGGGTGTCGATCACCTGGCGCGCGGGGACGCTGTGCACGAGCACCCGCAGCTGGTTCGTGATGACCTCGAGCCACGCCGGCACGGGACGCTCGCCCGCGCGGGCCTGGGCGACCTCGAACGGCAGCATCGTGCGCGACTTCTCCGCGACCTCGATGATGTCGTTCGCGCTGACCCGGTAGGACGGGATGTCGACCTTGCGGCCGTTCACGCGGATGTGACCGTGGCGCACCAGCTGGCGGGCCATGTCGCGGGACTCGGCGAAGCCGGCCCGGTAGACCACGTTGTCCAGGCGCGACTCGAGGATCTGCAGGAGGACCTCACCGGTCTTGCCCTGCTTCTTGTTCGCCTCCTCGTAGTAGCCGCGGAACTGCTTCTCCAGCACGCCGTAGATGCGGCGGGCCTTCTGCTTCTCGCGCAGCTGCAGGAGGTACTCGCTGTCCTTGCTGCGACCGCGGCCGTGCTCGCCCGGCGGGTAGGGCCGGATCTCGATCGGGCACTTCGCGGACTCGCACTTGCTGCCCTTGAGGAACAGCTTCATCTTCTCGCGCCGGCAGAGGCGGCAGTCGGCTCCGGTGTAGCGGGCCACGTCAGGTACTCCTCGTCAGTCTCGTGAGTGGCCGGTCAGACCCGGCGGCGCTTCTTGGGGCGGCAGCCGTTGTGCGGCTGCGGCGTCACGTCCTGGATCTGACCCACCTCGAGGCCCGTGGCCTGCAGCGAGCGGATCGCGGTCTCCCGGCCGGAGCCAGGGCCCTTCACGAAGACGTCGACCTTGCGCATGCCGTGCTCCTGCGCCTTGCGGGCAGCGTTCTCCGCGGCCATCTGGGCGGCGAACGGCGTCGACTTGCGCGAGCCCTTGAACCCGACGTGCCCGGCGGAGGCCCAGCTGATCACGTTGCCGTTGGGGTCCGTGATCGACACGATCGTGTTGTTGAAGGTGCTCTTGATGTGCGCGGCACCGTGGGCGACGTTCTTCTTCTCCTTGCGGCGGACCTTCTTGGCACCAGCCGCGGCGCGAGCCCTGGGAGGCATGTCTCTCCGGTTTCCTTCAGCTTTTCAGTGGCCAGATGCGGCACACGCGGCGCGCCGTCACTCCCGCCCTCACGGGTCGCTGCGACGGCGCGCGCTGCGTGGCTTACTTCTTGCCGGCCTTCTTCTTGCCGGCGATGGTCTTGCGCGGGCCCTTGCTCGAGCGCGCGTTGGTGCGGGTGCGCTGACCGTGGACGGGGAGCCCACGGCGGTGGCGCAGACCCTGGTAGCACCCGATCTCCACCTTGCGACGGATGTCGGCCGCCACCTCGCGGCGCAGGTCACCCTCGACGCGGAAGTGCTCGTCGATGTAGTCGCGCAGCTTCAGCAGGTCCTCGTCGCTGAGGTCCTTGGCGCGCAGGTCGGGGCTGACGCCCGTCGCGGCCAGGGTCTCCTTCGCGTGGGTCTTGCCGATCCCGTAGATGTAGGTGAGCGCGATCTCCATCCGCTTCTCGCGGGGCAGGTCGACGCCGGCCAGTCGTGCCATGTCTCAGGTACTCCCTCAGCCCTGCCGCTGCTTGTGGCGGGCGTTGTCGCAGATGACCATGACCCGGCCGTGCCGGCGGATCACCTTGCACTTGTCGCAGATCTTCTTCACCGACGGCTGGACCTTCACCGGTGCCGCCCCTCATTCCTGTCGATCGTGAGCCGGCCGCTGACCCGCCCGGGTCGGGCGGTGCGGCACGGCGGTTACTTGTACCGGTAGACGATGCGACCGCGGGTCAGGTCGTAGGGCGAGAGCTCCACGACCACTCGGTCCTCGGGCAGGATGCGAATGTAGTGCTGCCGCATCTTGCCGCTGATGTGGGCGAGCACCCGGTGCCCGTTCTGCAGCTCCACCCGGAACATCGCGTTGGGCAGCGGCTCGACGACGCGACCCTCGACCTCGATGGCCCCGTCCTTCTTCGCCATGCCCTACACGGCCTCCCTGACTCGGTCTCCGCCCACGCCGGACCCGGCGCTGCGGTGTGGTGGTTTGCGGAACTGGTGGTGCACTCGACGTCCTCGCGAGGGCGCCCAGCGTCATGCGGCCACAGCACGACGACAGAGCGGCGCGAACGCCGTCGTTCACTGTACCCCGCCCCTGGCGGAGCCTCCAACCGGGCCCCCGTCACAGCCGGGACCCGGAGGTCACGTCACTGGCGGGGGGTGATCCCGAAGGGCGCCAGGCCCGCCAGCCCGCCGTCCTCGGCCGTGAGGACCCACGGCCCCTCCGGCGTCACGGCCACGGTGTGCTCGAAGTGGGCGGCCCGCGAGCCGTCCTTGGTGACGACGGTCCAGCCGTCGTCCAGTTCCACGGTCGCGGCGTCCCCCACCGTCACCATCGGCTCGATCGCCAGCGCGAGGCCCGGCACCAGCCGTGGGCCGCGCCCGGGGCGGCCGTAGTTGAGCACGTGCGGGTCCTGGTGCATCTCCGTGCCGATGCCGTGCCCGCCGTATTGCTCGACGATCCCGTAGGGGTGCGCCTCGGCGGTGATCACCCGCTCGACGGCGTGGCTGATGTCGGTCAGCCGGTTGCCGGCGACGGCCGCGGCGAGGCCCGCCCACATCGACCGTTCCGTCACCGACATGAGGGCGGCGTCCTCCGCCGAGGGCTCGCCGACCGTCATGGTCACGGCGGAGTCGCCGTGCCAGCCGGCCAGGATCGCGCCGCAGTCGATGGAGATGTTGTCGCCCTGGGCCAGCGCCCGCGTCGCGTTCGGGATGCCGTGCACGATCTCGTCGTTGATCGACGCGCAGATGCTGCCGGTGAAGCCGTGGTAGCCCAGGAACGACGGGACGGCGCCCCGGCTCCGGATCACGTCCTCGGCGACGGCGTCGAGCTCGCCCGTCGTGACGCCGGGGCGCACCGCCGCGCGCACGGCGGCGATGGCCTCGGCGACCACGAGCCCGGCCGCCCGCATGAGCTCGATCTCCTGCGGGGTCTTGATCTGGATCATCCGTCCACTCCACTTCGCCAGGAACGGCAGGCGGGCGAGGATCCCGGCCGACATGTCCGCCCGGTGCCTAGTCGCCGTCCGGCTGCGCCGCGCCGCCGACGGACGCACGGCCGAGGGCCGACAGTGCCCGCTCGGTGACCTCCTCGACGCTGCCCATGGCGTCGATGCGCGCCAGCAGCCCCTCGCCGTCGTAGAACCCGGACAGCGGCGCCGTCTGCTCCCGGTAGACGTGCAGGCGGTGGCGCACCGTCTCCGGCTCGTCGTCGGCCCGCTGCACCCACTCGCCGTCCACGAGCATCCGCCGGCTGGAGAGCCGGCGCACCAGCTCCTCCTCGTCGACGACGAGCTCCAGGACGCAGTCGAGCGCGTTGCCCATCTCGGCCAGCGACGCACGCAGCTGTTCGGCCTGCGCGATGGTCCGCGGGAAGCCGTCGAGCAGGAAGCCCGACTCCGCGTCGGGCTCGGCGAGCCGGTCCCGGACCATCGCGACCGTGATCTCGTCCGGGACCAGGTCGCCGGCGTCCATGTAGGTCTTCGCCCGCAGCCCGAGCTCGGTCCGGCCGCTGACGTTCGCCCGGAAGATGTCACCGGTCGAGATGGCCGGCGCCCCGAGCTGGCCGGCGATGATCTGCGCCTGGGTCCCCTTGCCCGCACCCGGAGGGCCGAGCAGCACGACGCGCACTACTTCAGGAACCCTTCGTAGTTGCGCTGGTTCAGTTGCGTCTCGATCTGCTTCACCGTCTCCAACCCCACTCCGACCATGATCAGCACCGCGGTCCCGCCGAACGGGAAGTTCTGGTTCTGCCCCTCCTGCGTCACGGAGAGGAACAGGTTGGGCAAGACTGCCACGAGCCCCAGGTAGATCGACCCGGGGAGGGTGATCCGGGACAGTACGTACTGCAGGTACTCCGCGGTCGGCCGGCCGGGACGGATGCCCGGGATGAAGCCGCCGTAGCGCTTCATGTCGTCGGCCCGCTCCTCCGGGTTGAACGTGATCGACACGTAGAAGTACGTGAAGAACACGATCAGGCCGAAGTAGATGGCGATGTGGACCCAGCTGCTCTGGTCGATGACGTACTTGTCGAAGAACCGGCGGACCGGACCCACCTCGTCGCCCTGCAGCTGCGAGATCAGCTGCGGCAGGTACAGCAGCGACGAGGCGAAGATGACCGGGATGACACCGGCCTGGTTCACCTTCAACGGCAGGTAGGTCGACGTGCCGCCGTACATCCGGCGGCCGACCATCCGCTTGGCGTACTGCACGGGGATGCGGCGCTGCGCCTGTTCGACGTAGACCACCGACGCGATGACCACGAGGGCCAGCAGGCAGATCAGCGCGAAGACGATGCCGCCGCGGGTCTGCAGGATCTGGCCGCCCTCGGCCGGGATGCGCGCGGCGATCGACGTGAAGATCAGCACGGACATGCCGTTGCCGATGCCCTTCTCCGTGAGCAGCTCGCCGAGCCACATGATCACGGCGGTGCCGGCGGTGAGGGCGATGACCAGGACGACCGTCGTCCAGATGGAGTCCGACGGGATGATCTGCTGGGCGCAGTTCGGGAACAGCTGCCCGCTGCGGGCCAGGGCGATGATGCCGGTGCTCTGCAGGATCGCCAGGGCGATCGTGAGGTATCGGGTGTACTGGGTCAGCTTCTGCTGCCCGGCCTGCCCTTCCTTCTTCAGCTGCTCGAAGCGCGGGATGACCACCACGAGCAGCTGGACGATGATGCTCGCGGTGATGTACGGCATGATGCCGAGCGCGAAGATCGACAGGCGCAGCAGCGCCCCGCCGGAGAACAGGTTGACCAGGCTGTAGATGTCGCGCTGGTCGGAGGCCTGCGCCTGCTCGAGGCAGCTGTTGATGGCCTCGACGGAGACGCCCGGGCCGGGGACGGCAGCACCCAGCCGGTAGACGGCGATGACCGCCAGGGAGAACAGGATCTTGCGCCGGAGGTCTGGCGTCCGGAACGCCGCGGCGAACGCCTGCAGCACGTGCCCTCCCCGAGTCGGTCGTCTGAGTGTAGGGACCACCCTGCCCCCCGCCGCTCGCACACCGGCGGCGGGTCCCTGCAGGGCGGACCGAGGAACTTGCCTGCTGTCAGCCGGGCAGCAGACGACCCCCGGGGCAGCAGCCTCCACGTGGGAGGCCCGCCCCGGGGGTCATCGGCGGCTCAGACGAGCGTGGTGCTGCCCCCGGCCGCGGCGATCTTGTCGGCCGCGGAGGAGGAGAACGCGTGGGCGCGCACGTCCACGCGGACGCCACCCAGGTCGCCGGTGCCGAGCACCTTCACCAGGTGGCCCCGACGGACCGCACCGGCGTCGACGAGCGCGTCGACGTCCACGGTCCCGCCCTGGGGGAACAGCGCCGCGATCCGGTCGAGGTTGACGACCTGGAACACGACCTTGTTGTTGTTCTTGAAGCCCGAGAGCTTGGGCAGCCGCATGTGCAGCGGCGTCTGCCCGCCCTCGAACCGGGCGGACGTGTTCCCACGCGCGCCCGTGCCCTTGGTGCCGCGGCCGGCCGTCTTGCCCTTGGAGCCCTCACCGCGACCCACGCGGGTCTTCTTGGTGTGGGCGCCCTCGGCCGGGCGGAGGTGGTGGAGCTTGAGAGTCATGACGTGTCCCCGCTCAGATCTCTTCGACGGTGACGAGGTGCGGCACCGTCGCGACCATCCCGCGGATCTCGGGACGGTCCTCCTGCACGACCGAGTCGTTGATCCGCTTGAGGCCCAGCGTGCGCAGCGTCTGCCGCTGGTTGGGCTTCGTGCCGATCGCCGACCGGATCTGGGTGACCTTCAGCTGAGCCATGTCAGACCCCCTGGCCCGCACGCGCCCGCAGCATCGCGGCCGGAGCGACGTCCTCCAGGGGCAGACCGCGGCGGGCCGCGATCTCCTCGGGACGGACGAGGTCCTTCAGCGCCTGCATGGTCGCGTGCACGATGTTGATCGGGTTCGACGAGCCGAGGCTCTTCGAGAGCACGTCGTGGATGCCGGCGCACTCCAGCACGGCGCGCACCGGGCCACCGGCGATGACACCGGTACCGGGGCTGGCCGGCTTGAGGAGCACCACGCCGGCCGCGGCCTCACCCTGCACGGGGTGCGGGATGGTGCTGGCGATGCGCGGCACCTTGTAGAAGTGCTTCTTGGCCTCCTCGACGCCCTTGGCGATGGCCGCGGGCACCTCCTTGGCCTTGCCGTAGCCGACGCCCACGGTGCCGTCGCCGTCGCCCACGATCACCAGGGCGGTGAAGCTGAAGCGACGACCACCCTTGACGACCTTGGACACGCGGTTGATGGCCACCACGCGCTCGATGTAGTTGCTCTTCTCGGCAGGAGCGCCGCCCGGCCCCCGCCCGCCGTCACGACGGTCGCGGCGGTCGTTACCGCCGCCGGCCCCGCCGCCGCGTCGCTGTGGTCCTGGCATCAGACGTCCCTCTCGATCACTGTCGTGCTGCTGGTGTGGGTGCTGGTCATCAGAAGTCCAGCCCGCCCTCGCGGGCGCCCTCGGCGAGCGCCGCGATCCGGCCCTGGTAGCGGTTGCCACCACGGTCGAACACGACCGCGCTGATCCCCGCCGCCTTGGCGCGCTCGGCCACCAGGGCGCCCACCCGACGGGCGAGGGCGGACTTGTCGCCGTCCGCGCTCCGCAGGCTGGCGTCCAGCGTCGAGGCGCTGACCAGGGTGTGGCCCGCGGTGTCGTCGACGACCTGGGCGTGGATGTGGCGGGAGCTGCGCTTGACCACCAGGCGCGGACGCTCCGGCGTGCCGGAGACCCGCTTGCGCAGCCGGTTGTGCCGGCGCAGCCGGGCCACCCGGCGCGCGGTGCTGATGTCGGTGCCCACGGGCGTGTGGACCCGAGCACTCTTCTCGGTCTGTGCCATCACTTACCCGTCTTCCCGACCTTGCGCTTGACGACCTCACCCTGGTAGCGCACGCCCTTGCCCTTGTAGGGGTCGGGACGGCGCAGCTTGCGGATGTTGGCCGCGACCTGGCCCACCTGCTGCTTGTCGATGCCCGTCACCGTGAGGCGGGTGGGCGACTCGACGGTGAACGTGATGCCCTCCGGCGCCTTGACCGGCACCGGGTGGCTGAAGCCGAGCGCGAACTCGAGGTCTCCGCCCCGGGCCTGCACGCGGTAGCCGACGCCGACGATCTCCAGGGTCTTGGTGTAGCCCTGGGTGACGCCGGTGATCATGTTGGCGATGAGAGTGCGCGACAGCCCGTGCAGGGCCCGGCTCTCCCGCTCGTCGTCCGGGCGGGCCACCTGCAGCGTGCCGTCCTCACCGCGGGCCACCGTGATCGGCGACGCGACGGTGTGGGACAGGGACCCCTTGGGGCCCTTCACGTTGACGGTCTGGCCGTCGATGGCGATGTCGACGCCACCGGGCACCGGAATCGGGAGTCGTCCGATCCGTGACATGTCTGCTCGCTCCTCTTACCAGACGTAGGCGAGGACTTCCCCACCCACGCCCTTCTTGTTCGCCTGGCGGTCGGTCAGCAGGCCGGTCGAGGTGGAGATGATCGCCACCCCGAGGCCGCCGAGGACCTTGGGCAGCGCGGTCGACTTGGCGTAGACCCGGAGGCCCGGCTTCGACACGCGCCGGACACCGGCGATGCTCCGCTCGCGGTTGGGGCCGTACTTGAGGTCGATCACCAGCTCCTTGCGGGTGGTGCCGTCCTTCTCGACGTCGTTGACCTGCCAGCCGGCGATGTACCCCTCCTGCTGGAGGATCTCGGCGATGTGCGTCTTCAGCTTGGAGGACGGCATCGTCGTCGAGTCGTGGTACGCCTGGTTGGCGTTGCGGATGCGCGTCAGCATGTCCGCGATCGGGTCGGTCATCGTCATGGGTGTCGTGCCTCTCTCGCCGCGGTTCCACACGCGGACCTCGCGTGGGCCTCTCGGCGATCGGTGGTGCTACGGGTGGTGCGCCGGCCGACTCGGGTGAGTCCTGGACGGCCCCGGTGCCGGGACCCACAGGGCGCGGGACGCGCTGCGGGAGGCACCGGGGTCCTTCACCAGCTGGACTTGCTCACGCCGGGCAGCTCGCCGGCGTGGGCCATCTCCCGCAGGCAGATCCGGCAGAGGCCGAACTTGCGGAAGACGGCGTGCGGGCGGCCGCAGCGCTGGCAGCGGGTGTAGCCGCGGACCGCGAACTTCGGCTTGCGGGCCGCCTTGTTGATCAGGGCCTTCTTGGCCATCTCGGTCTCCTGTAGCTCTCTCGAAGGCCCGGGCTCAGCGGGTCGTCGTCACGACGGGCTGGCCGGCGAAGGGGAACCCGAGCAGCCGGAGCAGCTCGCGACCCTCGTCGTCGTTGGTGGCGGTGGTGACGAGCGTGATGTCCATGCCGCGCGGCCGGTCGATCTTGTCGACGTCGATCTCGCGGAACATCGACTGCTCGGTCAGGCCGAAGGTGTAGTTGCCGTGACCGTCGAACTGCTTGGCGTTCAGGCCGCGGAAGTCACGGATACGGGGCAGCGCCAGGGACAGCAGCCGGTCCAGGAACTCCCACATGCGGTCGCCGCGGAGGGTGACCTTCGCGCCGATCGGCATGCCCTCGCGCAGCTTGAACTGGGCGATGGACTTGCGGGCGCGGACGACCGCCGGCTTCTGGCCGGTGATGGCGGTGAGGTCACGGACCGCGCCGTCCATCAGCTTGGCGTCCCGGGTGGCCTCGCCGACGCCCATGTTGACGACGATCTTGGTCAGCCGCGGGATCTGCATGACGTTCTCGAAGCCGAACTCCGACTGCAGGGCCGGCACGATCTCGTCGCGGTACCGGGCCAGCATGCGGGGCAGCTCACGGGTGGGTGCGCTCATGTCGCTCACAGGTCCTTACCGGTGCGCCGCGAGACCCGGATGCTGCGGCCTTCCTCGTCCTTGCGGAATCCGACCCGGGTCGGCTTGTCCTCGGAGTCGATCACCATCACGTTGCTCACGTGGATGGGAGCCTCCTGCGTGACGATCCCGCCCTGCTGGGCGCCGCGCTGCGTGGAGCTGATGCGGGTGTGCTTCTTCACCCGGCCGACGCCCTCGACGAGGACCTTCTGCGTCTGCGGGAAGGCGGCGATGACGCGCCCCTTGGCACCCTTGTCCTTGCCCGAGAGCACGACGACGGTGTCGCCCTTCTTGACCTTCATCGACGGCGCCTTCTTGGTGCCGGGGTCGTTCTTGTGGGCAGCCATGATCACAGCACCTCCGGGGCGAGCGAGATGATCCGCATGAAGCGCTTGTCGCGGAGCTCCCGCCCGACCGGGCCGAAGATGCGCGTGCCGCGCGGGTCGCCGCTGTCGCGGATGATGACCGCGGCGTTCTCGTCGAAGCGGATGTACGAGCCGTCCGGACGGCGGCGCTCCTTCACGGTGCGGACGACGACGGCCTTGACCACGTCGCCCTTCTTCACACCGGCACCCGGCAGCGCGTCCTTCACGGTGGCGACGATGACGTCGCCGATGCCCGCGTAGCGTCGCCCGGACCCGCCGAGGACACGGATGCAGAGGATCTCCTTGGCACCCGTGTTGTCGGCGACCCGCAGTCGCGACTCCTGCTGGATCACGTCCTACTCCCAATTCTCAGTGGTGACAGCCGGGCCGAGACGGTGAACCGGCTGTCCGGCACCCACGTGCGGACGCACCGGCGGGGGTCCGCCGGTGCGTCCGAGGCACGGGTACCGGGATGCGGCGCCCGCTCTCCAGCGGCGCCAGTCGTCCAGAGTACCTGCTCCGGACACGGCCCGAGAGGCCGGTCGGCGGGGCCCCGCTACCGCGGAGCCCCGCCGGGGGTCACTTGGCCTTCTCGAGGACCTCGACCAGCCGCCACCGCTTGGTGGCCGACGTCGGCCGGGTCTCCATGATCTGCACGCGGTCACCGATGCCGGCGACCCCCTGCTCGTCGTGCGCCTTCAGCTTGCTCGTACGGCGGATGACCTTGCCGTACAGGCCGTGCTTCACGCGGTCCTCGACCTCGACGACGATGGTCTTGTCCATCTTGTCGCTGACGACGAGGCCCTCACGGACCTTGCGGTACCCGCGACCGGCCAGGCCGGGCCCGGTCGCCGTCGCGTCGTTGGCGGTCACCGACTGGGACTCGCTCATGCCACACCCTCACTCGGGGCGACCGACAGGCCCAGCTCGCGCTCACGCATGATCGTGTAGATCCGCGCGATGTCGCGGCGGACGGTCTGCAGCCGCCGGTTGTTGTCCAGCTGGCCGGTGGCCACCTGGAACCGCAGGTTGAACAGTTCTTCCTTGGACTCGCGCAGCCGCGAGGCGAGCTCGTCGACGGACAGCTCGCGCAGCTCCGGAGCGGTCAGACCGGCGGCCATCACACCTCTCCTTCACGAGTGATGAAGCGGCACTTCATGGGCAGCTTGTGGATCGCGCGGCGCATGGCCTCGCGGGCGACCGGCTCGGCCACACCGGAGAGCTCGAAGAGCACCCGGCCCGGCTTCACGTTGGCCACCCACCACTCCGGCGAGCCCTTGCCCGAACCCATGCGGGTCTCGGCCGGCTTCTTGGTGAGCGGGCGGTCCGGGTAGATGGAGATCCACACCTTGCCGCCACGACGGATGTGCCGCGTCATGGCGATACGGGCGGACTCGATCTGCCGGTTGGTGACGTACGCCGGCTCCAGGGCCTGGATGGCGAACTCACCGAAGTTGATCGCGGTGCCGCCCTTGGCCCGGCCGGAGCGGCTCGGGTGGTGCTGCTTGCGGTGCTTGACGCGCCGTGGGATGAGCATGGCTCAGCTCTCCGTGTTCTCGGTGGCGGTCGCCTCGGCGGCCGAGGTGGCCTCCGGACCGGCGAGCTCGGCCACCGTGGTCTCCGGGGCCTCGCCGGCGGTCTGCGCGACGACGGCCTCGGTGGTGTCCGCGACCGGGCCGGTGCCCTCGGCGGCCGCGCGGCCGGCCTCGGTGCCACCGGCGGTGGTGCCGCTGGAGCCCGACCGGCGCTGCGGGCGCTGGGCGCGCTCGCGACGCTGCTGGCGGGCGGCCAGGGCCTCGAGGGCCTCGCGCTCGGCGCGGGAGCCGCTCACGTCGCCCTTGTAGATCCAGACCTTGACGCCGATGCGGCCGAAGGTCGTGCGGGCCTCGTAGATGCCGTAGTCGATGTTCGCGCGGAGCGTGTGCAGCGGCACACGGCCCTCGCGGTAGAACTCCGACCGGCTCATCTCGGTGCCGCCCAGGCGACCGGAGCACTGCACCCGGATGCCCTTGACCTGCGGGCTGCGCTGGGCCGACTGCATGGCCTTGCGCATCGCGCGGCGGAAGCTGACCCGGCTGGACAGCTGCTCGGCCACACCCTGCGCCACCAGCTGCGCGTCGGCCTCGGGGTTCTTGACCTCGAGGATGTTCAGCTGGACCTGCTTGCCGGTCAGCTTCTCGAGCTCCCCGCGGATGCGGTCGGCCTCGGCGCCACGGCGGCCGATGACGATGCCCGGACGCGCGGTGTGGATGTCGACGCGCACGCGGTCACGGGTGCGCTCGATCTCGACCTTGGAGATGCCGGCCCGCTCCATGCCCTTGGACATGAGCTTGCGGATGGCGACGTCTTCCTTGACGTAGTCCTTGTACAGCTTGTCCGCGTACCACCGGGACTTGTAGTCGGTGGTGATGCCGAGCCGGAACCCGTGCGGGTTGACCTTCTGACCCACTAGCGGGTCCCTCCCCTCGTGTTGCTCTTCTGCTGGGTCGCGGGACCGGACTGGCCGGTGTCCCGACGCGCCTTGCGCGACTTCTGCGCGAGCTCGGCGCTGCTGGCGACCTCGCTCACCTCGACGGTGATGTGGCTGGTCCGCTTGTTGATGCGGAACGCCCGGCCCTGGGCCCGCGGACGGATCCGCTTCAGCGTCGGGCCCTCGTCGACGAACGCGGCGCTGACGACCAGCGCGTTGCGGTCGAGCTGCAGGTTGTGCTCGGCGTTGGCGACGGCGCTGGCCACCACCTTGGCGACCGGCTCGCTGGCGGCCTGCGGGGCGAACCGCAGCAGCGCCAGGGCCTCGTCGGTCGGCAGGTAGCGGATGAGGTCCACCACCCGGCGTGCCTTCATGGGGGTGACGCGGACGAACCGGGCCGTGGCCCGGGCGACCGGCGTCTCCTGCCCCAACTGGGAAGTCATCTGAGTGATCTCCTCGCCGTCAGCCGCGCCGCGACCGGCGGTCGTCCTTGATGTGCCCACGGAAGGTCCGCGTGGGCGCGAACTCGCCGAGCTTGTGCCCGACCATCGCCTCGGTCACGAAGACCGGGACGTGCTTGCGGCCGTCGTGCACGGCGATCGTGTGCCCGAGCATGTCGGGGATGATCGTCGAACGCCGCGACCACGTGCGGATGACGTTCTTGGTGCCCTTCTCGTTCTGGGCGTCCACCTTCGCGAGCAGGTGGTCGTCGACGAACGGGCCCTTCTTCAGGCTGCGTGGCATGTCTGTCGAGCTCCTCTACCCGCTCAGCGCTTCTTGTTGGTACGCCGGCGGCGCACGATCATGGAGTCCGAGGCCTTGCGCTTGCGCGTGCGGCCCTCGGGCTTGCCCTTCGGGTTCACCGGGTGGCGACCACCGGAGGTCTTGCCCTCACCACCACCGTGCGGGTGGTCCACCGGGTTCATGGCGACACCGCGGACGGTCGGGCGCTTGCCCTTCCACCGCATGCGGCCGGCCTTGCCCCAGTTGATGTTCGACTGCTCGGCGTTGCCCACCTCGCCGACGGTGGCGCGGCAGCGCACGTCGACGTTGCGGATCTCGCCCGACGGCATGCGCAGCTGGGCGAACCGGCCCTCACGGGCGACCAGCTGGACGCTGGTGCCAGCGGACCGGGCGATCTTCGCGCCGCCACCGGGACGGAGCTCGATGGCGTGAACGACGGTGCCGACGGGGATGTTCCGCAGCGGCAGGTTGTTGCCCGGCTTGATGTCGGCCGCGGGGCCGCACTCCACCGTGTCGCCCTGCTTGAGGCGGGCCGGCGCGATGATGTAGCGCTTCTCGCCGTCGGCGAAGTGCAGCAGCGCGATGCGCGAGGTGCGGTTGGGGTCGTACTCGATGTGCGCGACCTTGGCCGGCACGCCGTCCTTGTCGGCCCGGCGGAAGTCGATCAGCCGGTAGGCACGCTTGTGACCGCCGCCCTGGTGGCGAGCGGTGACCTTCCCGTGCACGTTGCGCCCGCCGCGGCCGTGCAGCGGCCGGACCAGCGACTTCTCGGGATGGTCGCGAGTGACCTCGGCGAAGTCGGCGACGCTGGAGCCGCGGCGGCCCGGCGTCGTCGGCTTGTACTTGCGGATAGCCATTGCTGACTCAGTCTCTCTGTCTCTGGTCCGGGATGGTCACGGCGCCTCAGGCGCCGGGACCACCGAAGATCTCGATGCGGTCGCCGGGGGCGAGCGAGACGATGGCGCGCTTGGTGTCGGGACGCTTGCCCATGCGGTTGCCCCGGCTGCGCTTCTTCTTGCCCTGGCGGTTGATCGTGTTGACGTCCAGGACCTTCACGTTGAAGACCTGCGCCACGGCGATCTTGATCTGCGTCTTGTTCGCGTCGGGGTGGACCAGGAACGTGTACTGGTTCTCGTCCAGGAGCCCGTAGCTCTTCTCCGAGATGACCGGCGCCAGCAGGACGTCCCGGGGGTCGTGGAAGGTCACGCCTTCTCCTCCTCGGTGGTGTCGGCGTCCGTGGTGCCCTCGCCGGCCGCCGGGGCGACGGACGGGATCTGGCCCGGCACGTCCGGCGTGGTCAGGTCGGGGAGCACGACGTCGCGCCCACGGGCCGGACCGGCGACGAACTCGGCGAGCGCGGCCTCGGTGAAGACGACCTCGTCGGAGAGCAGCACGTCGTAGGTGTTGAGCTGGCCGGCCTCGAGCAGGTGCACCCGGGGCTCGTTGCGCAGGCTGATCCAGTTGAGGACGTCGTCGCGGTCGAGGACCACGAGCACGCGCTTGGCCTGGGTCACGGCCTCCAGCGCCTTGAGCGCCTCCTTCGTCTTCGGGGCGTCGCCCTCGACGAAGGTGGTGATCACGTGGACGCGGTTCTCGCGGGCCCGGTCGGAGAGGGCGCCGCGCAGGGCGGCGGCCTTCATCTTCTTGGGGGTCCGCTGGGTGTAGTCACGCGGCTGCGGGCCGTGGACCGTGCCACCGCCGGTGAACTGCGGAGCGCGGATCGAGCCCTGGCGGGCGCGGCCGGTGCCCTTCTGGCGGTAGGGCTTGACGCCACCACCGCTGACCTTGCCGCGGGTCTTCGTCGCGTGCGTGCCCTGGCGGGCGGCGGCCAGCTGGGCCACGACCACCTGGTGCATCAGCGAGACGTTCGCGTTGGCGTCGAAGAGCTCACCGGGCAGCGTGACGCTGCCGGAGGTCTCCCCCGCCGGCGTCCGGACGTCGACCTCGCGGTCGGTCCGGGTGTCGGTGGACTGGGTCACTTCGTGTCACTCCCCACGGGGCCGCCCTTGACGGCCGAGCGGACGAGCACGAGGCCGCCCTTCGGACCGGGGATCGCGCCCTTGATCAGCAGCAGCCCGCGCTCGGTGTCCACCTTGTGGACGACCAGCGAGAGCGTCGTCGTCTTGACCGCACCCATGCGGCCGGCCATGCGCAGGCCCTTGAAGACGCGGCCCGGCGTCGAGGCCCCACCGATCGAACCCGGGGACCGGTGCTTGCGCTGGGTGCCGTGCGCGGCGCCGAGGCCACGGAACCCGTGGCGCTTCATGACACCGGCGGTGCCCTTGCCCTTGCTCGTGCCGATGACGTCGACCTTGGCGACGCCGTCGAAGACCTCGGCCGTCAGCTCCTGGCCGACGGTGTAGGTGGAGGCGTCCTTGGTGCGCAGCTCCACCACGTGGCGGCGCGGCGTGACGCCGGCCTTGGCGAAGTGGCCACCCTCGGGCTTGTTCACCTTGCGGGGGTCGATCTCACCGAAGCCGAGCTGGACGGCCGAGTAGCCGTCGACCTCGGGGGTGCGCACCTGGGTGACCACGCACGGCCCCGCCTTGACGACGGTCACCGGCACCATGCGGTTGTTCTCGTCGAAGACCTGGGTCATGCCCAGCTTCTCGCCGAGGAGTCCGCGGAAGTTGCTCGCCATGACTCCCCCTTACTGGATGTTGACGTCGACCGAGGCCGGCAGGTCGATGCGCATGAGCGCGTCGACCGTCTTCGGCGTCGGGTCGAGGATGTCGATGAGGCGCTTGTGCGTACGCATCTCGAAGTGCTCCCGCGAGTCCTTGTACTTGTGCGGGGAGCGGATGACGCAGTACACGTTCTTCTCCGTCGGCAGCGGCACCGGGCCGACGACGCGCGCTCCGGTCTTCGTCACCGTGTCCACGATGCGCCGCGCCGAGGCGTCGATGGCCTCGTGGTCGTAGGCCTTCAGCCGGATGCGGATCTTCTGTCCCGCCATCGCCTTGTCTCGCTCCTGCCGATCGTGAGTCTGTCTGTGGTGGGTCCGAGCACGAGCGGGAGCCCGGACCCGGGAGACGGGCGGCGGCCTGTCCGGCCGCCGCCCGTCCGCGGGGGTGTTACTTGAGGATCTTGGTGACGCGGCCGGCGCCCACGGTCCGACCACCCTCGCGGATGGCGAACTTCAGGCCCTCCTCCATGGCGATGGGCTGGATCAGCTCCACCGTCATCTCGGTGTTGTCGCCGGGCATGACCATCTCGGTGCCGGCGGGCAGCGTCACGACGCCCGTCACGTCCGTCGTCCGGAAGTAGAACTGGGGACGGTAGTTGTTGAAGAACGGCGTGTGCCGGCCACCCTCGTCCTTGGAGAGGATGAAGACCGAGGCCTCGAAGTTCGTGTGCGGGGTGATGGAACCCGGCTTCACGACGACCTGGCCGCGCTCGACGTCCTCGCGCTTGATGCCGCGCAGGAGCAGACCGACGTTGTCACCGGCCTGGCCCTGGTCGAGCAGCTTGCGGAACATCTCGACGCCGGTGACCGTGGTCTTGGTCGAGGTGGGACGGATGCCGACGATCTCGACCTCCTCCGACACCTTGACGATGCCGCGCTCCACGCGACCGGTCACGACGGTGCCGCGGCCGGTGATGGTGAAGACGTCCTCGACGGGCATGAGGAACGGCTTGTCGATGTCGCGCTCGGGCTCGGGGATCGCCGTGTCGACGGCGTTCATGAGCTCCATGAGCTTGTCGCCCCACTCGGCGTCGCCCTCGAGGGCCTTCAGCGCCGAGACGCGGATCACGGGGACGTCGTCGCCCGGGAACTCGTACTCGGACAGCAGCTCGCGGACCTCCAGCTCGACGAGCTCGAGGATCTCCTCGTCGTCGACCATGTCGGCCTTGTTGAGCGCCACGACGATGTAGGGGACGCCGACCTGGCGGGCCAGGAGCACGTGCTCCTTGGTCTGCGGCATCGGGCCGTCGGTGGCGGCGACCACGAGGATGGCGCCGTCCATCTGCGCCGCACCCGTGATCATGTTCTTGATGTAGTCGGCGTGCCCGGGGCAGTCGACGTGCGCGTAGTGACGGTTCTCCGTCTGGTACTCGACGTGGGCGATCGAGATCGTGATGCCGCGGGCCTTCTCCTCGGGCGCCTTGTCGATCTGGTCGAAGGCCGACGCCTCGTTGAGGTCCGGGTACTTGTCGTGCAGGACCTTGGTGATCGCCGCGGTCAGCGTCGTCTTGCCGTGGTCGATGTGCCCGATGGTGCCGATGTTGACGTGCGGCTTGGTCCGCTCGAACTTGGCCTTGGCCACTGGGTTCCTCTCCTCGTGGTGTCGCAGTCGTGCGCGAACTCTGGGGTGGGGTTGCTGGGGGGTGCCGGGCGGATGGGCTCCGCCCGGCGGGTCACTCGCCGGTCGCCTTGGCGATGATCTCCTTGGCGACGTTCTGCGGGACCTCGGCGTACGAGTCGAACACCATGGTGTAGCTCGCCCGCCCCTGGGTGCGGCTGCGCAGGTCGCCCACGTAGCCGAACATCTCCGAGAGCGGGACCAGGGCCCGGACGACGCGGGCGCCGGAGCGCTCCTCCATCGCCTGGATCGTCCCGCGCCGGGAGTTCAGGTCGCCGATGACGTCACCCATGTAGTCCTCGGGGGTGACGACCTCGACGGCCATCATCGGCTCGAGCAGGGCCGGGCTGGCCTTGCGGGCGGCCTCCTTGAAGACCATCGAGCCGGCGATCTTGAAGGCCATCTCCGAGGAGTCGACCTCGTGGTACTGGCCGTCGATGAGGGACGCCTTGACGCCCACCATCGGGTAGCCGGCGAGGATGCCGTACTGCATGGCGTCCTGGATGCCCTGGTCGACCGAGGGGATGTACTCCTTCGGGATGCGACCACCGGTGACGGCGTTCTCGAACTCGTAGGTGGCCGAGTCGCCGCTGATCTCCAGCGGGGCCAGGGTCACCTGCACCTTCGCGAACTGGCCGGAGCCACCGGTCTGCTTCTTGTGCGTGTAGTCGACCTTCTCGACGGTCTTGCGGATCGTCTCGCGGTAGGCCACCTGCGGCTTGCCGACGTTGGCCTCGACCTTGAACTCGCGCCGCATGCGGTCGACGAGGATCTCCAGGTGGAGCTCGCCCATGCCGGAGATGACGGTCTGGCCGGTCTCCTCGTCCAGGCGGACCTGGAAGGTCGGGTCCTCCTCGGCGAGCTTCTGGATCGCCGTGCCGAGCTTCTCCTGGTCACCCTTGGTCTTCGGCTCGATGGCGACCGAGATGACGGGGGCGGGGAAGGTCATCGACTCCAGGATGACGGGGTTCTGCGGGTCGCAGAGCGTGTCACCGGTGGTGGTCTGCTTCAGGCCGACGACGGCGACGATCTGGCCGGCGCCCACGCCCTCGCGCTCCTCGCGCTTGTTGGCGTGCATCTGGTAGATCTTGCCGATCCGCTCCTTGCGGTCCTTGGTGCTGTTGAGCACCGGCGAACCGGAGGAGAGCTTCCCGGAGTACACGCGGACGTAGGTCAGCTTGCCCAGGTGCTGGTCGGTCTGGATCTTGAAGGCCAGCGCGGAGAACGGCTCGGACTCGTCCGCGTGCCGCAGCACCTCGGTCTCGCCGTCCATCGCCGTCCCGACGATCGACTCGATGTCGAGCGGGCTCGGCAGGTAGTCCACGACCGCGTCGAGCAGGGGCTGCACGCCCTTGTTCTTGAAGGCGGTGCCGGTGAGGACCGGGTTCACCTTCGCGGCGATCGTGGCGGCGCGGATCGCGGCCTTGAGGCGCTCGACGGAGATCTCCTCGCCGCCGAGGTAGGCCTCCATGAGCTCGTCGTCGGTCTCGGCGATCGTCTCGAGCAGCTTCTCGCGGTACTCGGCGGCCTGGTCGGCCATCTCCGCGGGGATCTCCTCGACGGCGTAGTCCTCGCCCATCTTGGTCTCACCGCGCCAGGTGAGCGCCCGCATGCCGACCAGGTCGACGACGCCGATGAAGTCGGCCTCGGCACCGATCGGCAGCTGCAGCACGGCCGGGTTGGCGGCCAGCCGGTCGACCATCATGTCGACGCAGCGGAAGAAGTCGGCACCCGTGCGGTCGAGCTTGTTGACGAAGCACATGCGCGGGACGCCGTACTTCTCGGCCTGCCGCCAGACCTGCTCGGTCTGCGGCTCCACGCCGGCGACACCGTCGTAGACCGCGACCGCACCGTCGAGCACGCGCAGGGACCGCTCCACCTCGACGGTGAAGTCGACGTGCCCCGGGGTGTCGATGATGTTGATGTCGTGGTCGTTCCAGGTGCACTTCGTCGCGGCCGACGTGATGGTGATGCCGCGCTCCTGCTCCTGCTCCATCCAGTCCATCGTGGCCGCGCCGTCGTGGACCTCACCGATCTTGTAGTTGATACCGGTGTAGAAGAGGATGCGCTCGGTCGTCGTCGTCTTGCCCGCGTCGATGTGCGCCATGATCCCGATGTTGCGGGTCTTGGCGAGCTGGGCCTGGCTGTCGGCCATTCCTACTCCTCTGTGCTTGGGTCCGCGTCGGCGTTCCGGGGGTGGCCCGGAACGGGCCGCGGCGTGCTGGTGGACGGGGTGTCACCAGCGGGGGCGACTACCAGCGGTAGTGCGCGAAGGCCTTGTTGGACTCGGCCATCTTGTGGGTGTCCTCGCGGCGCTTGACCGCGGCTCCCAGACCGTTGCTCGCGTCGAGCAGCTCGTTCATGAGGCGCTCGGTCATCGTCTTCTCGCGGCGGGCGCGGCTGTACTGGATCAGCCAGCGCAGACCCAGCGTGGTGCTGCGCGAGGCGCGGACCTCGACCGGGACCTGGTAGGTCGCACCACCGACGCGGCGGCTGCGGACCTCGAGGGCCGGCTTGACGTTGTCCAGCGCGCGCTTGAGCGTGACGACCGGGTCGGTGTCGGTCTTGGCGCGGCAGCCCTCGAGGGCGCCGTAGACGATGGCCTCGGCGACCGAGCGCTTGCCGTCCACCAGGACCTTGTTCACCAGCTGGGTGACCAGCGGCGACTGGTAGACCGGGTCGGCGACGAGGGGGCGGCGGGGAGCGGGACCCTTGCGGGGCATGTCAGCTCTTCTCCTTCTTCGCGCCGTACCGGCTGCGAGCCTGCTTGCGGTTGCGGACACCCTGCGTGTCCAGCGAGCCGCGGATGATCTTGTAGCGCACGCCCGGGAGGTCCTTCACACGACCGCCGCGCACGAGCACCATCGAGTGCTCCTGGAGGTTGTGGCCGACACCGGGGATGTAGGCGGTGACCTCGATGCCACTGGTGAGACGGACGCGGGCGACCTTGCGCAGTGCCGAGTTCGGCTTCTTCGGGGTCGTCGTGTACACGCGGGTGCACACGCCGCGACGCTGAGGGGAACCCTTCAGCGCCGGGGTCTTGGTCTTCTCGACCTTGTCCTCGCGGCCCTTGCGGACCAGCTGGTTGATCGTGGGCATGAGGGGCCTGGATCTCCTACCTGCGCTGGGTCGTGCTGTCGGTCGGTGCTCTGTCGTGCCGGGTGCCGGCCTGCTCGGGTCGATCCGCCCAGGCCGCGTCCTGCCGCCGGTCCCCGCGGTCGGGCGTGTCGCCCTTCCCGGGACCGGTCGGGCGCTGCCAACCGGATCGGTCGCCCCCCGCGACTCGGCGCCACCAACCTGTCGGCGAGCGCACCGCGAACGGGAGCAGGCCCAGGGCACCCTGGGCACGGCTGACCACGATACTCGCGCCGCAGAGCCCGGTGCAAACCGGGTCCCCATGTCGACGAGGCGGCCTCGCTCACAGCGGGCTCGTCCCCTGTCAACGCCTGCCGGCCGGGTCCATTCCCGACGCCGGGAACCGGCGCATGCCGACGGCGGGGACTGTACCGGCCGGCCGCGGGCGGCGGCCGGCCCTCGCGCACGCGGCGACTGTCGGACCCCCGCCCTACCGTCGGTGCCAGGACGCACACCCACGGCGACGGCCGTGGAGCGAGGGGGAACGGTGCAGATCGACTCGGCGCGGGAGCTGAAGGCGCACCTGCGGGCACAGGTGGCCGGCTGGGAGGGCCCGCGGGCGCGGGCCAGCGACCTCGGCCCCGACCGCGTGTGGTTCCCGCCCGCCCTGGGGCTGGCCCTGGTCGGCCCGGACCGGGCCCACCTCGCCATCCGGGTGGCCCTGCCCGAGGACGCCGTCCTCCTGCTCGACGGCGTCGACGACGCGGTCCGGGCCCAGGTGGACGTCCGTGTCATCGGTCCGGTGCGGGCCCTCCCCTCCCCCGCCCTGTCCCCGTCGCCGGCCGACCTGCAGCAGCGGGTGCGCCCGCTGCGACCGGGGCTGTCCGTGGCCCACACCGCCGTGACCGCGGGGACCCTCGGCGGGTTCGTCCGCGCCGGCGGGCGCACCGCGATCCTGTCCAACAACCACGTCCTGGCCGCCAGTGACGCCGCGGAGGTGGGCGACGCGGTGCTGCAGCCGGGCCCCGCCGACGGCGGCGCCGCCGGGGACCGCGTCGCCACGCTGACCCGGTTCGCCCGCCTCTCCCCCGGCCCGGTGCTCGTGGACGCCGCCGTGGCCGTCCTGGACGACGGCGTGGCGGTCGACCCCTCCGGCCGGCCCGGCGGTCCGCTCGCCGGCACCGTGCCCCCGGCGGACGACGTCGACCCCGACGAGGACGTCGAGAAGCTCGGGCGGACCACGGGGCACACCCGGGGGCGCATCACCGCCGTCGAGGTCGACGGGGTCGCGGTCCAGTACGACGACGCCGTCCACCGGTTCGACGGGCAGATCGAGATCGAGGGGCGGCACGGCGCCTTCAGCGCGGGCGGCGACAGCGGCTCGGTGATCTGGCGGAGCCGCGACCGGGCGCCGCTCGCGCTGCTGTTCGCCGGCAGCGAGGTCGGGGGGAGCCAGGGCGGCGGGGTCACCTACGCCAGCCCGCTGGCCACCGTGCTCGACGTCCTCGGCGTGCAGTGGATGGGCTGACGGCCCGGATCAGGCAGATCTCCCCCTCCGGGGCCTGTCCCCGGGGGCGGGAGTGGCGCACCATGGAGGGGTGACCGATCGCGACTCCGCCCGTGCCGCCAAGAGCACCCTGAGCGCACGGCTCGCGGACGTCCCAGAGATCGTCGGCATCGGGCTCGCCCGCCGCGGCGCCGGCTACGTCGTGAAGGTCGACCTGGCCGACCCCGTGGCCGCCGGGCTGGTGCCGACCGACGTCGACGGGGTGCGCGTGGTCACCCAGGTGGTCGGGGTCGTCCGGCCGATGTGAGCCCGGCGCCGATACGGTCGTCCCGGCGCCGACGAGGGCGCCGACGACCCCGGGAGGGCACGTGCGCATCGGCATCCAGGCCAGCTACAGCGGCGGCTTCCGCGAGACCGCGGACGAGATCCGCGACCTCGAGGCCGCCGGGCTCGACATCGCATCGGTCGCGGAGGTCTACACCTTCGACGCGGTCAGCCAACTGGGCTACCTCGCCGCGGTCACGGAGCGGGTGGAGCTGATGAGCGCCATCCTCCCCATCTACAGCCGCACCCCTGCCCTGATCGCCATGACGGCGGCCGGGCTGGACCACGTCTCCGACGGCCGGTTCACCCTGGGCCTGGGCGCCTCGGGGCCGCAGGTCATCGAGGGCTGGCACGGCGTCCCCTACGACGCCCCGCTGCAGCGCACCCGCGAGATCGTCGAGATCTGCCGGAAGGTCTGGCGCCGCGAGCGACTCGAGTACGCGGGGCCGAAGTACCCGCTGCCGCTCCCGGACGGCCAGGGCACCGGGCTGGGCAAGCCGCTGAAGCTCATCAACACCCCCGTGCGCGACCGGGTCCCCGTCATGCTGGCCGCCCTCGGGCCGAAGAACGTGGAGCTCGCCGCGGAGATCGCCGAGGCGTGGGAGCCGATCTTCTTCATGCCGGAGCGGGCGGGCGCGGTCTGGGGCGAGGCCCTGGCGGCCGGCAAGGCCAAGCGCGACCCCGCGCTGGGCGACCTGCAGGTCGTCGTCGGGGTCGCGGTCGCCATCGGGGACGACGTCGACGCGATGCACGACCTGGTCCGGCCGCAGCTGGCCCTGTACGTGGGCGGCATGGGGGCGCGGGGGAAGAACTTCTACAACGACCTCGCCGTCCGCTACGGGTTCGCCGACGCCGCGGCCACCGTGCAGGACCTCTACCTGTCGGGCCGCAAGGACGAGGCCGCGGCGGCGCTGCCCGAGGAGCTGGTGCGGGCGGTCTCGCTCATCGGGTCCGAGAGCTACGTCGCCGAGCGCATCGCGGCCTTCCGCGAGGCGGGCGTGACCACGCTCGCGCTGCAGCCGCTCGACGACACCCCGGAGAACCGGCTGAAGACCGTCGCGACGATGCGGGAGCTCTGCGACCGGTAGCCACCGCCCATTGCGTCACATGACGCAGACGCGCGAGGGCCCCGCAGGTCATGACCTGCGGGGCCCTCGTCGTTCAGCCGGGTGTCATCACCCGCGCCAGTCGTACTCCTCCAGGCGCACGGCCTCGCCGGTGCCGGAGCCGAAGACGTCGGGGCTGTAGTACTGCCCGTCGTCGTACCCGGCCATCGTGTAGACGGCGGCGCGGGCCTCCTCGGTCGGCTCGACCGTGATGTTCCGGTAGCGGCTGATGCCCGTACCGGCCGGGATCAGCTTCCCGATGATCACGTTCTCCTTGAGGCCGAGCAGGCTGTCGCTCTTGCCCTGGATGGCGGCGTCGGTGAGCACCTTGGTCGTCTCCTGGAAGGAGGCGGCCGACAGCCACGACTCGGTGGCGAGCGAGGCCTTCGTGATGCCCATGAGCACCGGACGGGCCGAGGCCGGCTCGCCGCCCTCGGCGACGACGCGACGGTTCTCGGTCTCGAACAGCGTCCGCTCGACCAGCGCGCCCGGCAGGAACTCCGTGGCGCCCGAGTCGATGATGGTCACCCGCTTCAGCATCTGGCGGATGATCACCTCGATGTGCTTGTCGTGGATCGACACGCCCTGGCTGCGGTAGACCTCCTGGACCTCGCGGACCAGGTGCAGCTGCACCTCGCGCGGGCCCATGATCCGCAGCACCTCGTGCGGGTCCACCGCACCCTCGGTGAGCTGCTCGCCGACCTCGACGTGGGCGCCGTCCTCGACCCGCAGCCGCGACCGGCGCGACAGCTTGTCGATGACGACCTCGTCGGAGCCGTCGTCCGGGGTGATCGTGAGCTTGCGGAACTGCTCGCCGTCCTCGATCCGGACGGTGCCGGCCAGCTCGGCGATCGGGGCCTTGCCCTTGGGGACGCGGGCCTCGAAGAGCTCCACGACACGCGGCAGACCGTGGGTGATGTCCTCACCCGCGACACCACCGGTGTGGAAGGTGCGCATCGTCAGCTGGGTGCCGGGCTCGCCGATGGACTGGGCGGCGATGATGCCGACCGCCTCACCGACGTCCACCAGCTTGCCGGTCGCCAGCGAGCGGCCGTAGCAGGTGGCGCAGGTGCCCAGCAGCGACTCGCAGGTCAGCACGCAGCGGACCTTGACCTCGTGCACGCCGGCGTCGACCAGGGCGGCGATGAGCACGTCACCGAGGTCCGCACCGGCCTGGGCGACGAGCGTGCCGTCCGCGGCCACCACGTCGGCGGCCAGCGCGCGGGCGTACACGCTGGTCTCCACGTGCGCGTCCCGCGTCACCTTGCCGTCGACGACCGTGCCGATGGGCATGATCACGCCGCGCTCGGTGCCGCAGTCCTCCTCACGGATGATGACGTCCTGGGAGACGTCGACCAGCCGGCGGGTGAGGTAGCCGGAGTCGGCGGTGCGCAGCGCGGTGTCGGCCAGACCCTTGCGGGCACCGTGCGTGGAGATGAAGTACTCCAGCACCGACAGACCCTCCCGGAAGTTGGCCTTGATCGGCCGCGGGATGATCTCGCCCTTCGGGTTGGCCACCAGGCCACGCATGCCGGCGATCTGGCTGATCTGCATCATGTTGCCTCGGGCGCCCGAGTTGACCATGACCCAGACGGGGTTGGTGGTCGGGAAGTTCTCGACCATCGCCTCACTGACCTCGGCCCGCGCGCGGGTCCAGATCTCGATCAGCTCGCCACGCCGCTCGGCGTCGGTGATGAGTCCGCGCTCGTACTGGCGCTCGACGCCGCGGGCCTCCTCCTCGTGCCGGTCCAGGATCGCCTGCTTCGCCGGCGGGGTGACGACGTCGTCGATGGCGATCGTGATGCCCGCGCGGGTCGCCCAGTGGAAACCGGCCGACTTGAGGGCGTCCAGCGTCGCCGCCACCTGCACCTTGGGGTAGCGCTCGGCGAGGTCGTTGACGATCGCCCCGAGCTCCTTCTTCGGCACCTGGTAGTTGACGAAGCGGTAGTCCTCGGGCAGGGCCTCGTTGAACAGCACCCGGCCGAGGCTGGTGAGCACGCGCGCGGGGGCGCCCGGCGTCCAGTCCTCCGGCTGCTCCCAGCCCGGGTTCTTCGGGCCGTTGTCGACGCCGAAGACCTCGTCCAGGCGGATCCAGGCCCGCTCCTGCAGACCCAGCGAGCCCTTGTCGTAGGCCATGATCGCCTCGGCCGTCGACGAGAACGCCGCCGGCTGGCCGCCGTCGGCCTCCTGGCCGCTGGCCACCAGGGTCGTCAGGTGGTACAGGCCCAGCACCATGTCCTGGGTCGGCGCGGTGATCGGGCGACCGTCGGCCGGGCTCAGGATGTTGTTGCTGGACAGCATGAGGATGCGGGCCTCGGCCTGCGCCTCGGCCGACAGCGGCAGGTGCACGGCCATCTGGTCACCGTCGAAGTCCGCGTTGAACGCGGTGCAGACGAGCGGGTGGATCTGGATGGCCTTGCCCTCGACCAGCTGCGGCTCGAACGCCTGGATGCCCAGGCGGTGCAGGGTCGGCGCGCGGTTGAGCAGCACCGGGTGCTCGGTGATGACCTCCTCGAGCACGTCCCACACGACCGGCCGCGCGCGCTCCACCATCCGCTTGGCGGACTTGATGTTCTGCGCGTGGTTGAGGTCCACCAGCCGCTTCATCACGAAGGGCTTGAACAGCTCCAGCGCCATCTGCTTGGGCAGACCGCACTGGTGCAGCTTCAGCTGCGGGCCGACGACGATGACCGAACGGCCGGAGTAGTCGACGCGCTTGCCGAGCAGGTTCTGCCGGAACCGGCCCTGCTTGCCCTTGAGCAGGTCGCTCAGGGACTTCAGGGGACGGTTGCCCGGGCCGGTGACCGGCCGGCCGCGACGGCCGTTGTCGAACAGCGCGTCCACGGACTCCTGCAGCATCCGCTTCTCGTTGTTCACGATGATCTCGGGCGCACCGAGGTCGAGCAGGCGCTTGAGCCGGTTGTTCCGGTTGATGACCCGGCGGTACAGGTCGTTCATGTCGCTGGTGGCGAAGCGGCCACCGTCGAGCTGCACCATGGGGCGCAGGTCCGGCGGGATGACCGGGACGCAGTCCAGCACCATGCCCATGGGCGAGTTGCGGGTCTGCTGGAACGCCGCGACGACCTTGAGCCGCTTGAGGGCCCGCAGCTTGCGCTGCCCCTTGCCGTTGCGGATGGTGTCGCGCAGCGAGGCGGCCTCGGCGTCGAGGTCGAAGTCGGCGAGCAGCTTCTGCAGCGCCGCGGCGCCCATGCCGCCCTCGAAGTACTCACCGAAGCGGTCGCGCAGCTCGCGGTAGAGGCCCTCGTCGGCGATGAGCTGCTTCACCTCGAGCTTGCGGAAGGTGTCGAGCACCTCCTCGAGGCGGTCGATCTCCCGCTGCGCGCGGTCGCGGATCTGGCGCATCTCGCGCTCGCCGCCCTCGCGCACCTTGCGGCGCACATCGGACTTGGCACCCTCGGCCTCGAGCTCGGCGAGGTCGGCCTCCAGCTTCTGCTGGCGGGTCTCCACGTCGGAGTCGCGGCGGTTCTCCAGGTTCGACTTCTCGGCGCTGATCTCCGCCTCGATGGTCGGCAGGTCGCGGTGGCGCGACTCGTCGTCCACCGAGGTGATCAGGTAGGCCGCGAAGTAGATGATCTTCTCGAGGTCCTTGGGCGCCAGGTCGAGCAGGTAGCCCAGGCGCGACGGGACGCCCTTGAAGAACCAGATGTGGGTGACCGGGGCGGCCAGCTCGATGTGGCCCATCCGCTCACGACGCACCTTGGCGCGGGTCACCTCGACGCCGCAGCGCTCGCAGATGATGCCCTTGAACCGGACCCGCTTGTACTTGCCGCAGTAGCACTCCCAGTCCCGCGTGGGACCGAAGATCTTCTCGCAGAAGAGACCGTCCTTCTCCGGGCGCAGCGTCCGGTAGTTGATGGTCTCGGGCTTCTTCACCTCACCGTGCGACCACTGGCGGATGTCGTCGCCACTGGCCAGGCCGATGCGCAACTCGTCGAAGAAGTTGACGTCGAGCAAGGGGACCCCTTTCCCGGGGCTCGGTTACTGCTGTTTGTCTTGTGGTCGAGGGGCGCCGGCCGGCCCGCGGCGACGGGCCGGCCGGCGGCCGATCAGACGTCCTCGACGCTGGAGGGCTCGCGGCGGGACAGGTCGATGCCCAGCTCCTCCGCGGCCCGGAACACCTCGTCGTCGGTGTCGCGCAGCTCGATCGCCTGCCCGTCGCCGGACAGCACCTCGACGTTGAGGCACAGCGACTGGAGCTCCTTGAGCAACACCTTGAACGACTCCGGGATGCCCGGCTCGGGGATGTTCTCGCCCTTGACGATCGCCTCGTACACCTTGACGCGGCCGAGGATGTCGTCGGACTTGATGGTCAGCAGCTCCTGCAGCGCGTAGGCCGCGCCGTAGGCCTGCATCGCCCAGCACTCCATCTCACCGAAGCGCTGGCCACCGAACTGCGCCTTACCACCCAGCGGCTGCTGCGTGATCATCGAGTAGGGGCCGGTCGACCGGGCGTGGATCTTGTCGTCGACCAGGTGCAGCAGCTTCAGGATGTAGACGTAGCCCACGGAGATCGGCTCGGGGAAGGGCTCGCCGGACCGGCCGTCGAACAGCCGCGCCTTGCCGGTGGGGGCGACCATGCGCTGCCCGTCCCGGTTCGGGATCGTCGACTCGAGGAGGCCGACGATCTCGTCCTCCTTGGCGCCGTCGAACACCGGCGTCGCCGTGCGGGTGCCCGGCTCCGCCGAGCGCGCCCGCTCGGGCAGGTTGGCCGCCCACTCCGGGGTGCCCTCGACCTGCCAGCCGGACTTCGCGACCCACCCGAGGTGGGTCTCCAGCACCTGCCCGACGTTCATCCGGCCGGGCACGCCCAGCGGGTTGAGCACGATGTCGACCGGGGTGCCGTCCTCGAGGAAGGGCATGTCCTCCTGCGGCAGGATCTTCGCGATGACGCCCTTGTTGCCGTGGCGCCCGGCGAGCTTGTCGCCGTCGGAGATCTTGCGCATCTGGGCGACGTAGACCCGGATCAGCTCGTTGACGCCGGCGGGCAGCTCGTCGCCGTCCTCGCGGGAGAACACGCGGACGCCGATGACCTTGCCGGACTCACCGTGCTTGACCTTCAGCGACGTGTCGCGGACCTCGCGGGCCTTCTCACCGAAGATCGCGCGCAGCAGCCGCTCCTCGGGGGTCAGCTCGGTCTCGCCCTTGGGCGTGACCTTGCCGACGAGGATGTCGCCGGGGACGACCTCGGCACCGATGCGGATGATGCCGCGCTCGTCGAGGTCGGCGAGGACCTCCTCGGAGACGTTCGGGATGTCCCGGGTGATCTCCTCGGCACCGAGCTTGGTGTCGCGGGCGTCGACCTCGAACTCCTCGATGTGGATCGAGGACAGGACGTCGTCCTGCACGAGGCGCTGCGACAGGATGATCGCGTCCTCGTAGTTGTGGCCCTCCCACGGCATGAAGGCGACGAGCAGGTTCTTGCCCAGCGCCATCTCGCCCTGGTCGGTGCACGGGCCGTCGGCGATGACCTGGCCGACCTCGACCCGCTGCCCCTCGTCGACGACGGGGGTCTGGTTGATCGAGGTGCCCTGGTTCGAGCGGCGGAACTTCAGCAGCCGGTAGGTCTGCCGGGTGCCGTCGTCGGCCATGACGGTCACGTAGTCGGCGGTGGAGTCCTCGACCACGCCGGCCTTCTCGGCCACGACCACGTCACCGGCGTCGACGGCGGCACGCAGCTCCATGCCGGTGCCGACCAGCGGGGCCTCGCTGCGCAGCAGCGGGACGGCCTGGCGCTGCATGTTCGCGCCCATGAGCGCGCGGTTGGCGTCGTCGTGCTCGAGGAACGGGATCATCGCCGTCGCGACCGAGGTCATCTGCCGCGGCGAGACGTCCATGTAGTCGACGTTCTCGGGCGACAGGTAGTCGACCTCACCGCCCTTGGTGCGGACCAGGACGCGGTCCTCGGCGAACCGGCCCTGGGCGTCCAGCGGCGAGTTGGCCTGGGCGACGACGAAGCGGTCCTCCTCGTCGGCGGTCAGGTAGTCGATCGTGTCGGTGACCACGCCGTTGTCCACGCGGCGGTACGGCGTCTCGATGAAGCCGAACGCGTTGACCCGGCCGAAGGACGACAACGAGCCGATCAGGCCGATGTTCGGGCCTTCCGGGGTCTCGATCGGGCACATCCGGCCGTAGTGGCTGGGGTGCACGTCGCGGACCTCCATGCCGGCCCGCTCGCGGGACAGACCACCCGGACCCAGCGCCGACAGGCGGCGCTTGTGGGTCAGGCCCGCGAGCGGGTTGGTCTGGTCCATGAACTGGGACAGCTGGCTGGTGCCGAAGAACTCCTTGATGGAGGCGACGACCGGCCGGATGTTGATCAGGGTCTGCGGCGTGATCGCCTCGACGTCCTGGGTCGTCATCCGCTCGCGGACGACGCGCTCCATGCGGGAGAGGCCGACCCGGATCTGGTTCTGGATCAGCTCGCCGACCGTGCGCAGGCGACGGTTGCCGAAGTGGTCGATGTCGTCGACGCCGTGGTCCGCGTCGCCCGCGTGCAGGCGGACGACGTACTCGATCGTGGCGACGATGTCGTCCTCGGTCAGCGTGTTGGTGCTCTGCGGCACCGAGACGCCCAGCTTCTTGTTGACCTTGTAGCGGCCGACCTTCGCCAGGTCGTAGCGCTTGGGGTTGAAGAAGAGATTCTCCAGCAGCGCCTGGGCCGACTCGCGCGTCGGCGGCTCGCCCGGACGCAGCTTGCGGTAGATGTCGAGCAGGGCCTCGTCCTGGCCGGCGATGTGGTCCTTCTCGAGCGTGGCCAGCACCGTGGGCGACCACTGGAAGTGCTCGCGGATGCGGTCCTCGGTCCAGCCCAGGGCCTTGAGCAGGACGGTGACCGGCTGGCGGCGCTTGCGGTCGATGCGGACGCCGACGGTGTCGCGCTTGTCGACGTCGAACTCCAGCCACGCACCACGGCTGGGGATGACCTTGGCGCTGAAGACGTCCTTGTCCGACGTCTTGTCCAGGGTCTTGTCGAAGTAGACGCCGGGGCTGCGGACGAGCTGCGAGACGACGACGCGCTCGGTCCCGTTGATGACGAAGGTGCCCTTGTTCGTCATGATCGGGAAGTCGCCCATGAACACCGTCTGGCTCTTGATCTCGCCGGTGGTGTTGTTCATGAACTCGGCGGTGACGAACAGCGGCGCCGCGTAGGTCATGTCCTTGTCCTTGCACTCCTCGAGGGACGCCTTGACGTCCTCGAAGCGCGGGTTGGAGAAGGACAGCGACATCGAACCGCTGAAGTCCTCGATCGGGGAGATCTCCTCGAGGATCTCGGCCAGACCGCCGACGGCCGCGGCCTGCTCCTCGGGCGAGAGGGTGGCCCGCCACTCGGGGCTGCCGATCAGCCAGTCGAACGAGGCGGTCTGCAGGGCCAGGAGGTCCGGCACCTCGAGCGGCTCGCTGATCTTGGCGAAGGAGACGCGGAGCGGCGCGCCCGGGATCTTCTGCTGGTCGGCCTCGCCGGTGCGGGGGCCGGACTGCGGGGTGGTGCTCTGCGGGGTGGGTGACTCGGTGGTGCCTGCGGAGATGCTGGTGGGGCGGGAGCCTGCCAAGATGCGTCCTTCCAAGGACCTCACGACGTGCGGGCGGTCGGTGCGGGTTCGTCCTGGGTCGTCGTCGGTTTCGGCGGGGCTGCACCCGGCCTGCGGCGAGGCCAGCACCAACGGTCGGCGGGGTGCTCGGGAGAGGCCCCCCGGGCACCCCAGGTGACCCGTCTCGGCGGGCAAGCAGTCAGGGGGCAGCGCAACAGGGAACCCTACCCCTGCTCCAGCGCACTGTCCACGTCGGGGGCGGTGATCACCGACACCACCCCGGGAAGGACCAGCGACGCTCCGCCAGGGGCGGGAGTGCCGCGTCGATGATGCCAGGCCCGGGGCGTCCCGGCAGTCGCCACGCCGGGCCGGCCCCCGCGAGGTGGACCCGTCGCCGTCCCGGCCGGCCCGCCGCCGGACGCGGCAGAGGCCGCCCTCCCCGGGGGGAGGACGGCCTCTGCGGTACAGCGGTGGTGCTACCCGGCGACGCGGGGTCGCCGGGGAGGGGTCACTTGACGGTGACGGTGGCGCCGGCGCCCTCGAGAGCGGCCTTGGCCTTCTCGGCGGCGTCCTTGGCGACCTTCTCCAGGACCGGCTTCGGCGCGCCGTCGACCAGGTCCTTGGCCTCCTTGAGGCCGAGCGAGGTCAGGCCGCGCACCTCCTTGATGACCTGGATCTTCTTGTCACCGGCGTTCTCGAGGATGACGTCGAACTCGTCCTGCTCCTCGGCAGCGCCCGCGCCACCGTCGCCACCGGCGCCACCGGCGGCCGGGGCGGCCGCGACGGCGACGGGGGCAGCGGCGGTGACCTCGAAGGTCTCCTCGAACTGCTTCACGAAGTCGGACAGCTCGAGGAGGGTCATCTCCTTGAACGCGTCCAGCAGCTCGGTGGTGGAAAGCTTGGCCATGTCGATCTCCTTCTGGGTCAGTCGTCGCTGGCCGCGGCGTCGGCGGCGTCAGCGGTGTCGGGGGTGGTGTCAGCAGCAGAGGAGTCGGCAGCCTCGGCGGGCTTCTTCTCCTTGAGCGCCTCGGCCAGGCGGGCGACCTGCGACAGCGGGGCCTGGAACAGGCCGGCGGCCTTGGTCAGGTTGCCCTTCATCGCGCCGGCCAGCTTGGCCAGGAGCACCTCGCGCGGCTCGACGTCGGCGAGGGCGGTGACCTCGGCGGGCGTGACCGTGCGGCCCTCAACCACGCCGCCCTTGACGACGAGCAGCGGGTTGGCGCGCGCGAAGTCACGGATGGCCTTGGCGGCCTCGACGACGTCGCCCTCGATGAAGGCGATGGCCGTCGGGCCGTTCAGCAGCGGGCCCAGGTCGGTGTGCCCGACCGAGTCCGCCGCCCGCTTCGTCAGGGTGTTCTTGACGACGGCGTAGCTGCTGCCCGCACCGAGGGAACGACGCAGCTGGGTCAGCTGCGCCACGGTGAGCCCGCGGTACTCGGTGAGCACTGCCGCGCTGGACTTCTGGAACCGCTCGGTGATCTCGTCGATCACCACGGCCTTGGCCTGCGTGGGCACGGGGCCTCCTCTCGTCTGTCGGGTGACCACCGGACGGTGCACGACGACGGGCGATCGGGGCCCGGAGACGAGGAACGCCCCGGCGCAGGCGCACGGGGCGAGGGCGGGAGCGGCGAGCGCCCCGCGATCGAACCGTCCTCCTGCGCGGGCCGCCCGGGTGATCCGGGACCTTCGATCGCACGCGGACGTGCGACGACCAGCGGTCGTGGGGGGAACGGCGACCACTGTACGGCATCCGCGGCGGGGGGCGGCGCCCACCCCTCGGGACGCAGCAGGGCCCCGCGGCGCGGTGCGCTGCGGGGCCCTGCGGGGTGCCGGCCGTCCCGGCGGGGACGGTGGCGGCGCGTCAGGCGGTGGGCTCGTCCACCGTGAGGTTGCGCGTCCGGTTCGGGTCGACCGGGATGCCGGGGCCCATGGTGGTCGAGATGGTGACCTTCTTCAGGTACCGACCCTTGGCGGCGGCGGGCTTGGCACGCAGCACCTCGTCGAGCGCGGCGGCGTAGTTCTCGACCAGCTTGGCCTCGTCGAAGGACGCCTTGCCGATCACCAGGTGCAGGTTGGCCTGCTTGTCGACGCGGAAGTTGATCTTCCCGCCCTTGATGTCGTTGACGGCCTTGGTGACGTCGGGGGTCACGGTGCCGGTCTTCGGGTTCGGCATCAGGCCGCGGGGACCGAGGATGCGCGCGATGCGGCCGACCTTGGCCATCTGGTCGGGGGTGGCGATCGCCGCGTCGAAGTCCAGGAAACCGCCCTGGATGCGCTCGATCAGGTCGTCCGAGCCGACGACGTCGGCGCCGGCGGCCTCGGCCTCGGCGGCCTTGTCGCCGGTCGCGAAGACGATGACGCGGGCGGTCTTGCCGGTGCCGTGGGGCAGGTTGACGGTGCCGCGCACCATCTGGTCGGCCTTGCGCGGGTCGACGCCCAGGCGCATGGCCACCTCGACGGTGGCGTCGTAGGCGGTCGGCGAGGTCTCCTTCGCCAGACCCGCCGCCTGCAGCGGGCTGTACAGGGCGTCCCGGTCGACCTTGGCGGCCGCCTCGCGGTACTTCTTGCCGTGCTTGGCCATGGTGGTGTCCTCTCCCCCGCGCCGCGGCGCGGGAGTCTCGTGGTGCGCGGGCCTGGCCGGCCCTCCCACGGGTGCTGCCGGTGCCCGTGTGGGCACCGGGTGGTGCGTGCGGCCGCCGGTCGGGGCGGCCCGGGGCTCAGCCCTGGACGGTGATGCCCATCGACCGGGCGGTGCCGGCGATGATCTTCTCCGCCTCGTCGAGCGAGTTGGCGTTGAGGTCCTGCATCTTGGTCTGCGCGATCTCGCGGACCTGGTCACGGGTGACGGTGGCGACCTTGGTCTTGTGCGGCTCGCCGGACCCCTTCTCGACACCGGCGGCCTTGAGCAGCATGCGCGCGGCCGGCGGGGTCTTGGTGACGAAGGTGAACGAGCGGTCCTCGAAGACCGAGATCTCGACCGGGATGACGTTGCCGCGCTGCGACTCCGTCGCGGCGTTGTACGCCTTGCAGAACTCCATGATGTTGACGCCGTGCTGGCCGAGCGCCGGACCCACGGGCGGGGCGGGGGTGGCCGCACCGGCGTTGATCTGGAGCTTGATGACCGCGGTCAACCGCTTCCTGGGGGGCATTCCATTCCTTCTTCGTGGGATACGTGCCTGGTCTTGGCTGGAAGGCCCCCTCGCAGGGGCCCGCGCCGAGCGTGCGAGGTGCGGGGGGCGAGGGGGTCCTAGATCTTGCTGACCTGGGTGAACGACAGCTCGACGGGCGTCTCGCGCCCGAAGATCGACACCAGCACCTGCAGCTTCTGCTGCTCGGCGTTGATCTCGTTGATGGTGGCCGGGAGGGTGGCGAACGGGCCGTCCATGACGGTGACCGACTCGCCGACCTCGAAGTCCACGACCGTGGTGGGCGCCGCGACCGCGGTACCACCGGAGACGCCCGGCTCGGCGGCCTTGGCCGCGACCGGCACGGCCGGCGGGGCCAGGAGCGTGACGACCTCGTCGATCGACAGCGGCGACGGGCGCGAGGTGGCCCCGACGAAGCCGGTGACGCCCGGGGTGTTGCGCACCGCGCCCCACGACTCGTCGTTGAGGTCCATGCGCACCAGGAGGTAGCCCGGCAGCTTCTTGCGGTTGACCTGCGTCCGCTTGCCGTTCTTGATCTCGGTGACCTCCTCGGTGGGCACCTCGATCTGGAAGATGTAGTCCTCCATGTCCAGGGACTGGATGCGCGACTCGAGGTTGGTCTTCACCTTGTTCTCGTAGCCGGCGTAGGAGTGGATGACGTACCAGTCGCCGAACTGGCTCTTCAGCCGGTTGCGCAGCGCCTCGACCGGGTCGGCGTCCTCCGGGGCGTCGTCGGCGGCCGGCGCGACCAGCGGGTCCGACGCCAGCGTGTCGGGGTCGCCGCTCTCGACGTCGGGCACCTCGTCGGCCACGGCGGTGGCGGTGTCCTGGTCGGCGGTGTCGGTGCTGCCCTCGGCCGCACCGGTCTCCCCGGCGCCGGTCTCGAGGTCGACGCTGCCGAACTCGTCGACGCGGGCGTCGTCGAGGTCGATGGAGGGGACGGCGCTGTCGGTCTCGAAGGGCTCGCGGGGGTCGGTCACGGAGGTTGCTTCCTTTGCGTCGTGTGCGGCGGGCGGGGTCGGTCAGCCGAAGACGGCGAGCACGCCCTGCGCGAAGAGGAGGTCCAGGCCGGCGACCAGCGCGACGATGAAGGTCACGAAGACGATGACGACGGTCGTGTAGGTGATCAGCTCACGGCGCCCCGGCCAGATGACCTTGCGGAGCTCGGCGACGACCTCGCGGAGGAAGCGCCGCAGGCTGCGCCGCTGCCGGGTCTCGGCGGCGCGGGCCCGCTCGGCGGCCGCCCGGGAGCGGGTGCCCTGGCCCTCGGCGGCACGCCCGGAGGGCCGGCTCGCGCCTCGCTCGCGGGCGGGACGGCGGGACCGCGGGGCGGCCGGCTCGTCCTCGTCGTCCTCGTCGCCGGCGGTGATCCGGCCGCCGCGGCGACGCGCGGAGCGGGGGACGACCTTGTCCTCGGCGGACTCCGCCTCCTCGGCCACGGCGTCCTCGGCGGCCTCCAGCTCGGCGGCGTCGTCCACCCCGGGGGCCTCGCGGTCGAGCTGCTCGTCGGTCGCGTCGGAGACGGAGCGGGAGTCGTCCTCGCGTCCGCGCTTCTCGTCGCTCACTGCGCCTCGCTGCCCTGGTCGTCGGTGGCCCGGCCGCTGGGTCGTGGCCGGCGGGGTGGTGCTGGTTCCTCGGCGGTGCTGCCGTGTCCGTGGTGCTGTGCGTGCTGGTCGCCGGTGAGGTCTCCGGCGGCACGGGCAGGGGTGACAGGACTTGAACCTGCAGCCTGCGGTTTTGGAGACCGCTGCTCTGCCAATTGAGCTACACCCCTAGTGCCCGGGACTGCTGCCCTGAGCTGGGCCCGGGGGACGCCTCGCCTCGCGCGGGCACCGTCTCCCCGAGGGGATCCGGGGCACGCCGGTGGCGGGGTCGAACACCCCAGGACACCTAGTGTACCCAGACCGTCCTGGTGCCGGACCAACGGCCCGGCGACGGCCGCCCGGAGGGCCGCCGCGCGACCGCGGTCAGGCCAGCCGGACGACGGCCCGCGCGAGCGACAGGACCTTCTCGCCGGCGCTGGTGACGGTCAGGTCGACGCGGACCCGCTGCTCGTCGAGGACGGCCGCGACGCGGCCGCGGACGGTGACCTCCGCGCCCGTGTCGTCGTCCGGCACGACCACGGGACGACCGAAGCGCACCTGGTACTCCACCAGCGCGGCCGGGTCGCCGGCCCAGTCGGCCACGGCCCGGCCCGCCAGGCCCATCGTCAGCATCCCGTGCGCGATGACGCCGGGCAGGCCCACCGAGGTGGCCACCCGGTCGCTCCAGTGGATGGGGTTGAGGTCCCCGGAGGCACCCGCGTAGCGGACGAGGTCGGCCCGCGTCACGGGGAACACGCGCTCGGGCAGCTCGGCGCCGACCGCCACGTCCGCGGCGCGGACGCGGGCGCTCACGCGGCGCCCCGGGCCACGAGCATCGAGGTGGCCGAGCACACCGGCTCGCCGTCCTCGGTGGCGACGTCGACCCGGGTCGTCAGCAGGTCGTTGCCACCGATGCTGCGCACCGCCTCGATGGTCGGGGTGGCGACCAGGCGGTCCCCGGCGCGGATCGGCCGGTGGTGGACGAAGCGCTGCTCGCCGTGCACCACGCGGCTGTAGTCCAGGTCGACGTCCGGGTCCTCGACCACGACGCCGGCCGCGGACAGGGTCAGCGCGATCGCGAACGTCGGCGGGGCGACCACGTCGGGGTGGCCGGCGGCCCGGGCGGCCTCGACGTCGGTGTGCACCGGGTCGGTCGAGCCGAGCGCCGCCGCGAACTCGGCGATCTTCACCCGGCCGACCTCGTACACGGCAGAGGGCGGGTAGCTGCGCCCGACCAGTCCTGCGTCCAGCGTCATGCTCCCCGCCCTCTCCGGCGTTCCTCGCGGGCTACCGCGTCAGCGGGTCTCGCGGTGCACGGTGTGCTTGCGGTCGTGCGGGCAGTACTTCTTCAGCTCGAGCCGGTCGGGGTCGTTGCGCCGGTTCTTGCGGGTGATGTAGTTCCGGTTCTTGCACTCCTGGCAGGCCAGGGTGATCTTCGGACGGACGTCGGTGGCTGCCATGGGTGCTCTCCCAGCCTTGTCGGGCGGGCCCGGGGGCCCGGGTGCGGGCGGGGCGCCCACACGACGACGGACCCCGGCGACCGGGGTCCGTCAGGAGTAGCGGTGACCGGACTTGAACCGGTGACACAGCGATTATGAGCCGCTTGCTCTACCAGGCTGAGCTACACCGCCGGGATGACCTGCGGCCCGGTCTCGCGACCGGGCCGGGGTCACTGCTTGCTACGAGCCCCTTTACGGAATCGAACCGTAGACCTTCTCCTTACCATGGAGACGCTCTGCCGACTGAGCTAAAGGGGCGGTGGCCGGAGCCGTCGTGAACTGTACCCGACGCCGTCGGCACCCCGTCGGCGGGGGTCCACCTAGGTGCGGACGAACAGCCGCCGGTGCGTCGCGCCGGGCGCGGCCGAGCGGACACCGGCCCGGGCGAGCAGCCAGCTCTCCAGGCGGTCGTCGGGCAGCGGGCGGCTGACGAGGAAGCCCTGCAGCTTGTCGCAGCCCATCTCGGCGAGGGCGTTGCGCGTCAGCTCGTCCTCCACGCCCTCGGCGACCACCCGCAGGCCCAGGTTGTGCGCCAGCTCGATGATCGACCGGGCGATGAACGACTCGCCCTGGCTGGTGGACATGCCCAGCACGAAGGACTTGTCGATCTTGACCTCGTCGATGGGGAGCTGGCGCAGCTGCGACAGCGACGAGTACCCGGTGCCGAAGTCGTCCATGGACAGCCGCAGGCCGAGTGCGTGCAGGTCGGCGAGCACGGTGCTGCTGCGCACCGAGTCGTCGACGACGCTGCCCTCGGTCAGCTCCAGGATCAGCAGCTCCCCCGGCACGCCGTGCCGGCGCAGCGCGCGGGACACCCGCTCCACGAGGTCGGGCTCGGCCAGGCAGCGCGCGGAGAGGTTGACCGAGACCGACAGCGAGATGTCCTGGTCCAGCCACTTGCGGCAGCGGGCGAGCGCGAGGTCGAGCACGTGGTCGGTGAGCGGCCCGATGCGGCCGATCTGCTCGGCCAGGTGGATGAACTCGTCCGGGGCCACGGCGCCGTAGCGCGGGTGCGCCCAGCGCACGAGGGTCTCCACGCTGACGATGTCCGACGTCCGCGCGTCGATGATCGGCTGGAAGACGACGCTGATCTGCCCCTCGGCCATCGCCTGCTCGAGCTCGGTGCCCAGCTGGAGGCGGCGCAGGCTCTGCTGGTCCAGCACCGGGTGGTAGCTGGCGACACCGCCGCCCGCGGCCGCGGCCAGCAGCGCGACGTCGGCCCGCTGCATCAGGGTGCCGGAGTCGGTGCCGTGCACGGGGGCCGCGGCGACGCCGATGGTGAGGGAGACCTCGAGGTCCAGGCCGGCGACGCGGGCCCGGGTCGAGGTGGCCTCCCGCAGCCGCCGCGCGGCCCGCTCGGTGGCGGCCAGCGACAGCCCGGGCAGCAGGACGGCGAACTGCTCGCCCTCCATCCGGGCCAGCACCGCCTGCGCGGGGGCGTGCTCGCGCAGCAGGCCGGCGGTGACCAGCAGCAGCTCGTCGCTGGCCGCGTGCCCGAGCGTGTCGACGATCTCGGTGTGGTTGTCCAGCGAGGCCAGGATCAGCCCGGCGCGGGCGGTGACCTGGTCGGCGCCGAGGAGCTCGTCGATCTCGGTGACCAGCCGCTGCCGGTTGGGCAGGCCGGTCAGCCGGTCGTGGTCGGCGTCGTAGCGGATCTGGATCAGCAGCTGCTGCTGCCGGATGGCCGCGTTGACGTGCGTGAGCATCGAGTCCAGGGCGGCGCGCTCGCCGTCGGCGAAGGTGACCAGGTCGCTGCGCCGGTCGCAGACCTCGAGGTACCCGGGCTCCCCCGCGGCGGTCGCGATGGGTGCGCCCAGCACCTCGTGCGCACAGCGGCGCGCGAGGGCCGCCCGCTCCTCGTCGTCGGCGCGGGCGCCCGAGACGAGCACGGCCCCGGACGAGCGCGGGTCCAGGGCACGCCGGCGGACCAGGTCCTCCGAGTCGCCGGGCCCCTCGTACCAGGCGGCGCCGTCCTCGGTGTCGACGATGAGTCGCGGCTCCTGGTCCAGGTAGGGCGGCAGCCAGAGGGCCACGCGCTCGGCGTTGAGCAGCTCCCGGACCGCGGCGACCATCTCGCGCACGCCCTCGTCGTCGGGGCTGAGCGCCTCCACGCGGCGGGCGAAGTCGTAGACCTGCTCGACGGTCCGCCGCTCCCGGGACACCGCCGCGAACCGGCGGAAGAGCAGCACGACCGCGGCGGTCACCGGCAGCATCAGGACGGCGGCCCATGCCGTGAGCGGCAGCAGCAGCATGGTCACGACGGCGACCGAGACGGCGAACGGACCGACCGCGACGATCGGGACCAGCTGCTCGCTCCAGTACTCGCGCCCCGGACTGCCACCCGACAGACGGATGGCCAGTGCGACCATCGCGGCGCTGGCCAGGTCGGCGGCGAGCACAGCGACGACCAGGGCCGCCCAGGACCGCGGGTCACTCAACGACGAGCTGGGGAACGCCTGGACGACCGCCACGGAGACGGCAGCCTCTGCCACGGCGACCGCGCCGTTGTAGCAGGCCTTGGCGGGTGAGTAGGGCCGGGCGAGGAAGGTGACGGCCAGCGCCAGCACCCGCGCGACCGCGATCCACAGCCCGCCCAGGTGGACCAGCCCGATGGTGAGCCCGAGCTCGGTCACCGACCAGCGGACGGTCTGCTGCCGGAAGTCGAACCGGAGCTGCACGCTCTCCGTGACGGCGAAGGCGGCTGCGACCACCAGCAGGGGCAGCCACTCGAAGCGCGCCGGCGCGGACGGGAAGACCAGCACGGCGAGGACCAGCGCCACTGCGACGCCGACGACGGCGATCACAGGCAGGGGCAGGGGCCTCCGGAGTCCCACCCGCGCAGTCCCGGAACTGGTCACGTCACCCGACTCGCTAGGAGGGACAGAGCGGCGCTGAGGCTACAGCGAGTGACGCCAGCGAGGAATTGCACATGACCCGGAGGGGTCAGACCGCCAGAGACGGTCCGACCCCTCCGGTCAGTCGTGTCCGGGTTCAGCGCCCCCAGGTGGTCCCGCGACCCCAGGTCGTGCCGCGGCCCCACGTCGTCCCGCGACCCCACGTCGTGCCGCGACCCCACGTCGTCCCGCGACCCATCTCACGCTGCGTGTTCATGACGCCTCCTCAGGCATGAAGAACTGGCTCTCTTCGATGCGGGCTTCACCCGGGGCGCGGGGACAGAGCGTCAGTCGGTGTACGGACCGCACCCGCGACATTGCTTCCCGTCACTCCTTCGGGGCAAGCACCGACGATCACGACAGGGTGACGAACCGTGATGTCGCTACGGTGTGTCACGCAACGTCCTTGATCCGTCACCCAGGGGGGTGACGGATGGGTCCCCAGGGTGTTCGTCCGGCCGTCCACAGGGAGGGCCGCGGCCGGGCGGGGCGGGGCCCCAGCCGTCCACACCCGTCCCCAGCGCGGTCCACAGTCGGTGGACGACGACCTACGCTGCGCGGCGTGCGCGAGACTGGACGGTCGTCTGCCGAGCGGGGGTCGTCGCTCCCCCTCGTGCTCGTGTGCTGGCTCGTCGCGGCGCTGATGGCCCTCGGCGCGGTGGCCGCCTCCGACGCGTTCCTCGAACAGCGCGCCGTCCAGGGGGTGTGCGACGCCGCCGCGCTGGCAGCGGCCAACCGGGCGGACGAGGCCGCCGTCTACGCCGGCGGCGTCGCCGGCGGCACGGTGCCGCTGACCCGCGGCGGCGCGCAGGCCGCGGTCGCCGACTCCCTCGCCGCGGGCGGCACCTCGCTGGACTCCTGGTCGGCCGAGACCGACGGCGTGGAGGTCACCGTGCGGTGCACGCGGCGCGTGCAGATCGCGTTCGGGTGGCTCTTCCTGGGCGGCCGCCCCCTCGAGCGCACCGCCGTCGCGAGCGCCCGCGCCCCGACCGTGCCCTGAGACGGCGAACGGCCCCCGACCTGGTGGTCGGGGGCCGTCTGCGTACCGGTGGCGGGTGAAGGATTCGAACCTTCGTAGGCTAAGCCGACGGATTTACAGTCCGCTCCCATTGGCCACTCGGGCAACCCGCCGTGGTGGTACCGGAGAAGAGAGTACAAGACGGGCCGCGCCCGTCCGCCGGGTCCTCCTGGCGGGTCGCCGGCCCCGATCGGGAGGAGGGGACGTGGCCGACTCGTCCTTCGACGTCGTCAGCAAGGTCGACCGCCAGGAGGTCGACAACGCGCTCAACCAGGCGGGCAAGGAGCTGTCCCAGCGGTTCGACTTCCGGGGCACCAACGCGTCGATCGCCTGGGCCGGCGAGGAGGGGGTCACCCTCACCGCCGACACCGAGGAGCGGGTCACCGCCGCGCTGGAGGTGTTCAAGGAGAAGCTGATCAAGCGGAACATCTCGCTGAAGTCCCTGGACGCCGACGAGCCGCAGTCCTCGGGCAAGTCGTACAAGATCTCCGCGCGCATCAAGCAGGGCATCGAGTCCGACGTCGCGAAGAAGATCGCCAAGCTGATCCGCGACGAGGGCCCCAAGGGCGTGCAGGCGCAGATCCAGGGCGACCAGCTGCGGGTCAGCGGCAAGAAGCGGGACGACCTGCAGGCGGTCCAGCAGCTCCTGCGCGGCGCGGACCTGGACGTCGCGCTGCAGTTCGACAACTACCGCTGAGCCCACGCCGATCCCCGGCGGACCGCCGTCCGCCCGGGTTCGTCCGTGCAGGAACGCGGGTCCTGCACCCCGGCGGTGCGGCTCCGGCGAGGGGCGCCGCGTCGGTCGGGACCGGGGTCACCGGCACCCAGTCCAGGTGCTTGCCGCTCCGCGCGTCACCGGAGGACCGGCCGCGCAGGTGCCGGCCCACCCACGGGAGGACGTGCTCGCGGTAGTACCGGGCCTCGGCCAGCACGCGGCGCCGGGGCTCGGCGGCGGGGTCGACGGCCGACGCCGCCACCTCGTGCCCGAGCGCGGTGAGCACCAGCGAGGCCACGCGGCGGTGGCCGGCCGGCCCCAGGTGCAGCCGGTCGGGCGACCAGTAGCCGGCCCGGCGCAGCTCGGGGTCGGCGAAGGCGTTCACGAACGTCACCCCGTGCCGGGCCGCGAGCTCCTCGAGGGCGCCGGTCAGCTCGGCGGCGCGGCGGTGCAGCGTCCGGCCGAACGGGAGCCGGGCCGAGGGGTCCGCGCCGCTGACGAGGACCAGCGTCACCCCCGCGTCGAGCACGCGGCGGACCGCGACCTCGGTGAGCCGCACGAGCCGGGCGGCGTCCACCCCCGGCCGCATGATGTCGTTGCCGCCGCCGTTGAGGGTCAGCAGCGTGGGCGCGGGGTCCAGCGACAGCGCCGCCGGCACCTGCTCGGTCACGATCGGCGCGAGCAGCCGGCCGCGGACGGCGAGGTTGGCGTACCCGACCGGCGCCCCGGTGGCCGCGGCGAGCCCGCCGGCGACGAGATCGGCCCAGCCGCGGACGGCGCTCCCGTACAGCTCGTCCCCGACGCCCTCGGTGAAGCTGTCCCCCACCGCCACGTACCGCACCCCGTCGTCCTGCACGGGTGGCGAGGATAGGCGCCCCGGCGGGCGGCGCCGCGACGTCAGCGCTGGCCGAGCTCGCGGGCCATGTCCTCCAGCCGGGCGATCCGCTCGGCCATCGGCGGGTGCGTGGAGAACATCGACGCCAGCCCCTGCCCCCGGAAGGGGTTGGCGATCATCAGGTGGCTCTGGGTGACCAGCCGGTCGTCCTGCGGCAGTGGCCGGGCGCCGGCGCCGCGCTCGATCTTGCGCAGCGCCGAGGCCAGCGCCAGCGGGTCCTGGGACAGCTGCGCGCCGGTGGCGTCGGCCTGGAACTCGCGGCTGCGGCTCACCGCCATCTGCACCAGGCCGGCGGCGACCGGGCCGAGGACCACCAGCAGCAGGGACCCCAGGGCGTTGCCGCCGCCGCGGTCGTCACCCGGGCGCCCGCCGAACAGCGACGCGAACATGGCCATGTGCGCCAGGTAGGTGATGACCGTGGCCATCGCCCCGGCGACGGAGCTGATGAGGATGTCGCGGTTGTAGACGTGGGACAGCTCGTGGGCCAGCACCCCCCGCAGCTCCCGGCGGTCGAGCAGCTCGAGGATGCCCTGGGTGCAGCAGACGGCCGCGTTGCGCGGGTTGCGCCCGGTGGCGAACGCGTTGGGCTGGTCGGTGGGGCTGACGTACAGGCGGGGCATGGGCTGGCGCGCCTCGGTGGCCAGGTCCCGGACGATCGCGTAGAGCGCCGGCGCCTGGGTCTCGGTCACCGGGAAGGCGCGCATCGAGCGCAGGGCGAGCTTGTCGGAGTTGAGATAGGCGTAGCCGTTGACGGCCAGCGCCACGACCAGCGCGACGAGCAGCCCGCCGCGGCCGCCGATCAGCGCGCCGGCGGCGAGGATCAGCCCGCCCATGAGCCCCATGAGCAGGGCCGTCTTCAGCGCGTTGTTCCAGCGGTGCACGTCCGGGACAACGCGGCTCGTCGGGGCGCCGTTCCCCGGCGGGGCGGGCGCCGGCACCCCGACGAGGGAATAGGGAGCGCCCGGGGAGTCGTTGCCCGACGGAGGCGGCGGCGCCGTCCCCGGCCCGTCCGGAACGGGCCAGCAGGTCTGCGGGACCGCGAGTGAGTCACGCCACACCGCTCGCTCGTCACCTACACGTAACCTCGCCCGGTGGAGGTAGACCACTCATGACCGCGACCGACCCGGCAATCTCGGCAGCCAGCTCCGCTCCCGGCGGCCTCGTGAAGAGCGTCGTCGAGCTCGACCGCGTGGTGATCCGGCTCGCCGGCGACTCCGGCGACGGCATGCAGCTCACGGGCAACCGCTTCACCAGCGAGACCGCGTCCTTCGGCAACGACCTGTCGACGCTGCCCAACTTCCCCGCCGAGATCCGGGCCCCCACGGGGACCCTGCCGGGTGTCAGCTCCTTCCAGCTGCACTTCGCCGACCACGACATCATGACCCCCGGCGACGCGCCGGACGTCCTGGTGGCGATGAACCCGGCGGCGCTGAAGGCGAACCTGGCCGACCTCCCCGGCGGCGGCCTGCTGATCCTGGACGCCGACGAGTTCACCCCGCGCAACCTCGCGAAGGTCGGCTACGCGACGAACCCGATCGAGGACGGCTCGCTCGAGGGCTGGCAGACCGTCAGCGTCCCGCTCACGAGCATGACGCTCGAGGCGCTCGCCGACTCCGGTCTCGGCAAGAAGGAGGCCGAGCGGAGCAAGAACATGTTCACGCTCGGCCTGCTGTCGTGGATGTACCACCGGCCCACCGAGGGCACGGTCCGCTTCCTCGAGCGCCAGTTCCGCCGCAAGCCCGAGATCGCCGCGGCCAACATCGCCGCGTTCCGGGCCGGCTACAACTACGGCGAGACGACCGAGGCGTTCGCGGTCTCCTACGAGATCAAGCCCGCCCCGATGGCCCCCGGCCGGTACCGCAACATCTCCGGCAACCAGGCGCTGGCGCTCGGGCTCGTCGCCGCGGCGTCCCGCTCGGGCCTGCCGCTGTTCCTCGGCGCGTACCCGATCACGCCGGCGTCGGACATCCTCCACGAGCTGTCCAAGCACAAGGCCTTCGGCATCCGCACCTTCCAGGCCGAGGACGAGATCGCCGGTGTCGCCTCGGCGATCGGCGCCTCCTTCGGCGGGGCGCTCGGCGTCACCACGACGTCCGGCCCCGGGGTGTCGCTGAAGTCCGAGGCGCTGGGCCTGGCGATCATGACCGAGCTGCCGCTCGTCGTCGTGGACGTGCAGCGCGGCGGCCCCTCCACCGGCCTGCCGACCAAGACCGAGCAGTCGGACCTGCTGCAGGCGATGTTCGGCCGCAACGGCGAGGCCCCGCTGCCGGTCGTCGCCCCCCGCTCCCCCGGCGACTGCTTCGACGCCGCGATCGAGGCGGCCCGGATCGCGCTCGCCTACCGCACCCCGGTGATGCTGCTGTCCGACGGCTACCTGGCCAACGGCGCGGAGCCGTGGGCGGTCCCCTCGGCCGAGGACCTGCCGGACCTCTCCGCCGAGGTGGGCTTCGCGACCGAGCCCAACGGGGAGGACGGCGAGTTCCTGCCCTACCTCCGCGACCCGGAGACCCTCGCCCGGCCGTGGGCCATCCCGGGGACGGCGGGCATGCAGCACCGCATCGGCGGGCTGGAGAAGGCCGACCGGACGGGGAACATTTCCTACGACCCGGCCAACCACGACTTCATGACCCGCACCCGCCAGGCGAAGATCGACGGCATCGCCGCGACGATCCCGCCCACCGACGTCGACGACCCCGACGGCGAGGCGCGGGTCGCCGTCATCGGCTGGGGGTCCACCTACGGGCCGATCGGTGCCGGCGTCCGCCGGGTCCGCCGCTCGGGCCGGAAGGTGGCGCAGATCCACCTGCGGCACCTCAACCCGTTCCCGGCCGACCTCGGCGAGGTGCTCGCGCGCTACGACCGCGTGGTCTGCCCGGAGATGAACCTCGGCCAGCTGTCGCTGCTGCTGCGCGCGAAGTACCTCGTCGACGTGCAGAGCCACACCCAGGTGCGCGGGCTGCCGTTCCGGGCGGCGGAGCTGGCCGCCGTCATCCAGGACGTCATCGACTCCACCAGCGGCGCACCGCTCGCCGCCGACCCCACCGGAGGCGGGGAATGAGCACCACCGAGCACGTCCACGACCTCGGGATGCCGGCGTCCACCCCCATCGACGCGGCGATCGCGGCGTCGATCGGCAGCCAGGGCGAGAAGGAGACGGCCCTCAAGGCCAAGGACTTCAAGACCGACCAGGAGGTGCGCTGGTGCCCCGGGTGCGGTGACTACGTCATCCTCAACGCGGTCCAGAGCTTCCTGCCGAGCCTGGGCATCGCGCGCGAGGACATGGTCATCGTGTCGGGGATCGGCTGCTCCTCCCGCTTCCCGTACTACATGAACACCTACGGGATGCACTCGATCCACGGCCGCGCCCCGGCGATCGCCACCGGCCTGGCCGTGTCCCGCCCCGACCTGTCGGTGTGGGTCGTCACCGGCGACGGCGACGCGCTGTCGATCGGCGGCAACCACCTGATCCACGCGCTGCGCCGCAACGTGAACGTGACGATCCTGCTGTTCAACAACCGGATCTACGGGCTGACCAAGGGCCAGTACTCGCCCACCTCCGAGGTCGGCAAGGTCACCAAGTCCACCCCGATGGGCTCGCTGGACCACCCGTTCAACCCGGTGTCGCTGGCCCTCGGCGCGGAGGCGACGTTCGTCGGGCGGGCGATGGACTCCGACCGCAAGGGCCTGACCGACGTGCTGCGCCAGGCCGCCGAGCACCAGGGCACGGCGCTGGTGGAGATCTACCAGAACTGCAACATCTTCAACGACGGCGCGTTCGACCTGCTCAAGGACCCGGCCACCGGCACCCAGTGGGCGATCCCGCTGGTGCACGGCGAGCCCCTGGTCTTCGGCCCGGACGGCGGGTCCTGCGTCGTCCGCGACGAGTGGGGCGGCCTGCGGATCGCCGAGACGAACCAGGTGCGCCCGGAGGACGTCGTCGTCCACGACGCGCACCGCGAGGACCCGGCGTACGCGTTCGCGCTCTCCCGGCTCTCCAGCCAGGACCTGCGCTACACCCCCATGGGCGTCTTCCGGTCGGTGCAGAAGCCCACCTACGACCGGATGATGAGCGAGCAGCTCGACACCGCGGCGGCCGAGGGCCCGGCCGACCTCGACGGGCTGCTGGCCGGCGGCGACACCTGGACCGTCTCCGCCTGACCCGACCCACCGCGACCGGCCCGTCTCCCCACCCGGAGGCGGGCCGGTCGCCGTTCTGCGGGCCGCCTCCGGGAGGCGGCCCGAGGGGTCAGCGGCGGCGGGACGCCCACGCGTGGACGGTGGCCGCGGTCTGCTCCGGGGTCTCGCCCGTCGAGTCGTGGACCAGGTCGGCCGGCGTCGCGCGCACCCACGCGTCGAAGGTCCGCGCCGCGGCCAGGAGACCGTCGTCCGGCCCGTCGGGGCCCGACCACCCGGCGTAGGCCTCCGTCCCTCGACCGCGCTCCCGGGCGGCGACCGTCTGCGGCGACGGGACCAGGGCCACGACCAGCAGGTCGTGGGGCGCGACCGCGTCCCGGAGGACCTGCACGTCCTCGCCGAAGACGTTGTCGGCGACGACGGTGGGCAGGCCGGCCGCGGCGTAGACCCGGGCGGCCTGGCCCAGGGCGCGGTAGCGCAGGTGCAGCTGCCGCAGCGCCTCGGGGGTGGGGTCGGGGGTCATGTCCGCGCGTCCGGAGACCACCGCGCGCCAGAACACGTCGCCGTCGAGGAACACCCCGCGCGGCCAGCGGCCGGCCACCAGCCGCCCGATCGTCGTCTTGCCCGCCGCCTGCGCGCCGGTGACCAGCAGGACCGCGCTCACCGCGGCGCGCCGGGGGTGACGCGCAGCAGCCGATCGCGGCCGTCGCCGTCGTCGGTGGTGACGTACAGGGCGCCGTCCGACCCCAGCTGCGGGGTGCGCAGCCGCCCGTGGCGGTCCTCCAGCTCGGGCACGCGGAAGGTGTCCCGCAGCTGCCCGGTGTCGTCCAGGCGGATCGCCAGCAGGCCGGTGTCCCTCAGCACGCCGACCACGAGCAGGCCGTCGTAGCCGCGCCAGGCCGGTCCTCGCAGGAACGTCGCGCCGGAGGTGGCGATCGTCGGTGCCCCCGACGCCCACGAGGGCGGCACGACGCCGGGCAGCTCGGGGTCGGTCATCGGCACGCTCTCGTCGTAGTCCCCGCCGTCGCCGTCGGGGTCGTACCCGCCGTTGGCGCCGGCCGACAGGAGCGTCACCTCGTCGTCGCGGTCGGTGCCGTGCTCGACGGCGTACACCTGACCGGTGCCCGGGCGCAGCGCGAGGCCCTGCACGTTGCGGTGGCCGTACGTCCACACCTCCGCGGCGGCGCCGGGCCGCCCGGCGAACGGGTTGCCCGGCCACGCGTCGCCGGTGACCGGGTCCACGCGCAGCACCTTGCCGCCGAGGACGGCGAGGTCCTGCGGGACGCTGCCGGTGGCCGAGTCCCCCGTACCGACCAGCAGCGCCCCCTCGGCGTCGAAGCGCAACCGGCAGCCTCCGTGCCGGCCGCTGCCGGCGTTCGCGGGGAGGCCGCCGACGAGGGGGTCGGCGACGCGGGTGGCGCTCCCCCAGTCCGCGGCCACGGTCCAGGCGACGACGGCGATCGACGGCTCGCCGTCCCCGTCCCGCACGCCCTGGCAGGTGTACATCCGGCGGGTGACGTCGAACGCCGGGTCGAGCACCAGGCCCATCAGACCGGTCTCGCCGCGGGCGTACAGGTCGTCGAGGTCGGCCTCGAGCTCGACCACCGCGCCGTCGGGCCGGACGGCGGTGAAGCCGCCGGAGCGCTCGTCGACCAGCAGGGTCCCGTCCGGGGCCTGCGCGACGTCCCAGGGGTGGTCGAGACCGTCCAGGACGACCTCGACCGTCAGCGCGGGAGCGCCCGGGCCCGGGCCGTCGGGGGCGGGACCGCCGCCTCCCGAGCAGGCCGTCCCCAGCAGCAGTGCGGCCCCGATGCAGGGCCCCGTCGCGCGCCTGCGAGCGGCGGGGGGCATCGGGGTCCCTTCTCAGCTCGTGCGGGTGACCACGTAGTCGCACAGCGCCGACAGCGCGTCGCGGACCTCGCCCTCGGGGACCTCCGCCAGCCGCGCCCGCGCCCGGTCGGCGTACTCCCGCAGCACCTGGGTCGCGCGCTCCAGCGACGCCGAGGAGCGCAGCAGCGCCAGCGCCTCGGCGTGTTCGCCGTCGTCGGTGACCGGGGCCCCCACCAGCTCCCGCAGGCGCGCCTCGGCGGGGTCGTCGCCGGCGAGCACGAACAGCACCGGCAGGGTGGCGATGCCCTCCCGCAGGTCGGTGCCCGGGGACTTCCCCGAGTCGCTGCCCTCGCTGAGGATGTCGATGAGGTCGTCCGACAGCTGGAAGGCGACGCCGACCTCCTCGCCGAAGGCGGTCAGCGACTCCACCAGGGCAGCGTCGACGCCGGCGAAGGTGGCGCCGAAGCGCGCGGCGGTGGCCACCAGCGAGCCGGTCTTGTCCGCCAGCACCTGGAGGTAGTGCTCGACCGGGTCGTCGTCCGGGGCGGGCCCGACGGTCTCGCGGATCTGCCCCGTGACCAGGCGCTCGAAGGTGCGGGCCTGCACCCGCACCGCCTCGGGCCCGAGGTCGGCGAGCAGGTCGGAGGCGCGGGCGAACAGGAAGTCGCCGGTGAGGATGGCGACGCTGTTGGTCCAGCGGGCGTTCGCGCTGGGTGCGCCGCGGCGGACGGCGGCCTCGTCCATGACGTCGTCGTGGTACAGCGTCGCGAGGTGGGTGAGCTCGCACACGACCGCGGACTCGGTCACGCCCGGCGCCTGCGCGTCGCCGAGCTGCGCGGCCAGCAGCGCGAGCATCGGCCGGAAGCGCTTGCCGCCGGCCGCCATCAGGTGCGCGGCGGCCTCCCGCACGAACGGGTGCGGGCTGTCGACGGACGCCGACAGCGTGGTCTCCACCCGGGCCAGGCCCGCGGCGAGCGCGTCGCCGAGGGCGCCTGCGGGCAGCCAGGCCCCGATCGTGGACGCCGGTGCTGAGCCTCGGTGCCAGACCTCAGCGGGTGGCGTTCCGTCGACAGCGGCGTGGGCTCCGGTCATCAACCGACGAATCTAGCCGCCCCACCGGCCAGGTCGAGCACCGCCCCGGGCACGATCCCCAGGACGAGCGTGGCCGCGGCCGTCACCGCCACCACCACGGTGGTGGGCAGCCCGGGCACGCCGACCGTCGGGCCCTCGCCCCCGCCGGTGGACCCGGCCGGCTCGGAGAAGTACATGAGGACGACGACCCGCAGGTAGAAGAACGCGGCGACGGCGCTGGCCAGGAGCGCGATCACGGCCAGCGGCCAGGCGCCGTCGTCGATGGCCGCCCGGAACACCGCGAACTTGCCGGTGAAGCCACTGGTCAGCGGGATGCCGGCGAGGGCGAGCAGGAACAGCGTCATCACGGCCGCCACCAGCGGCGAGCGCTGGGCCAGGCCGGCCCACGCGGACAGGTGGGTGGCCTCGCCGTCGCCGTCGCGGACCATCGTGAGGACGGCGAACGCGCCCAGCGTCGTCAGCCCGTAGACCAGCAGGTAGAACAGCGTGGCCGACAGGCCGGGGCTGTCGCCGCCGGCCTGGAAGCCGATGACGCCGGTCAGCAGGAAGCCGGCGTGCGCGATCGAGGAGTAGGCGAGCATCCGCTTGAGGTCGGTCTGGGTGAGACCGAGCACGGCGCCGACGACCATCGACACGATGGCGATGCCGTAGACCAGCGGCCGCCAGGTCCACTCGTCGGTGCCGAAGCCGACGTAGAGCAGCCGGAGGATCGCCCCGAACGCGGCGACCTTCGTGCAGGCGGCCATGAAGGCGGTCACCGGCGTCGGGGCGCCCTGGTAGACGTCCGGCGTCCACGTGTGGAAGGGCGCGACGCTGGCCTTGAACATCAGCCCGACCAGGAGCAGGGCGAGGCCGAGGACCAGCAGCACCCCGCCGCCCTCCTCGGCGACGGCCGCGGAGACGGCGGAGAGCCGGACGCTGCCGGCGGCGCCGTACACCAGCGCGAGGCCGTACAGGAAGAAGGCCGAGGCGAAGGCGCCGAGCAGGAAGTACTTGACCGCGGCCTCCTGGGAGAGCAGCCGGCGGCGGCGGGCCAGGCCGCAGATCAGGTACAGCGGGAGGCTGAGCACCTCGAGCGCCACGAACATGACCAGCAGGTCGTTGGCGACGACGAACAGCATCATGCCGGCGGTCGCGAAGGTGGTCAGCGGGTAGACCTCGGTCTGCACGCGGCTGGAGGTGAGCAGCTCGCGGTCGCGGGCGCTGCCCGCGGGCACGGCGGCCGCGGCGACGAACGACGACCGCGCCGGGTCCAGCGCGCGCTCGGCGAACAGCAGCACCGACAGGGCGGCCAGGCCCGCGATCGTCGCCTGCAGGAAGACCCCGGCGCCGTCCACGGCCAGCGCCCCGCCGGCGGTCACCTCGGCGCCGTCCCCGGACAGGTCGCGGCCGGCGGCCAGCAGGACGGCGCTGACCAGCCCGCCGACGGTGCCCACGAGCGCGACACCGACCTGGACCGGGTGGCGGACCTCCCGGGGGGCGAACGCCTCGACGAGGACGCCGACGCACGCGGCGCCGAGGAGGAACAGCAGCGGCGCCAGGGCCGCGAACGAGAGGTCCGGTGCCTCGATCATCAGTTCCCCGCCTCCGGTCCGGCACCGTTCGGATCCACGTCGGGGGTCGTCCCGCCGGGGTCCCCGCCGACGTCGGACACCGTGGCGGCGACGGCGGGTTCGATGAGGTCGATGAGCGGCTGCGGGTAGACGCCCAGGACGACGATCAGGGCCACCAGTGGCGCGGCCACGGCCACCTCGCGCCGGCTGAGGTCGGGCACCCGCCGCGTGCGGGTCGCGGACTCCGTCGCGGGGGCCGTCGCGGTCGCCGTCGTGGCCGCCGTGGTCGCCGTGGCCGCCGTCGTCGCGCCGCCGTCCCCGACGGGGCCGGTGGCCGCGGCGGGCCCGGGGGCGCCGTCGCCGGCGAGACCGGCGCCGTCCATCAGCCCGCGGGCCGGGCCGTGCATCGTCCGCTGGTACATCAGCAGCACGTAGAGCGCGGCCAGGATGATGCCGACGGTGGCGAGCACCGTGAACACCGGCCGGTCGGGGAACGAGCCGATCAGCACGAGGAACTCGCTGACGAAGCTGTTGGTGCCCGGGAGCGCGAGCGAGGCCAGGCCGGCGACGAGGAAGACCCCGGCCAGCGCGGGCGCCTGCGCGGCGACCCCGCCGTAGTCGGCGATCCGCCGGGACCCGCCGCGGGCGATGAGCATGCCGACGACGAGGAACAGCAGCCCGGTCGCGATGCCGTGGTTGACCATGTACAGCACCGCGCCGGTACCGGCCTCGGTGGTGAAGGCGAAGATGCCCAGCGCGATGAACCCGAAGTGCGCCACCGAGGTGTAGGAGACCAGCCGCTTCATGTCGGTCTGGCCCATCGCCAGCAGCGCGGCGTACAGCACCCCCACCACGGCGAGCGCGAGCACGTACGGGGCGAGGTCGCGGGACGCGTCGGGGAACAGCGGCAGGCAGTAGCGCAGGAAGCCGAAGGTGCCCACCTTGTCCAGGACGCCGACGAGCAGCACCGCACCGCCGATGGGCGCCTCGGCACCGGCGTCGGGCAGCCAGGTGTGCAGCGGCACCAGCGGCGCCTTGATCGCGAAGGCGACGAAGAACCCGAGGAACAGCAGCTTCTGCACGTCGGGGTCGATGTCGATGGCGTTGAGCACCTCGAAGGCGAAGCTGCCCTCGCCCTGCTGCGCGCTGACGACGTAGAGGCCGATCACCGCGGCGAGCATGACCAGCCCGCCGACCAGGCTGTACAGGAAGAACTTGACCGCCGCGTACTGCCGTCGCGGCCCGCCGAAGCTGCCGATCAGGAAGTACATCGGGACCAGCATCGCCTCGAAGAAGACGTAGAAGAGGAAGACGTCGGTCGCGGCGAAGACGCCCACCATCATCGCCTCGAGCAGCAGCAGCCAGGCGGAGAACGTCGTCATCGAGCGCTTGCCGGTCGGCTCGTCCGCCCAGGAGGCGCCGATGACGACCGGCACCAGCACGCCGACCAGCAGCAGCATCACCAGCGCGATGCCGTCCACGCCGAGGGCGAAGGAGACGCCGAAGTCCTCGATCCAGGACACCGAGCTGGTCAGCTGGAAGCGCGGGCCGTCGGTGTCGAACGCGGCCGTGGCCAGCACGGCCAGCAGCAGCACGACCAGGCTGATGCCCAGCGAGATCTGCTTGGCCAGCAGCTCCCGGCCGCGGCCCAGCGCCGCCACGACGGCCGCGCCCACCGCGGGCACGACGATCATGAGCAGCAGGAACGGGAAGTCAGTCACGCCAGGCGTCCCCTCGTCCGATCGACCGGCTCATCCCGCCGTCACCGCCAGCAGCGCCCCGGCGACCAGCACCGCGCCGCCGAGCATGCCCAGCGCGTAGGTGCGCACGAAGCCGGTCTGCAGCCGGCCCAGCCGCGCGGAGGAGCCGCCGAGCCCGGCGGCCAGGCCGTTGACCGCGCCGTCCACGCCGCGGTTGTCCACCCACACCAGCGCCCGGGTCAGCCACTGTCCGGGGCGCATGAACAGCGACTCGTTGACCGCGTCGGCGTACAGCCCCCGGCGGGCCGCGCGGGTGACCACCGAGACCCGCGCGGGGGCGACCACCGGCACCTCGCGGCGGCCGACGAACAGCCACGCGGCGAGCACGCCGAGCAGCATCACCACGGTCACCACCACCCCGACGAGGGCCGGCGCGACCACGTGCTCGGCCTCCTCGGGCTCGCCGAACACCGGGGCCAGCCACTCGTCGAGCGGGAAGGCCTGCACCAGCAGGAAGCCCGCGGCGACCGACCCGACGGCGAGCACGATCATCGGCACGGTCATGACCGGCGGCGACTCGTGCGGGTGCGGCGTGGACCGGCCCGGCGCGGACGGCGCCCACCGCGGGCGGCCAAGGAAGGTCATGAACATCAGCCGGGTCATGTAGAAGGCGGTGAGCCCGGCGCCGAGCACCGCGACCCCGCCGAGCAGCCACCCCGAGACCCCGCCGCGGTCCAGCGCGGCCTCGATGATCGCGTCCTTGGTCCAGTAGCCGGACAGGAACGGGAAGCCGATGAGCGCGAGGTAGCCCAGCCCGAAGGTCACGAAGGTGACCGGCAGCCTGCGCGCCAGCCCGCCGAAGCGGCGCATGTCCACCTGGTCGTCCATGGCGTGCATGACCGAGCCGGCCCCGAGGAACAGCCCGGCCTTGAAGAAGCCGTGGGTGAGCAGGTGCGCGATCGCGGCGGCGTAGCCGACCGGGCCGAGCCCGACGGCCAGGAACATGTAGCCGATCTGGCTGACCGTCGAGTACGCGAGCACCTTCTTGATGTCGTCGTACGCGCAGCCGGCGATCGCGCCGATCATCAGGGTGACCGCGCCGACGGCCATGACCACCGTGCGCGCGGTCTCGGTGAGGTCGTAGATCGGCGCCGACCGGGCGATCAGGTAGACGCCGGCGGTGACCATGGTCGCGGCGTGGATGAGGGCCGAGACCGGCGTCGGGCCCTCCATCGCGTCGGGCAGCCACGCCTGCAGCGGGAACTGGCCGGACTTGCCGCAGGCGCCCAGGAGCAGCAGGAGCCCGAGCGCCGTGACGGTGCCGCCGGCCAGGAGCCCGACCGAGCCGAAGACGCCCTCGTAGGTGACCGTGCCGAGCTGGGCGAACATCAGGAAGATCGCCAGGGCCAGGCCGACGTCGCCGACCCGGTTCATGATGAACGCCTTCTTGGCGGCGGTGGCGGCCGCCGGGCGCTCGTGCCAGAAGGCGATGAGCAGGTAGGAGGCCAGGCCCACGCCCTCCCAGCCGACGTACAGCGCGACGTAGTTGTCGCCGAGGACCAGCAGCAGCATCGCCGCGACGAACAGGTTCAGGTACGCGAAGAACCGCCGGCGCCGCGGGTCGTGCGCCATGTAGCCGATCGAGTAGACGTGGATCAGCGCGCCGACCCCGGTGATCAGCAGGGCGAAGACCGCCGACAGCGGGTCGAACAGCAGCCCCATCTGCACGTCGAGGCTGCCGCTGTCGACGAAGGTGAACAGGTCGACGGCGACCTGCCGGTCGTCCAGCTGCAGGGTGCAGGCGAGCGCGATGACGAAGGCGGCCACCACCGTCGCGGTGCCCAGCAGGTGACCCCAGCGGTCGGTGCGCCGGCCCCCCAGCAGCAGCACCGCGGCTCCGGCGAGGGGCAGTGCGATGAGCAGCCAGGAGGCGGAGATCAGCCCGTCAGCGGGCACGGTGTCCATCGACGCAGGTCCCCGTCTCGTCAGTACTTCAGGAGGTTGGCGTCGTCGACGGACGCCGAGCGGCGGGTCCGGTAGATCGACATGATGATCGCCAGGCCGACCACGACCTCGGCGGCGGCCACGACCATCACGAAGAAGGCCATGATCTGGCCGTCGACGGTGCCGGTCGCACGGGCGAAGGTGACCAGCGTCAGGTTCACCGAGTTGAGCATCAGCTCCACGCACATGAACACGACGATCGCGTTGCGCCGGACCAGGACGCCGACCGCGCCGATGGTGAACAGGATGGCGGCGAGCACCAGGTAGTGCGCGAGCGTCATCGGGGGTCTCCCCCGGCCGCACCGTCCGCGCTGCCGCCCATGAGGTCGGGACTCCCCAGCTGGCGGCGTCCGGTGGGGCGCGGCATCTGGTCGACCTCCTGGGGCTCGATGCCGGTGGCGAAGCTGTCCTCGGCCGGCCGGCCGTCGGGGAGCAGGGCGGGAGCGGCGACGGAGTCCGCGCGGGCGAAGACGCCGGGGCCGGGCAGCGTCTGCGGCCGGTCGCTGGTCAGGAACCGGGCGCGGGACAGCTCCTTCTGCGTCTGGCGCGTGCCGGGCTCCCGCTCGATGTGGGCCAGCACCATCGCGCCGACCGCGGCGGTGATCAGCAGCGCGCTGGTGACCTCGAAGGCCAGCAGGTAGCGGGTGAACAGCAGCTCGGCGATCGCCTGGATGTTGCCGTCGGGCTGGGCGTCGTCCAGGCCCCGGGGCGACAGGTCCTGGGTGGCCCGGGCGATGCCGGCGCCCACCAGCCCGGCGAACCCGACGCCGAGCACGATCGCGGCGACCCGCTGCCCGCGCAGCGTCTCCACCACCGAGTCCGACGAGTCGCGGCCGACCAGCATCAGCACGAACAGGAAGAGGATCATGATCGCGCCGGTATAGACGATGATCTGCACCGCCCCGAGGAACGGGGCCTCCTGGACGACGTAGAACACGCCCAGCGCGAGCATCGTGTTGACCAGCCACAGCGCCGAGTGAACGGCGTTGCGGGAGAACACCATCCCCAGGGCGCCGGCCAGGGCGATCGGCCCGAGCACCCAGAAGACGACGGCCTCCCCGGTGCCCAGCGAGACGCTCGTGTCGGCCGCGGCCGCGAGCACCTCGCCGCCTCCGGCGCTCACGCCTGCTCCCCGCGCTGGGTGGCCGCCAGGTAGTAGGCCTTCTCGTCCTCACCCAGCCGCATCGCGTGCGGCGGCGCCTCCATGCCCGGCAGCAGCGGGGCCATCAGCTGCTCCTTGGTGTAGATCAGGTCCCGCCGGTTGTCGTCGGCCAGCTCGAAGTCGTTGCTCATGGTCAGCGACCGGGTCGGGCAGGCCTCGATGCACAGGCCGCAGAAGATGCAGCGCAGGTAGTTGATCTGGTAGACGCGGCCGTACCGCTCGCCGGGCGAGTACCGGGCCTCCTCGGTGTTGTCCCCGCCCTCCACGTAGATGGCGTCCGCGGGGCAGGCCCAGGCGCACAGCTCGCAGCCCACGCACTTCTCCAGCCCGTCGGGGTGCCGGTTGAGCACGTGCCGGCCGTGGTAGCGCGGCTTGGTCACCTTCGGGACCTCGGGGTACTCCTCGGTCGTCACCTTGCGGAAGATCTGCGCGAAGGTGACGCCGAACCCCTGCCCCGGTGCGGGCAGCAGGCTGCGGCGGCCGGCCGGCGCCGGTGTGGCACCGCGGCCGGCCCGCTCGAGCTCGCCGCCGCGCGCGGACCGCTCGACCTCGCCGCCGCGGGTCGCCGGGCGGTCGCCGCGCTCGGGCGTCGGGTCAGACACTGCCGTCCTCCATGCCGCTGGTCGTGGGGGTGCCCGCGGGCCGCGAGCCGGACCGGGTGCTGCCGCGGCGGCCGGTGGCCACCACGCCGCCGTCGGCACGGGCGGGGCCGCCGACCGGCTCGGCCCGCCGCAGCCGCGGCGAGGGCGGGACCGCCAGGTCCAGCGGGGGGATCGGGAAGCCGCCCTCGGCCCGGCTGGGGCCGGTGCGCTGCGCGGGCCGGCGGCGCGGCCCGACGGGGGCGAGCACCTCGGGCTCGGGGTCGGTCGCGTGGACCGCGCCCGCGGTGGCCTCCTCCGCCATGATCCGGGTGTCCCGGTTGCTCGCCCGGCTGGCCACCAGCAGTCCGGCGAGGACGAGCAGCGCGATGGGCACGCCGACGAACAGCGCCACCTGGCCGGTGGAGAGGTCGGCCTCGCGGGCCACCGTCCGCATCGTGGCCACCACGAGGATCCAGGCCAGCGCGGTCGGGACGAGCACCTTCCACCCGAAGCGCATGAACTGGTCGTAGCGGAGCCGGGGCAGCGTGCCGCGCAGCCAGATGAACACGAACAGCGCGACGACGACCTTGCCGAAGAACCACAGCACAGGCCACCAGCCGGAGTTGGCGCCGTCCCAGATCGACAGCGGCCACGGGGCCCGCCAGCCGCCGAGGAACAGCGTCGCGGCCAGGGCGGAGACGGTGACCATGTTGATGTACTCGGCCAGGAAGAACAGCGCGAACTTCAGCGACGAGTACTCGGTGTGGAAGCCGCCGACCAGCTCGCTCTCGGCCTCGGGCAGGTCGAAGGGCGCCCGGTTGGTCTCGCCGACGACGGCGACGGCGTAGATCACGAAGCTGACGGGCAGCAGGACGGCGAACCAGCTGGGCCCGGTGAACTCCAGGCCGAAGAAGGAGACCTCGTTGCCGTCGGCCTGCGCGGCGACGATCTCCGACGTCGACATGGACCCGGCGTAGAGGAACACCGCGACGATCGACAGGCCCATCGCGATCTCATAGCTGACCATCTGCGCGGCGCTGCGCAGGCCGCCCAGCAGCGGGTAGGTCGAGCCGGAGGCCCAGCCCGCCAGCACGATGCCGTAGACCCCCATGGCCGAGCAGGCGAGCACCACGAGCACGCCGATCGGGGCGTCGGTGAGCTGCAGCGGGGTGCGCTCGCCGAAGATGCTCACCGTCGGGCCCAGCGGGATCACCGAGAAGGCGAGGAAGGCCGGCACGGCGGCGATCACCGGCGCCAGGAAGTAGACCGGCTTGTCCGCCAGCGCCGGCATGATGTCTTCCTTGAACGCCAGCTTCAGGCCGTCGGCCAGGCTCTGCAGGTAGCCGCGCGGGCCGACCCGGTTGGGCCCGATCCGCTGCTGCATCCGCGAGACGACCTTGCGCTCGAAGACGATGGCGAACAGCGTCATCAGCACCAGGACGACGAAGATCCCGACGATCTTGATGAGGACGATCCACCAGACGTCGCCGCCGAAGTCCTCGAGCGTCGGCTGGTCGGCCGTGGCCAGGACGGTCACGCGACGCCTCCCGTCGGGGCGGTGGGGGCGGCCGCGGGTGCGGCGGACAGCCGGACGATGCCCCCGGGCGCGGTGCCCAGCTGCGCGCGGACCTCGCTGCCCGGTGAGCGCATCGGGACCCACACCACCCGGTCGGGCATCTCGGTGACGCGCACCGGCAGCGTGATCGAGCCGGTGGCCCCGGTGACGGTGACCCGGTCGCCGTCGGCCAGGCCCAGGCGGGCCGCGGCCTCGCGGCCCAGCCGGGCGACCGGCGGGCGGGCAGTGCCCGCGAGCTCCGGCTCGTCCCGCTGCAGGGTGCCGACGTCGAGCAGTTGCCGCCAGGAGGCCAGCACCGCCTCGTCCTCCCCCGGGGCGGGGTCGGCGGCGGGCGGCACGTCGAGGCCGGGGACGGGAGCGACACGGGCCGGCAGGCCGAGGGCGCCCAGCTCCGCCCGGGCAGCCTCCACGACGGGCAGCCGCAGGTCGACGCCCATCGCCTCGGCCAGGCCGTGCAGCACGCGGCCGTCGGTGAGCTGTCCCGTGCCGTGCAACGTCGCGTCGAACGAGCGCACCCGGCCCTCCCAGTCGAGGTAGCTGCCGGCCTTCTCCGGCGCGGCCGCGACGGGCAGGACGACGTCGGCGCGCTCGGTGACCGCGCTCGGCAGCAGCTCCAGGCTGACGACGAACCCGGCCCCGGCCAGGGCCGCCTCGGCCAGCCGCGGGTCGGGCAGGTCGGCGGGGTCGACCCCGCCGACGAGCAACCCGCCCAGGGCCCCGTCACGGGCGGCGGTGAGGATCGCGGTGGTGTCGCGGCCGGGGGCGGACGGCAGCGCGTCGGGGGCCAGGCCCCACAGCGCCGCGACCTCGGCGCGGTGCGCGGCGTCGGTGACCACCCGGCCACCGGGCAGCAGCCCGGGCAGGGCGCCGGCCTCGACCGCACCGCGCTCGCCGGCCCGCCGCGGCACCCAGGCCACCCGGGCGCCGGTGAGCCGGGACAGCTCGGCCAGCGCGCTGAAGGCGCCGGGGACCTCGGCCAGCCGCTCGCCGGCGAGGACCACCGCGCCGGGCTGCCGCAGCGCCTCGACCGCGGGCCCGCCCCACGTGCCGGCGGCCAGGGCCGCCAGCGACCGGGCCTCGGTGCCGGGCAGGGTGCCCAGCACGGTGGCCTGCAGCTTGACCGCGGCGCGGGTGGCGAAGGGAGCCAGGTCGAACACCGGCAGCCCGCGGGTGCGCACGGCGCGGCGCAGCCGCAGGAAGACGATCGGCGACTCCTCCTCCGGCTCGAAGCCGGCGAGCAGCACGGCCGGGGCGGCGCCGAGGTCGTCGTAGGTCACCGCGCCGTCGTCGGGGCCGTGCCCACCGGGGAAGCGGCCGGCGACGCGTGCGGCGAGGAACGCCTCCTCCTCGGCGGAGTGCGCGCGGGCGCGGGCGTCGACGTCGGCGGTGCCCAGCACCAGGCGGGCGAACTTGGCGTAGGCGTAGGCGTCCTCGACGGTCAGCCGGCCGCCGGGCAGCACGCCGACCCCGCCCGCCGACCGGGCCGCGGCCAGCCCCGCCGCGGCCGCCGCCCACGCCTCCGGCCAGGACGCCGGCTGCAGGACGCCGTCGCGCCGGACCAGCGGCGTGGTCAGCCGCTCGGTGGCGGTGGCGTAGCGGAAGGCCCAGCGGCCCTTGTCGCAGTTCCACTCCTCGTTGACCTGAGCGTCCTCCCCCGCCAGCCGGCGCAGCACCCGGCCGCGGCGGTAGTCGGTGCGCTGCGCGCACCCCGAGGCGCAGTGTTCGCAGACGCTGTCCTCGCTGCGCAGGTCGAACGGGCGGGAACGGAACCGGTACTGGGCGCTGGTGAGCGCGCCGACCGGGCAGATCTGCGTGGTGTTGCCGGAGAAGTAGGACTCGAACGGCTCGTCCTCGTAGATCGCCACCTGCTCCAGCGCGCCCCGCTCGAACAGCTCGATGAACGGGTCGCCGGCCACCTGCTGGGAGAAGCGGGTGCAGCGGGCGCACAGCACGCAGCGCTCCCGGTCCAGCAGCACCTCGCTGCTGATCGGCAGCGGCTTGGGATAGGTGCGCTTGACGTCGACGAACCGGCTCTCGGCGCGGCCGTTGCTCATCGCCTGGTTCTGCAGCGGGCACTCGCCGCCCTTGTCGCAGACCGGGCAGTCCAGCGGGTGGTTGATGAGCAGCAGCTCCATCGTGCCCTGCTGCGCCTTGTCGGCGACCGGGCTGGTCAGCTGCGTGTGCACGACCATGCCCTCGGTCACCGGCATGGTGCAGGAGGCCACCGGCTTGCGCTGCCCCTCGACCTCGACCAGGCACTGGCGGCAGGCCCCGACGGGCTCCAGCAGCGGGTGGTCGCAGAACCGGGGGATCTGCACGCCGATCATCTCGGCCGCGCGGATGACCAGCGTCCCCTTCGGCACGGCGACGTCGAAGCCGTCGATCGTGGCGCGGACGGCGTCCGGCGGGGTGTGCGGCCCGGGGGTGCCGGGCGGGACCGCCGCCGCCGGCTCGGGGCTGACGAGTGTCACGAGGCGGCCCCCACGGGCTCGAGGCGGAGGGAGCGGCCGAGCCGGGCCTGCTCCTCGGGGGGCAGCAGCGCGACGTAGTCGTCCCGGAAGTACTTCAGCGAGCTGGCGATGCAGCTGGTGGCGCCGTCCCCGAGGGCGCAGAAGGACCGGCCGAGGATGTTGTCGCAGGTGTCGGTCAGCAGGTCGAGGTCGGCGGCGGTGCCCCGGCCCTCGACCAGCCGCTGCAGGATCTGGACCAGCCAGTAGGTGCCCTCGCGGCAGGGGGTGCACTTGCCGCAGCTCTCGTGCGCGTAGAACTCGGTGAAGCGCAGGGTGGCCTCGACGATCGAGTCGGTCTCGTCGAAGACCATCAGCGCGGTGGTGCCGAGCATCGAGCCGGCCGCCGCCACCGAGTCGAAGTCGAGCGGGACGTCGAGGTGCTCGGCGGTGAAGTACGGCGTCGAGGACCCGCCCGGCGTCCAGAACCTCAGCTCGTGGCCGGGCCGCACGCCGCCGGCCATCTCCAGCAGCTCGCGCATCGTCGTCCCCATGGGGGCCTCGTACTGGCCCGGACGGACGACGCGACCCGACAGCGAGTAGATCTTCGGCCCGGGCGACTTCTCCGGGCCGAACGCCTTGAACCACCCGGCCCCGCCGCGGACGACGAACGGCACGCTGGCCAGCGTCTCCACGTTGTTGATCACCGTCGGGGCGCCGTAGAGGCCGGCGACGGCGGGGAACGGCGGCTTGAGGCGCGGCTGGCCGCGGTAGCCCTCGAGCGAGTCGAGCAGCGCCGTCTCCTCGCCGCAGATGTAGGCGCCGGCGCCGGCGTGCACGACGAGCTCCAGGTCGTAGCCGGAGCCCAGGACGTCCCTGCCGAGGTAGCCGGCGGCGTAGGCCTCCTGCACGGCGCTGACCAGCCGGCGGTGGGCGTGCACGGCCTCGCCGCGCACGTAGATGACCGCGAAGGAGCACCGGATCGCGTAGGCGGAGATGATCACGCCCTCCACCAGGGAGTGCGGGTCGGTCATCATCAGCGGCAGGTCCTTGCAGGTGCCCGGCTCGCCCTCGTCGGCGTTGACCACGAGGTACTTGGGCTTGGCCGCCGGGCCGGTGGGGGTCTCCCCCGGCTTGGGCTGCGGGATGAAGCTCCACTTCATGCCGGTCGGGAAGCCGGCGCCGCCCCGGCCGCGCAGCCCGGAGTCCTTGACCAGGGTGACGAGCTCGTCGGGGGCCATCGTCAGCGCGGTGCGCAGCGCGGCGTAGCCCTCCAGCGACTCGTAGGTGGACAGCCGCCAGGACCGGTCGGCGCCCCAGCGGGAGGTGAGGACGGGGGTCAGGGGCATGGGGTCACGCCTTCCCGGGGCCCTGGCCGGAGGTGCCCGGCTCGCTCCCCGCGGGTGTGTCGGTGCCGGTGGTGCCGTCGGGGAGCCGCCGCCCGGCGGGCTCGGGGGCGTCGGGGTGCGAGCCGGCGGCGCCGGCCCGCTCGGCGGGGGTGTCGGCGGCCGCGACCCGGGCGTCGGCGGCCTCCAGGCCGGGCGCCCTGCCCGCCCCGCCGTCGGGGCGCACGGTCTCGCGGGCCTCGCCGGGATCGGCCGGCGCGGGTCCGGGGCCGCCGCCGATCGGCGGGGCGGTCTCGCCGCGCTCGGCGGCGAGGTGGACGCCGGCCAGCGTGGGCCCGGCCGACCACGGGGCGTCGACCGCGGCGGCGGCCTCGGCCGCGTCGGCGTGCTGGGAGAAGCCGGCGAGCTGCCGGGAGACGCCGCGGAAGTCGGTGAGCGGGGCGCCGCGGGTGGGGTGCGGCTTCTCGCCCCGGCGCAGGGCCGCGACCAGCGCGCGGGCGCTCTCGACGTCCTGCTGGTCGTAGAACTCGTAGTCCACGGTCACCACGGGCGCGTAGTCGCAGGCGGCCAGGCACTCGGCGTGCTCGAGGGTGACGGAGCCGTCGGCGGCGGTCTCGTCGTGGTGGACGCCGAGGTCGGCCGCGACGGCGTCGAAGATCCGCTTGCCGCCCAGGACGTTGCACAGGGTGTTCGTGCAGACGCTGACCAGGTGCCGGCCGGTGGGCCGGCGCTTGTACATCGTGTAGAAGGTCGCGACCGCGCCGACCTCCGCCTTGGTCAGCCCCAGTTCCTCGGCGCACAGCGCCACGCCCTCGGGGGAGACGTAGCCCTGCACCGACTGGACCAGGTGCAGCATCGGCAGCAGCGCCGACCGCGGCTGCGGGTAGCGGGCCATGATCGCCCGCGCCTCGAGCCGGGTCTGCTCGGTCAGCGGCGGCAGGTCGGCGGCGGCGGGTTCCACCGGGCTGCTGTCCAGCCCGGTGACCGCCGTCCCCTCCGCCGATCCGGGGAGCGCGCTCATCGGTCGACTCTCCGTTCCTGGGTCGTCTCCGCGGCCGCTCCGCTCCTCGCTCGCCGTCCCCCGCGAGCGGGAGGTGCCCCCAGCTCGCTGCGATGCTCACTCACCTGTCGACTCCTCCCATGACGGGGTCGATGGAGGCGATCGCCGCGATGACGTCGGCGATCATGCCGCCCTCGCTCATCGCGGCCGTGGCCTGCAGGTTCACGAAGCTGGGGTCGCGCACGTGGACCCGCCACGGGCGGGTGCTGCCGTCGCTGACCACGTGGTAGCCGAGCTCCCCGCGCGGGGACTCGACGGGCACGTACACCTGCCCGGCCGGCACCCGGAAGCCCTCGGTGACCAGCTTGAAGTGGTGGATCAGCGACTCCATGGAGCCGGCCATGATGTGCTGCACGTGCTCGAGCGAGTTGCCCATGCCGTCGGCGCCGAGCGAGAGCTGCGCGGGCCAGGCGATCTTGCGGTCCTCCACCATGACCGGCCCGGGCTCGAGCCGGTCCAGCGCCTGCGCGACGATCTTGAGCGACTCCTGCATCTCGGCCATGCGGACCAGGTAGCGCCCCCAGGCGTCGGACGTGTCGGCGGTGGGGACCTCGAAGTCGTAGGTCTCGTAGCCGAGGTAGGGCTCGACCTTGCGCAGGTCCCAGGGCAGCCCCGCGGCGCGCAGGCAGGGCCCGGTGACGCCGAGCGCCACGCAGCCGGTGACGTCGAGGTAGCCGACGTCCTTGAGCCGGCGCTGCCAGATCGGCTGGCCGGTCAGCAGCTTGTGGTACTCGGCCAGCCGCTTCGGCATGACCTCCAGCCACTCGCGGATGTGCTCGACCGCGCCCGGGGGGAGGTCCTGGGCGAGCCCGCCGGGGCGGATGTAGGCGTGGTTCATCCGCAGCCCGGTGATCTCCTCGAGGAGGTCCAGGCACAGCTCCCGCTCGCGGAAGCCGTTGGTCATCGCGGTGAGCGCGCCCAGCTCCATGCCGCCGGTGGCCAGGCCCACCAGGTGCGAGGCGATCCGGTTGATCTCCATGACCAGGACGCGGATGGTCTCCGCCCGCTGCGGCACCTGGATGCCGAGCAGCTTCTCCACGGCCATGCAGTAGCCGGCCTCGTTGTACAGCGGGGACAGGTAGTCCATCCGCGTGACGAAGGTCGTGCCCTGCGTCCAGTTGCGGTACTCGGTGTTCTTCTCGATGCCGGTGTGCAGGTAGCCGATGACCACCCGCGCCTTGGTCACCGTCTCGCCCTCGAGGTCGAGCACCAGCCGCAGCACGCCGTGCGTGGAGGGGTGCTGCGGCCCCATGTTGACGACGAGCCGCTCCTCGCCGCCGAGGTCGCTGCCGAAGGTCTGGTCCCAGTCGCCGCCGGTGACCGTGTAGACGCGGCCCTCGGTGGTCTCGCGGGAACCGGCGTAGGGGTCCTGCGTGCTCGTCATCGGGAGCCCCTCATCGGTAGGACCGGCGCGTGTCGGGGGGCGGGATGGTCGCGTCGTGGTACTCCACGGGCACGCCGCCCAGCGGGTAGTCCTTGCGCTGGGGGAAGCCGTCCCAGTCGTCGGGCATGAGGATCCGGGTGAGCGACGGGTGGCCGTCGAAGACGACGCCGAACATGTCGTAGGTCTCGCGCTCCTGCCAGTCCGCGGTCGGGTAGACCGCGGTCACCGACGGCACCCGCGGGTCCTCGGCGGTGACCGCGACCTCGAGGCGGATGCGGCGCCGGTAGGTCATCGACGTCAGGTGGTAGACGACGTGCAGCCGCGGCCGGCCGGGCGCCACCGCGGGGCCGCCGCTGTCGAGGTAGTCGACCCCGGAGACGCTGGAGCACAGCTCGAAGCGCAGCGCCTCGTCGTCCCGCAGCGCCCGCACCAGGGTGAGCAGGTGCTCGCGGGGGACGAAGTAGGTGATCTCGCCGCGGTCGACGAGCACCCGCGAGACCGCGACGGCGTAGGTGGCCTCGCCGACCGCCTCGACCAGCGCGTCGGTGACCTCGTCGAAGTACCCGCCGTAGGGGCGCTCGGTGGAGTGCAGCGCGACCGCGCCGCCGGGCTCGACCCGGACCAGGCCACCGAAACCGGAGGTGTCGCCGCTGCCGGTGACGCCGAAGGCGCCGCGGCGGAAGCCACCGGCGGGCTCGCCGCCGATGCCCTGCCGGCCGCCGTCGGGACCCGGGGTGGGGAAGCCGCCGTCGCTGCTCACCGCGGGCTCCGCACGTAGGGCTCGGGCAGCAGGACGGCGCGGCCGCCGCGCTGCTCGATGGCGAACTGGCCGGTGCGGCCCTCGGCGGCGGCCTGCTCGTAGGCGCGCCGGGCGGCCTTGTCGACGCGGACGCTGGAGGGCATCTCCACCAGCAGGTCCTCCGCCGTCCCCTCCTCGCGGGCCCGCGCCAGCTGCCGCGCCCGCTTCTCGCCGAGCGGCTCGTGCTGGATCTTGTAGTGCAGCTTGAGGATCGCGTCCATGAGCATCTCCGGCCGCGGCGGGCAGCCGGGCAGGTACATGTCCACCGGGACGACGTGGTCGACGCCCTGCACGATCGCGTAGTTGTTGAACATCCCGCCGGAGCTGGCGCACACGCCCATGGCGAGCACCCACCGCGGCTCGGGCATCTGGTCGTAGATCTGGCGCAGCACCGGCGCCATCTTCTGGCTGACCCGCCCGGCCACGATCATCAGGTCGGCCTGCCGAGGCGAGGCCCGGAAGACCTCCATGCCGAAGCGGGCCAGGTCGTAGCGCCCGGCGCCGGTGGCCATCATCTCGATGGCGCAGCAGGCCAGGCCGAACGTCGCCGGCCAGAACGACGACTTCCGCGTCCAGTTGACGAGCTTCTCCACCGTCGTCAGCAGGACGCCGCTGGGCAGCTTCTCCTCGAGACCCACCGGTCAGACCCCCATCACCCGGGCGCTCAGTCCCACTCGAGCCCGCCCCGCCGCCACACGTAGGCGTAGGCGAGGAAGACGGTGCCGATGAACACGACCATCTCGACCAGCCCGAAGACACCGAGCGCGTCGTTGGCGACGGCCCACGGGTAGAGGAAGACGATCTCGATGTCGAAGACGATGAACAACATCGCGGTCAGGTAGTACTTCACCGGGAAGCGGCCGCCGGTGAGCGGCTGGTCGACCGGCTCGATGCCGCACTCGTAGGCCTGCAGCTTCGCCCGGTTGTAGCGGCGGGGGCCGATGAACGGGGCGGCCGTGACGGAGAAGAGCGCGAACGCCGCGGCCAGGGCGAACAGGCCGACGATCGGCACGTAGGTCGACAGCATCAGCGGCACCCTACGGTGACGGCGGTCACGTCCGCCGAGCGTCGGGGACGGGCGGTGCCCATTCGGTATCGGATCGTCATGTCGACCTCACACCGCCGGGGTCAGTCGGGTCAGCACGGCCAGCGCCCGGTCGAACCGGTCGCCGTCCCGGCCGTCGGAGAGGTTGCCCATCAGCCGCAGCGCGCGGTTCACCAGCGCGGGCCGCTTGAGGCCGTGCGCGGTGGCGAAGCGGACGACGTCGGGCCGGTCGAGCAGCGCCAGGAAGCCCATGCCCAGCCGGTGGTGGCGGCCGTACTCCTCGCGCAGCCGCCGCGGGTACCGGCGCAGCGCGGCCTCGCGGGCTGGTCCCTCGGGCAGCCGCAGCGCCTCGACCGCGGTCTCGGCGGCCATCCGCCCGGTCTCCAGCGCGTAGCTGATGCCCTCGCCGTTGAACGGGTTGACCACCCCGGCCGCGTCGCCGGCCAGCAGCAGGCCGCGGGTGTAGGCCGGCTGGCGGTGCAGCGCCATGGGCAGGCCCGCGCCGCGCAGCGGCGTGACCGCGTGCTCCTCGCCCAGCTGCCACTCCTCCGGCAGCGTGGCCAGCCACCGGCGCAGCACCGTGCGGTGCTCGGCGCCGGTGCCGCGCCGGGTGTCGAGCAGGCCGAACCCGACGTTGGCGGTGCCGTCGCCCATGCCGAACGACCAGCCGTAGCCGGGCATCGAGTCGGCGGTGGGGCCCTCGGCGGACAGGTCGAAGGAGATGTCGAGGTAGTCGTCGGCCGAGCGGGGGGTGCGCACGTACCGGCGGACCGCGACGCCCAGCGGGCGGTCCTCCCGGCGGACCAGGCCGAGCGACTTGGCCAGCCGCCCGGACAGCCCCTCGGCGGAGACCACCAGCGGCGCGCGCCAGGTGGCCGGCTCCCTCGCCGGGCCGACGAGGATGCGCACGCCGACGACCCGCCCCGCGTCGTCCAGCTCCGGGTCGGTCACCTGGACGCCGGTGTGCACCCGCGCGCCGGCGGCCGCGGCGTGGTCGGCGAGCAGGGTGTCCAGGTCGCTGCGGGTGCGGATCAGCCCGTACGACGGCCACGACCGCAGCCGCGGCCAGTCGACCTCCACGACCTCGCCGCCGCCGAACACCCGCAGGCCCCGGTGGCGGACCCAGCCGGTGGTGTCGACGCCCAGCTCGTCGAGCGCCGCGACGCCGCGCGGGGTCAGCCCGTCGCCGCAGACCTTCTCGCGGGGGAAGTCGGCCTTCTCCAGGACCACGACGTCGAGGCCCGCGGTCGCCAGCACGCGGGCCGCCGACGAGCCCGCGGGACCCGCGCCGACCACGACGACGTCGGCGCGCAGCTCGTCGCCGCCCGGCACCGCGGCGAGGGTCCTCGGCACGTCGTCAGCCCTCCGGTCGTTCCCGAGACGCTTGTGAAGAATTTCACGAGGTCGACGGCTCCGAGCCTACGCCCGCGTGTGAGCCACGGAACAAGCCCCCCGTGACCAGGCTCACTCGCCGTCGTCCTCGAGGCGCCCGCGCGGCGCGGCGCGGGGCGCGGCGCTCCTGCGCGGCGGCAATGCCGCGGTGCGGGACTCGCGCCCGGCGGCAGTGCCGCGGTGCGAGCGCCACCGCCGGGCTGTGGGACGGCGGTCGTCCCCGCGACCCGGCACTGCCGCCGGACAGCAGAGGCGGACGGCGGACGGCGGACGGCGGACGGCGGACGGCGGGACGGGAGCGGCGGCGCACCGAGAGCGGCGGCGCACCGAGAGCGGCGGCGCACCGGGGAGCAGGGGTGCAGCGGGGAGCGGCGGCGACGGTACGGGGAGGCCGGCGCGTCAGGGGCGGCGGGCGCGGTGCAGCGCGACGACGCCCCCGGTGAGGTCCCGCCAGGCCACGTCGGCCCAGCCGGCGGCCTGCACCCGGGCGGCGAGCGCCGGCTGGTCGGGCCAGGCGCGGATCGACTCGGCCAGGTAGACGTACGCCTCGGGGTTGCTGCTGACCGCGCGGGCGATCCGCGGGAGCGCCCGCATCAGGTACTCGAGGTAGACCGTGCGGAACGGTCGCCAGGTGGGGCTGGAGAACTCGCAGACCACCAGCGTCCCGCCGGGCCGGGTGACCCGGAGGAACTCGCGCAGCGCGGCGTCGGGGTCGGCGACGTTGCGCAGCCCGAAGGAGATGACGACGGCGTCCACGCTGGCGTCGGCCAGCGGCAGCGCCATCGCGTCGCCGGCCACCTTGGGCACCGGCCGGTCCGCGCCGGCGCGCAGCATGCCCTGCGAGAAGTCGCACGCGATCGCGGTGACGCCGCCGGCGGCCAGCTCCACGGTCGAGACGGCGGTGCCGGCCGCCACGTCGAGCACCGTCTGGCCCGGCCGCGCACCCACCGCCTCGCGGGTGGCGCGGCGCCAGCCGGCGTCCCGGCCGCCGGACAGGACGGTGTTGGTGACGTCGTAGCGGCGGGCCACCCGGTCGAACATCGCCGCGACCTCGGCGGGGGCCTTGTCCAGGCCGGCCCGCAGCCCGGCGGTGTGCGCGTCGTCTCGCCGGTCAGCCACGGCGACTGACGTTACAGAGCCGTCGGCGGCACCCCGCCCGCACGGCTGCCTACTCTGGAGTCGTGACCGCAGCGGCCCTGACCTCGCCGGACGCCACCGCGTCCGAGGTCACGACCGTGGAGCTGCCCGACGCCCCGGAGCTGCTGCGCCTGCTCCCGGCCGCCGGCGCGCTCTCCTGGGTCCGGCGCGGCGAGGGCCTGGTCGGCTGGGGCGAGGCCGCCCGGCTGGAGGTCAGCGGCCCCGGCGCGCTCGCCCGGGCCGCGCAGTGGTGGGACGAGCTGTCCGCGCAGCTCACCGGCGAGGACCCGGTCGCCGTCCCGGGCTCGGGCCCGGTCGTCTTCGGCAGCGTCGCCTTCGACCCGGCCGCGGGGACGTCGGTGTTCGTCGTCCCGCAGGTCGTGGTCGGCCGCCGCGCCGGCGTCGCCTGGACGACCACGATCGGCGCCGCTCCCCCGCCCCCGGCCCGGCGGCGACCCCAGGTGGCCCCCGGGCGGCTGCGCTACGCCGACGGCGCGCTCGACCCGGCGTCGTGGTCGGCCGCCGTCGGGGCGGCGGTGCGCCGCATCGGCGCGGGCGAGCTGGCCAAGGTGGTGCTCGCCCGCGACCTGCTGGTGACCGCCGACGTGCCGCTGGACCCGCGCCGGCTGCTCGACCGGCTCGCCGCGCGGTTCCCCGACTGCTGGACGTTCGCCGTCGACGGGCTGCTGGGCGCGACCCCGGAGCTGCTGCTGCGGCGGACCGGCCGCCGGCTGTCCTCCCGCGTGCTCGCCGGCACCGCCCCGCGCGGGGCGGGGGCCGACGACGAGCGCCTGGCCGCCGCGCTGCTCGACTCCGCCAAGGACCGCGCCGAGCACACCCTCGCCGTCGACTCCCTGGTGCAGGCCCTCGAGCCGTTCTGCGACGAGCTCACCGCGCCCGCCGAGCCGTCGCTGCTGACCCTGGCGAACGTGCGCCACCTGGCGTCGGACGTGACCGGCACGCAGCGCCGCTCCGGGCCGCGGGCGGCGGCGAGCCTGCTCGACCTGGTCGCCGCCGTGCACCCCACGGCCGCCGTCTGCGGCACCCCGCCGGACCGGGCCACGGCGCTCATCGGCGAGCTCGAGGGCATGGACCGCGGGCGCTACGCCGGCCCGGTCGGCTGGCTGGACTCCCGCGGTGACGGGGAGTTCGGCCTGGCCCTGCGCTGCGCCCAGCTGTCCCCGGACGACCCGGCCACCGCCCGGCTGTTCGCCGGCTGCGGCATCGTCGCGGGCTCCGACCCGGCCGCCGAGCTGGCCGAGACCCAGTCGAAGTTCGCCGCGTTCCAGGCCGCCCTCGAGGGCTGAGCCCGTCGGTCAGCGGTCGTCCTCGCCGCGGGCGATCCGCTCGGCCCGCTCCGCGCGGGTGGGGCTGCGGCGCCCCAGCTGGCCGTTCGCCCGGGCCAGCCGGGCCGCGTTGGCCACCCAGGCGGCCACCAGCCCACCGATCACCACGACGGCCACCACGATCCAGATCCAGGTCACGACGACTCCTCCCTGGGCGCTCGCCGCGTCGGCCGCGGCCGTGAACACCCGATCGGTCGTGCCCTACCCACCGGCACGCGGAGCACGCGTCAGCGGCCCTGCCAGGCCGCCCACAGCGTCGCGTACCGGCCGCCCGCGGCGACCAGGTCGGCGTGGCTGCCCTCCTCGACGACCCGCCCGGCCGCCAGGACGACGACCCGGTCGGCCCGCACCGCCTGGGTGAGCCGGTGGGCCACCACGAGGGTGGTCCGCCCGGCGGTGGCGGCGAAGGCGCCCTCCTCCAGGTCCCGCGCCCCGGAGCTGCCCGCCTCCGCGGTGGCCTCGTCGAGCACGGCCACGGGCGGGTCGGCGAGCACCAGCCGCGCCAGGGCCAGCTGCTGGGCCTGCGCCGGGGTGAGCGTGGTGCCGCCCTCGCCGACGAGGGTCGCCGTCCCCTCGGGCAGGGCCGTGACCCAGCGCGCGCCGACCCGCTCCAGGGCGGCGGCCACCTCCGCGTCGCTCGCCTCCGGGCGGGCCAGGCGGACGTCGTCGGCCAGCGTGCCGGCGAACACGTGCACCTCCTGGCTGACCAGGGCCACCCGGTCGCGCAGCCCCCGGCCGGGCAGCTCGCCGGCGGGGACCCCGTCGAGGAGCACGGTGCCCGCGGCCGGCTCCAGGGCCCCGGCGAGCACGGCGGCCAGGGTCGTCTTGCCCGCGCCGCTGGCGCCCACGAGCGCCACCCGCTCCCCCGGCGCGATCCGCAGGTGGACGTCGTCGAGCACCGGCGGGCCGTCGCCGTAGCGGTGCCCCACCCCGCGCAGCTCCACGGCCGGCCGGGTGCCGGCGGGCGGGCGCTGCGGGACCGTCGCCGGGTCGGGCAGGTCGACGACGCCGACGAGCCGCACCAGCGCCGCGCCCGCGGCCTGCACCTCGTCGAAGGAGAACAGCAGGATCCCCAGCGGCCCGAACAGGCGGTGGAACAGCAGCGCCGCCGTCGTCACCTCGCCGACCGACGCGGACCCCGAGCGCACCAGCCAGAAGCCGACGGCGAGGACGGCGGCCAGCCCCAGGAACTCCGACCGGTTCATCCGCCAGCCGAAGTCGGTGTACAGCCGGAAGACGCCGACACCGACGTCGCGGGCGACCGCGGACCGGCGGGCCACCTCGGCGGCGTGCGGACCACTGCGGGCGTAGGCCCGGATGGTGTCGGCCCCGTGGACGGCGCCCAGCAGCGCGTCGGCGCGGTCGGCGACGGCGAGCCGCTCGCGGGCGTACACCGGCGCCGACCGCGGCAGGTACCAGCGCAGCGCGAGCGCGTACGCCGGCAGCGCGAGCAGCCCGGCCACCGCCAGCCGCCAGTCGAGGGCGCCCAGGCCCAGCAGGGTGAGCAGCACGGCGAGCGTCGCGCCGATGACCTCGGGCAGCCCGGTGGTCACCGACTCGCTGACCCGCGCGACGTCGTCGCCCACGCGGGAGAGCAGGTCCCCGGGGCGCACCCGGTCGAGGGTGGCCGTGTGCAGGTGCAGCACCCGGGCCACGACGGACTCGCGCAGCCGCGCCAGCACCGACTCGCCCAGCCGGCTGATCGCCACCGCCGAGAGACCGGCCAGGACCGCGGTCAGCACCGCGGCACCGGCCAGCGCCAGCAGGAAGCCGCCGATCGCGCCGCCGTCGCCCACGGCGTCCACCAGGCGGCCCAGGACCGCGGGGGCGACGAGCCCGGCGGCGGCCGAGGCGACGCTGACCAGCAGGGCGGTGACCGCGAGGCCGGGGCGCTCGCGGGCGTAGCGGCCGACGACGCGCGCCGCCCGCCGTCCCGTCGCCGTGGGCAGCCGGTCGGGCGCTGCCGCGTCGGTGCCGACCGCTCCCGGGCCGACCGGTCCCGTGCTCACCGCAGCACCGCCGCGCGGTACGCGCCGGCGGCCGACAGCTCCGCGTGCGTCCCCTCGGCGGCCACCCGGCCCCGGTCGACCAGCAGCACCCGCGCGCACCGGCCGAGCAGCGCCGGGCTGCTGGTGACCAGCACCGTGGTGCGCCCGGCGCGCAGGTCGGCGACGCCGGCGGCGATCGCCTCCTCGGTCACGGCGTCGACGGCGGTGGTCGGGTCGTGCAGCACGAGCACCGGCGGGTCCTGCAGCAGGGCGCGGGCCAGCGCGATCCGCTGGCGCTGGCCGCCGGAGAGGGTGCGGCCGCGGTCGGCCACGGCGCGCCGCTCGCCGTCGGGGTGCCCGGTGAGGACGTCGCCGGCGGCCGCGGCGTGCACCGCGGCCAGGAAGCGGTCGTCGGCGGTGGTGCCGTCGGGGTCGACCGCCGTCCGCAGGGTCCCCTCGAACAGCACCACGGCGTGCGGCTCCACCAGCACCGCGCGGCGGGCGGCGGACGGGTCGAGGTGGCGCACGTCGACGCCGTCGACGAGCACCGCCCCGCCGACGTCGGCGTCGGGCAGCCGGCCGGCCAGGACGGCGACGAGCGCCTCGGCGTCGCGCGGGTCGGGCGCCACGACGCCGACGAGCTCACCGGCCCCGGCGGTCAGCGACAGCCCGGCCAGGCTGCCCGCGGTGACCTCGCGCAGCTCCAGCCGGCCGTGCCCGGGCGGGCGGCGCCCGGCGTCACCGGCCGTCAGCACCGGCCGGCCGAGCACCGCGGCGACCCGGGCCGCCGAGGCCCGGGCCTCGGCGATCTTCTGGCCGGCGAAACCGAGCAGGCCGATCGGCTCGGCGAGGAACTGCGCGAGCCCCACGACGGTGACGAGGTCGCCGATGCCGAGCTGGCCGTCGAAGGCCAGCGCGCCGGCGGCTCCGGCGACCGCGGTGAGGAACAGGCCGCTGCCCAGCGTGGTGACGCCGCGGTAGACGCCGACCGCGCGGGCGGCGCGCAGCGTCGAGGCGAGCGCGGTGCGGCTGGTCCGCCGGTACCGCTCGGTGCCGGCGTCCTCGGCGCCGATCCCGCGCAGCGCGCGGACGCCCTGCACCAGGTCGGTGGCCAGCCCCGCGGTGCGCGCGACGTCGGCCTGCTGGGTGGCGGTGCGGCGGGTGAGCAGCGGCGCGAGCAGCTGCAGCACGCCGACCAGCAGCGGGGCGCCGGCCAGCACCGCCAGGCCCAGGGGCACGTGCACGAGCAGCAGCGAGACGGCCGCGACGACGACGGCGGTCGTGCCGGCCACCACCAGCGACGCGGCCTCCAGCACCCGCCCGACCCGGTCGGTGTCGGAGGTGGCGGTGGACAGCAGCTCCCCGGTGGCGGGCGGGTCGGCCAGCCCGCGCGGGTCCAGCACCCGCTCGGTGAGCTCGACGCGCAGCAGGTGGGTCTCCTCCCACCAGGCGGCGGTGACCGCCAGCGCGCCGAACCGGTAGGCCTGGGAGAGGACGACGAACAGCAGGCCGGTGCCGGCCAGGGCGACGGCGAGCGCGACCCCGTCCCCGGTGGCCACGGCGCGGTCGATCGTCAGCCCGATCGCGACCGGGACCAGCGCCTCGCAGGCCTGGTGCAGCGACAGCAGCACCATCGCCACGGCCAGGCGGCGGGGGTGGCGGCGCAGCGCGCGCCGCAGCAGGGTGGACGCCGTCGGAGGCAGGGCTCCTCCTCCGGCAGCCGGTCGATCAGGTCAGGGCACCCTAACCTGCGTCGTACGCGGGTCGGTCCCGCAGGGCCGCCGCGGCCGCGTCGCGCAGCCGGACGGCCAGCTCGGCCTCCGCGCGCTGGTCGGTGCGGACGACGACGACCCGGGGGCCGCCGCGGGCGAGCGCGGCCGCCAGCTCCGCCGGGGACGCGACCGTCTCGGCCGCCCAGCCCAGGGACCGCGCGACGGCGACCAGGTCGCGGCCGTGCGGGGTGCCGAAGACCCGGTCGTAGTCGCCCGCGTACTCCGGCCGTCCCGGCTCGAGCTGGGCGAAGATCCCGCCGCCGTCGTTGTCCGGCACCACGACGGTGAGGTCGGGCGCGGGCTCGCCGGCGCCGAGCAGCAGACCGGTCAGGTCGTGCAGGAACGTGAGGTCCCCCATCACGGCGACGGCCGGCCCGCCGTGCGCCAGGGCCGCGCCCACCGCGGTGGAGATCGTGCCGTCGATGCCGGCCACCCCCCGGTTGGCGAGCACGGTCAGGTCACCGCGCGGCACGGCCAGCCGGTCCGCGTCGCGGACGGGGGTGGAGGAGCCGAGCACGACCAGCCCGCCGGCGGGCGCCGCGGCGAGCACGTCGCGGGCGAGCCGCGCGGCGGTGCCGGGCTCGCCGTCGAGCACCGCGTCGGTGGCCGCGCCGATCCGCGCGGCCGCCGCCGACCAGGCCGCGGCCCAGCCGGTGTCGACGGGGCCCCCCGCGGGCGGCAGCCCGCCGACGGCGGCGGCGTTGCGGCCGGCGTCGGCCCACCGCGGCCCGGCCGGCACGACCTCGACCCGGACCGCGGGGTCGGCCAGCAGCGCCGACACCGGGCGCGACAGGGTCGGCCGGCCGACCACGACCACCCGCTCGGGCCGGTGCGCGGCCAGCCAGCCGGCGTCGCCGAGCAGCAGCGCGCCGCCGCGGACGCCCGCGCCCCAGGCGCCGCTGCTCGGCTCGGCGACGACGGGCCAGCCCTGCCGGCAGGCGAGCTCCGCGGCGGCCCGGCCGAGGTCCGCCGGGGCGTCCCCGGCGACGACGACGGTGCGCGCCGGGCCGGCCGCCAGCGGCGCCGGGCCGGGGGTCCCCGGCTCCCCCGCGGTCCACGGGCCACCGTCGGCGCGGCCGGCCCAGGGCCCGTCGGCGGCGGGCGTGCCACCGCCGGGCAGCAGCGGCTCGCGGAACGGCACGTTCAGGTGCACCGGGCCGGGGTCGCCGGAGACGACGCCGCGGGCCACGAGCAGCGCGCGGGCGACCAGCGACCGCCAGTACCGGTTCTGTGGCTCCTCGCGGCCGGCCTCGGGCACCCCGACGTCCGCGGCGAACCGCACCGCGCCGCCGTAGAGGCCCGGCTGGTCGATCGTCTGGTTGGCGCCGGTGGCGCGCAGCTCCGGCGGGCGGTCGGCGGTCAGCGCGAGCAGCGGCACCCCGCTCGCGTCGGCCTCCAGCACGGCCGCGTGCAGGTGCGCGGTCGCCGTCCCGGAGGTGGTGAGCACCGGGACCGGCCGGCCCGAGCGCCTGGCCAGACCGAGGGCCAGGAAGGCCGCCGTCCGCTCGTCGACCCGCACGTGCAGCGCCAGCCGGCCGGCGCGCTCGGCGGCGGCCAGCGCCAGCGCGACCGGCGCCGAGCGGGACCCCGGCGCGACGACGGCGTCGGTCACCCCGCCCCGGAGCAGCTCGTCGACCAGCACGGTGGCCAGCGCGGTGGACGGGTTCACGTGGTCACCGCCGCCAGCCGGGCCCGCCAGCGCGCGTCGACGTCGGCGGGCGCGGTCACCGCGGCCAGCCGGTCGGGGACGACCGGGCGCACCGGCAGCGCGCCGTCCACCGGCAGCAGCGGCTGCGCGGTGACGTCGCCGGTCAGCAGCGCCACGGTCGCCAGGCCGCAGGCGAAGGGCAGCTCGGGCAGGGCCGCGGCCAGCGCCACTCCGGCGGCGATGCCGACCGAGCTCTCCAGCGCCGAGGAGACCACGCACGGCAGCCCGTGCGCCTCGGCCACCCGCAGGGCCGCCCGCACGCCACCCAGCGGCTGCACCTTGAGGACGACGACGTCGGCGGCCTCGCGCAGGTCGACCCGCAGCGGGTCGGCCGAGCGCCGCACCCCCTCGTCGACGGCGACCCGCACGTCGATCCGGCGGCGCAGCGCGGCCAGGTCGGCCAGCGCGGCGCACGGCTGCTCGACGTACTCCAGCCCACCGGCGGCGGCGTCCAGCTCGCGGATGCGCACCGCGGCCGTGTCGACGTCCCAGGCCGCGTTGGCGTCGACCCGCACGGCGCCCGCGGGGCCGAGCGCGTCGCGCACGGCCGCCACCCGGGCGAGGTCCTCGGCCGCGCTCTGGCCGGGCTCGGCGACCTTGACCTTCGCCGTGGCGCAACCGGAGGCGGCGACGATCGCGTGCGCCCGCTCCGGGTCGACGGCGGGCACGGTGACGTTGACCGGCACGGTGGCGCGCACCGGCGCCGGCCAGCCCTCGACGGCGGCCTCCCGGGCGGCGGCCCACCAGCGGCGGCTCTCGGCGTCGTCGTAGTCCCAGAACGGGCTGAACTCGCCCCACCCGGCCGGGCCGTGCACGAGCACCCCGTCGCGGACGTCGATGCCGCGGAAGCGGGTGCGCATCGGCACCGAGTAGACGTGCACGGCGTCGAGCCCCGCCGCGTCCGCCACACCCGGAGGATAGTCAGCGCGACCGACGCCACCCCCGCGGCGGCGGCCGACCGCGGGACCCGAGGAGGACGGCGGCCCCGATGAGCCTCGAGCAGCTGGGCGATGCCGCGCCGGCAGCCTGGATCGCGCAGTCGACGACCGGGTACTGGCAGCTGATCGAGTTCGGGCCCGACTGCTTCGAGGCGTCGGCCCGGCTCCGCTACGTCCCCGACCCGACGCGTCCCGGCGAGCGGGAGGGCGACGTCCCCCGCGACCCGGAGCTCCCGTCGGACCTGCGTCGGTGCGTGGCGGCTATCGAGGTCCTGTGCGGGTGGACCGGCACCCCGGAGGAGCTCTTCTGCTGCTGGTGGACCGGGTCCGCCCTGCCGCCCGGCGGGAGGGAGGAGCCGACGGTCGGCACCCTCCACCGGGACTACGCGCTCTTCCGCGGGGGACTCCCCGACCTGCGGGCACTCGCGGTCGACGAGGCGCTGCCGCCGCCGGCGTTCACCTGGCCGGCCGACCACCGGTGGGTCGTCGCGAGCGACGTCGACCCGCACTTCGCCGGCATCGGCGCCGAGCGGGCGGCGATCGAGGCGCTGGTCCGCGACCGGCGCCTCGACGTCGTCCCCGCCCGGCCGCGGGAGCGCCAGCCCCGCTTCGCCTGACCCCGGCCGGCGGCCGGCGGAGCGCCGGAGCCGGGCGGTCGCGTGTCACGGCACCGGTAGCCTGGCGTCCCGTGGCCCGGCAGCTGACCCTCGTGCCGGCGCCGGCGGACCCCCTCGCGCTGCTCGACCCGCTGCGCGCCTGCCTGGCCGGCCGGGCCCCGCTGGCGGTGCTGCCCGCCGGTCCGCCGGCCGCGGTCGAGGCCGCCCGCGCCGTCCTGCACCCCGGGGAGCCGCTGGAGGAGGACGCCGACCTCGTCGTCGTCACCTCCGGGTCGACCGGCAGCGGCCGCGCCGTCCTGCTGCCGGCCGCCGCGCTGCACGCGTCGGGCACCGCCACCCACGACCGGCTGGGCGGTCCCGGCGGCTGGCTGCTCGCGCTGCCGGTGTCTGCGATCGCCGGGCTGCAGGTGCTGTGCCGCTCGCTGCTGGCCGGCACCGCCCCGACCGTGCTGCACCGCGGCGAGCCGCTGGCCGCGGCGGTCGGACGGATGCCCGCCGGCCGCCGCTACGCCTCGCTGGTCCCCACCCAGCTGCGCCGCTCCCTCGACGCGGAGCCGGACGCGCTGCGCGGCCTCGACGCCGTCCTCGTCGGCGGGGCCGCGACCGACCCGGCGCTGCTGGACCGCGCCCGCGCGGCCGGGGTCCCGGTGGTCACCACCTACGGGATGACCGAGACCGCCGGCGGCTGCGTCTACGACGGCGTCCCGCTCGACGGCGTCTCCGTGGCCGTCGACGACGGCGGCGTCCGCCTCGCCGGGCCCGTGCTGGCCCGGGGCTACCGCGCGGACCCCGCCGCCACGGCCGAGGCGTTCGCCGGCGGCTGGTTCCGCACCCGGGACGCCGGAACGCTCGCCGGCGGCGTGCTCACCGTGCACGGCCGGCTGGACGACGTCGTCGTCACCGGCGGGGTGAACGTGGCGCCGCAGGCGGTCGAGGGCGTGCTGCGCGAGCACCCGTCGGTCGCCGACGCCGTGGTGTTCGGCCGGCCCGACCCCGAGTGGGGGCAGCGGGTCGTGGCCGCCGTCGTGCCGGCCCCGGGCGCCGACCCCGGCCTGGACGCGCTGCGGCCGTGGGTGGCCGAGCGGCTCGGGGCGCCGGCCGCCCCCCGCGAGCTGCACCGCATCCCCGCCGTCCCGACGCTGCACACCGGCAAGCCCGACCGCCGCGGCGTGGCCGCGTCCCTGACCGGAGGACCCGCCTGATGGCCACACCCGCCCAGTGGGTGGCCGGGGCGCGTCCCCGGACGCTGCCCGCCGCCGTCGCCCCCGTCCTCGTCGGCACCGGCGCCGCGGCCGCCCTCGACGGCTTCCGCCCCGTCCCCGCACTGCTGGCGCTGCTGGTCGCGCTCGCCCTGCAGGTCGCGGTCAACTACGCCAACGACTACTCCGACGGGCGCCGCGGCACCGACGCCGACCGGGTCGGCCCGATGCGGCTGGTCGGCTCCGGCGCGGCCACGCCGCGGCAGGTGCTGGTAGCCGCGCTCGCCGCGTTCGCCGTCGCGGCGGTCGCCGGCCTCGCACTGGCGGCGCTGTCGAGCTGGTGGCTGGTCGCCGTCGGCGCGGTCTGCATCGTGGCGGCCTGGACCTACACCGGCGGCCCGCTGCCCTACGGCTACCGGGCGCTGGGCGAGGTGTTCGTCTTCGTCTTCTTCGGCCTGGTCGCCGTCACCGGGACGACCTTCGCCCAGACCCGCGAGGTCGAGGGGCTGGCGCTCGCGGCGTCGGTACCGGTCGGCCTGCTGTCGGTGGCCCTGCTGGTGGTCAACAACCTGCGCGACATCGCCGGGGACGCCGCCGTCGGCAAGCGGACGCTCGCGGTGCTGCTCGGCGAGCGGGGCACCCGGCTGGCCTACGCCGGGCTGCTGGTCGCCGCCTTCGCCGTGGTCGTCGCGATCGGGGTGGCCCGGCCCTGGGCGCTGCTCGCGCTGCTGGCCGCGCCGCTGGCGGTCCCGCCGACCCGGCTGGTGCTCTCCGGGGCGCGCGGACCGGCGCTGATCGCGGGCCTGCAGGCCACCGGGCTGCTCACGCTGGCCACCGGGGTGCTGCTCGCCGCCGGCCTCGCCCTCAGCTGACGCACCCGGCGACCATCCCGACCCGGTGGCCCGGGACGCGGGCGCCGGGCCCGGGGGTCAGGCGTCCTCGGGGTCCGCGCCCGACAGGCGGGCGCGCAGCTCCTCCCTGGCGGCCCGGCGGGCGACGCTGCGGGCGGCGAGCGCCTCGGTCAGCCGGTCCCGGACGCCGCGCAGCAGCAGGTGGGAGGCGGGCATCGACAGCAGCAGGCCGAACAGCAGCGCCGGGAACCCGGGCAACCCGGCGACCCAGATGGCGGCCACGAGGGCGACCGTGATGAGCAGCCGGCCGAGCGTGTAGAGCACCAGCGGCGGGCCGACCCGCGGCGGCGTGGCCGGGCCGCCCGTCGGGGCGCCGGGGGCCCCCGCCGTCGCGGCGGGGGCCGGTGCCAGGTCGGCGGGAGCGCTCGCCGCGGCGGGTTCGGGGGTACCGCTCCCCGGCGTCGCCGGGTCCGTCGCGTCAGCCATGCCGGCCCTCCCACTTGGTCGAGAGCACCACCGTCGTGCGGGTGCGTGCGACTCCTCTGATCCGGTTCAACGCGCTGATGGCGGCCTCGAGTGCCGGGATGTCGGTCACGCGGACCTTCAGCACGTAGCCCTCGCTGCCGGCGACTCGCCAGCAGTCCTCCACCTCGGGCATCGTCGCCAGCGCCGCCTCCACGCCGGTCTCGTCGACGGAGTCGCTCTCGATCACGCCGATCAGCGCCGTGACGTCGAGCCCCACCGCCGTCGGGTCCACGACCGCCCGGTAGCCGGTGATGACGCCCGCCGTCTCCAGCTTGCCGACCCGCTCGTGCACCGCGGGCGCGGACAGCCCGACCTGGCGCGCCAGCTCCGCGTAGCTCGCGCGCCCGTTGGCCTGCAGCAGCTCGATCAGCCTGCGGTCGACGGCGTCGATGACGTCCTCCGTCCGGATCGGCCCCGGACGCTCCGGAGCCGCCCCCGAGTATCGCCGCGGACGTACTGTTGTCCGTACGGGGGGAGACGGAGAGGTGGCGCCGCGTGGTGTTCCTGGTGTTCCTGGTGGTGGCGATCGCCGTGGTCGTGCTCGTCCTGCGCGCCGCGGAGCGGTCCGGCGGTGCGGGCGCGGGTGCGCCGCGCCCGGTGCGCCGTCCGCGTCCGCCGCGGGCCGCCCGCCCGCTCGCGCCCGACGACGACCCCGAGTTCCTGCGCGAGCTCGAGCGCCGCACCCGCCGGGACGACGGCTCGCCGGCCTGACCCGCACGCCCGCCGGGGCCGGACGACCCGGTCCCCCGGCCCCTCCCGCGCGGAGCGGCCCGCCGGGGCGGGGGCCCGTTCAGGCGGCGCGGACGCCGAACAGCCGCCGCCAGCCCCGCGGCCGCTCGGGCTCCGACTCCGGAGCCGGCTCCGCCGCCGGCGCGGGGCTGTCCGAGGCGGACCCGGGCCAGCCCACCGGCGCCCCGGCCGGCGCGTCGTCCTCCTGCCGGCCGGGCCAGCCGACCGGCGCGCTCCCGCGCTCTCCCCCGGCGCTCGCGTGCCGGGGGCCGGCCCCCGGGGCGTGCCGGGCCAGCGCCGCCGCCACCACGGGGTCGACTCCCGACCCCGCGGCCGCCGCGTGCCTACCCACGGTGACCACCGCCGCAGCTGTCCATGACGTCATCCCAGCACGGCGAGGGTGCGCGCGTCACCCACGGCTCCCCCGACCGGGGTCCGGGTCACCCGGAGTGACGATGCGGTGCCCGACGGGACACCCGCGGGTCAGGAGACGCCGGCGTAGCTGTGCAGGCCGGTGGACACCATGTTCACGTAGAGCAGGTTGAAGATCATCACGCCCAGCCCGACGACGTTCACCCACGCGGCGGGGCGGCCGCGCCAGCCCGCCGTCGTCCGCGCGTGCAGGTAGGCGGCGTAGACCACCCACGCGATGAACGCCCACGTCTCCTTCGGGTCCCAGCCCCAGAACCGGCCCCACGCGCTCTCGGCCCAGATCGCGCCGGCGATGACGGCGAAGGTCCAGATCGGGAACCCGAAGACGGCGGTGCGGTGGGCCACCCGGTCGATGGCGGCGGCCGAGGGCAGCCGGTCCAGCAGGCCGCCCCGCTCGGCGGTGCCCGCGGTGACCCGGCCGTCGTGGCGGACCCGCAGCAGGTACATCACGCTGGCGATGCCGCTGACGAAGAAGATGCCGAAGCCGAGGATCGCCGTCGACACGTGCACGGCCAGCCAGCTCGACCGCAGCGCGGCGACCAGCGGGCCGCCCTCCACGTAGAGGAACAGGCCGATCGCCACCATCGCGATCACGGCCGGCCCGAGCACGAACACCCCGAGGTGGCGCAGCGCCGGGCGCCGCAGGGCGAGCACCGCGTAGGAGGCGACGCCGACGAGCACCACCGCGGTGGCGAACTCGTACATGTTGCCCCACGGCAGCCGGTCGGTGGCCAGGCCGCGGAAGACCAGGACCCCGGCGTGGGTGAGCACGCCGAGCAGCGTCAGCGTCATCGCGACGACGCCGTAGCGGCGCACCCCGGCGGGCTCGGCCGCGGGTGCCGCGTCGGGCGCCGGCGGCGGCACCGGCGCGCCGGCCCCGACCAGCTCGCGCGCGGGAGCGGCCCGCCGGCCGAAGGCCAGCTGCGCGCAGAAGGCGATGACGGCCAGCGAGTACAGGCCGACGGTGACGGAGAACAGGACGGTGGAGAGGTCGTCCAGGGACTGGTCGACGGTCACGGGGTGGGGGCCTCCGGATCCGGGGTCGCCCCGCCGGCCGGCGGGGTCGGTCGTGCGGGGACGCGGGCGGCCAGCGCGGCCCGCAGGTCGTCGGTCAGCGCGGTGAACCGCTCGCCGCCCTCGCCGCCGCCCCGCGTCAGCGAGCCGACGGTCAGGACGGTACCGCCGCCCTCCGCGGCGGGGGCGACGCGGGCGAAGACGCGCTCGCGGCGCAGCAGGAGCATGCCGAGCAGCCCGACCAGGACGGCGATCGCGGCCACCAGGACCCACACCTGGCCGGGGTCGTGGGACAGCTGCAGGGCGGCGAACTGGCTGTAGCCGCTGAACGTGATGGCGGTGCCGTCCGGGAGGGTCAGCGTCTCGCCGAGGGCGAGGTTGGCCCGGCCGCTCTCGGTCAGCGCCCCGCGGTCGATCTGCTCGGTGTCCAGCGCGTACACCGACTGCGGCCGGCCGCTGTCGAGGCCGAGATAGCCCTGGTACGCGATGATCGCCACCCGCGGCTCCAGCGGCCGCGGGTCGATGCTGGTGAGGATCCCGTTGCGGACCACCCCGGTGGGCGCGAAGAAGCCCTGGACGGCCAGCTGGGAGTCGGCGTCGGCCCCGAGGTCGGGGAACTTGGCCGCGCCCTCGCTGGCCATCGTCGACTGGTTGGTGGGCAGGAACGGGGCCGGGACGCCCTCGAAGGTCCGACCGCCGGGGGTCGTGACGGTGAACCGGGGCGCGTAACCGTGGCCGGTCAGGTAGACGCGGTCGCCGTCGGTGCGCAGCGGGTCGTTGACCCCGATGGTCTCCGGGGCGCCCTCCCGGCCGGGTGCGCCGTAGGTGACGTCGGCGGTGAAGGACGACGCGGTCAGGTCCGGCTCGTACTCGGCGCGGAAGTCCTCGAGGTCCACGCACAGCGGGCTGAGGTCGCCGCCGTCCACCAGCGGGCCGGCCGAGTACGTGTCGTACTGCTGGAAGGTGTTGCAGAAGCCGTCGCCCTCGGTGACCAGGATGCTGCCCTCGTAGCCCCAGAGCTTCCCGCCGGCCAGCGCCAGGAGCAGCCCGACCAGGGAGAGGTGGAAGACGAGGTTGCCCGCCTCCTTGAGGTAGCCCTTCTCCGCCGACAGCTCCGGCCCGCCCCGCCCGTCGCGGCGCACGACGCGGAAGCGGCGCACCCGCAGCTCCTCCTCGACCGTGTCGAGGGCGGCCGCGGGCTCCAGCGGGGTGTCCAGCCGGCCGAAGTCCGGCAACCGCAGCAGGTTGCGCGGCGCCGGCGGCGGGGGCGTGCGCAGGGCGCGGAAGTGCTCCGCGGCGCGGGGCAGCACGCAGCCGACCAGGGAGACGAACAGCAGCAGGTAGACCGCGGCGAACCACGGCGAGCTGAAGACGTCGAAGAGGTAGAAGCGGTCCAGCACGGGGGCGAGCGCCGGGTGCTCGGCGAAGTAGCGGGCGACGTTGGTCTGCGACAGCGACCGCTGGGGCAGCAGCGAGCCGGGGATGGCCGCCAGCGCGAGCAGGAACAGCAGGATGATCGCCGTCCGCATCGCGGTGAGCCGGCGCCACCAGCGCAGCCACACGCCCCACGCCCGGCGCCCGGCCGACGGCCGGGCCGGGGGGACCGGGGCCTCCGGGGGACGCGGCGGGGCCTCGATGCTCACAGCGCGGACTCCCCGAGGCCGCTCGTGGCCAGCCAGGAGCGCAGCCACTGCATCATCTCGGTCCAGGCGCCGGTGACCAGCAGCAGCCCGACGAGCACCAGCAGCGCGCCGCCGACGCGGGTCACGGCGCGCGCGTGCCGGCGCAGGAACGTCGTCGCCCCCAGCGCCCAGCGGGCGCCGAGCGCGACGAGCACGAACGGCACGCCCAGCCCGAGGCAGTAGGCGACGGACAGGAACGCGCCGCGGCCGGCGGTGCCCTCGCTGTAGGCCAGGCTCAGGACGGCGCCGAGCGTGGGCCCGAGGCACGGGGTCCAGCCCAGGCCGAACACCACGCCCAGCAGCGGCGCGCCGAGGAGTCCGGTGGTCGGCCGCAGCGTCAGCCGCTTGGTGCGCTGCAGCAGCGGGATCCAGCCGAGGAAGCCCAGCCCGATCAGGATGACGACCACGCCCATGACGCGGGTGATGACGTCGGAGTGCACCAGCAGGAGGCGGCCCAGCGAGCCGGCGGCGGTGCCGAGGGCGACGAAGACGGCGGTGAAGCCGAGGACGAAGAGGACCGCGCCCAGCACCATCTGCCGGCGCCCGGCGCGCTGGTCGGCGACCGTGGCGGTGGCCGTGCCGCCTCCCGCGGCCGTGCCGGCGGTGGTCCCGTCGGGGGTCCCGGCGCTCGCCGGGCGCCCGGCGCCGGCGAGCCCGGCCACGTAGGACAGGTAGCCCGGGACCAGCGGCAGCACGCAGGGCGAGGCGAAGCTGATCAGGCCGACCAGCGCCGCCACCCCGGCGGCGACGAGCAGCGGGCCGTCGGTGACCAGGTCGCGGAAGACGTCCCCCACCTCAGCCCTCCTGGAGCAGCCGGTCGAGGACGGCCCGGAGGTCGTCCTGGGAGATCTGGGCCGTGTAGACGGCGGCGACCCGGTACTGGCGGTCGAGGACGATCGTGGAGGGGATGGCGTTGGCCGGGTAGTCCCGGAAGGCCAGCGCCACCTCCCCGCGCGGGTCGTACAGCGACGGGAACTCGATCCCGAAGCTGTCGACGAACGCCTGCGCGAACTGCTGGTCGGTCTCCTTGACGTTCAGCCCGACGAACTGCACGCCCCGGTCCCGCACCTCGGCGTAGACCTCCTGGAACTCCGGCGTCTCCACCCGGCAGGGCGGGCACCAGGACCCCCAGAAGTTGAGGACGGCGATGTCCCCGGACAGCTCGGTGGAGTCGAAGTCGCCGCCGTCGAGGAGCGTGCCGCGGAACTCCGGCGCGCTGGCCCGCTCGCTCTCGCCGATGACCTCGCCGGAGGGGGTGCCGGCCTCGAACCGGAACTCGCCGCCGTTGTTGACGTCGACGGCCGAGCCCTCGCCGGTCGAGCAGCCGGCCAGCAGCAGCGCCGCGCCCAGCACCGCGGGCAGGAGTCGTCGCCTCATGCGCCCGGCACCGCGTCGGGGTCGGTGGCGCCCGCGGGCTCGGCGTAGGTGACGCCGGCGAACCGGTCGCCCTCGTAGGTGACCGAGGTGACGCTGGCCAGCGCGCACTGCCGGCGCCGCGGGTCGTGCAGGTAGCGGCGCCCCTCCAGGTGCAGCCGGACCGTCCAGATGGGCAGCTGGTGGCTGACGCACACCGCCGCCGAGCCGCGGGCGGCGTCACGGGCCGCCTCGACCGCGCGCATCATCCGGGCGGCGATCTCCACGTAGGGCTCGCCCCAGGACGGCCGCAGCGGGTTGCGCAGCTTCCACCAGTGCCGGGGGTCGCGCAGGGCGCCGTCGCCGGCGGCGACGCGCTCGCCCTCGAACAGGCTGGCGGCCTCGATCAGCCGGTCGTCGGTGGCGATCGGCAGGGAGAGGGCCTCGGCGATGGGGGCCGCGGTCTGCTGGGCGCGCTCCAGCGGGCTGGCCACCAGGTACGTCACCGGCGGGTCGGCGGCGACCCCGCCGAACCAGCGCGCGGCGCTGCGGGCCATCTCCTCGCCGGCGCCGGACAGCCGGTAGCCGGGGAGCCGCCCGTAGAGCACCTTCTCGGGGTTGTACACCTCGCCGTGGCGCAGCAGGTGGACGACGGTGGTCTCCGCCATGTCAGGTGCTCACCTCGGTGGGGTCCTGGCCGGTCGCCCGCGGCGCGTCCTCCGGGGAGGCCTCGGCCGCGGCCCGGGCGGCGGCCGGCAGCGCGTCGAGGACCTGCTCGACGGCGGCGTCGTCGAGCGCGGCACTGACGAACCACGACTCGAACGCCGACGGCGGCAGGTAGACGCCCCGGGCGAGCAGGGCGTGGAAGAACGCGGTGTAGCGGAAGGTCTCCTGGCTGCGCGCGTCGTCGAAGTCGCGGACCTGCCGCTCGTCGGGCACGAAGAAGACCGAGAACATCGAGCCGGCCTGCTGCACCCGGTGCGGGACGCCGGCGGCGAACAGCGCGGCGCTGGTCGCCCCGCGCAGGGTCGCGGCCACCTCGTCGCAGCGGGCGTAGACCTCGTCGGTGCACAGCCGCAGCGTGGTGAGCCCGGCGGCGACCGCGACGGGGTTCCCCGACAGCGTGCCGGCCTGGTAGACGGGGCCGGACGGCGCGAGGTGGTCCATGAGGTCCGCGCGGCCGCCGAACGCCGCGGCCGGCAGGCCACCGCCCATGACCTTGCCGAAGGTGAACAGGTCGGCGTCGACCGGGTCCAGGCCGTACCAGCCCGAGCGGGAGACCCGGAACCCGGTCATGACCTCGTCGAGCACCAGCAGCGCGCCGTGCGCGGCGGTGATCCGGCGCAGCTCGGCGTTGAAGCCGTCCAGCGGCGGGACGACGCCCATGTTGCCCGGCGCGGCCTCGCTGACCACGCAGGCGATGTCGGCGCCGCGCTCGGCGAAGACGGCCTCGACCGCGGCCACGTCGTTGTAGGGCAGCACCACCGTGTCGGCCGCGGCGCCGGTGGTCACGCCGGGGGTGTCGGGCAGCCCGAGGGTGGCCACCCCGGAGCCGGCCGCGGCCAGCAGCGCGTCGACGTGCCCGTGGTAGCAGCCGGCGAACTTGACCACCAGCGGGCGGCCGGTGGCGCCGCGGGCCAGCCGGATCGCCGACAGCACCGCCTCGGTGCCCGAGTTGACCAGCCGCACCCGCTGCACCGGCGGCATCCGGGCGGCGATCTCCTCGGCGAGGTCGAGCTCGCCCTCGGTCGGCGCGCCGAACGACGTCCCGCGGCGCGCGGCCTCGGTGACCGCCCCCACGACGGCCGGGTGCGCGTGGCCGAGGAGCAGCGGCCCCCAGGAGGCCACGAGGTCGACGTAGCGGCGGCCGTCGGCGTCGGTCAGGTACGGGCCGGCGCCCGAGGCCATGAAGCGCGGGGTGCCCCCGACGGCGCGGAAGGCGCGCACCGGGCTGTTCACGCCGCCCGGCGTCACCTGCTGGCCGCGGGCGAACAGCTCGGCGGAGACCGGCGCCTCGTAGGAGTAGGGCAGGCTGTCCAGCGAGGTCACGAGCCCAGTGTCCCCTCTCCACCTGGCAGGCCGGATGCGGCCTCCGTCTCACCCTGCGGCGCCGCCGTCCCGGCAGCCGGGGCGGACGACAGCACGGCGCGGGTGAGCGCCGCCGGGTCCCGGGTGGGCACCAGGACCGTGCGGCCGCCGGCGAGCCGCAGCGGCAGGCCGGTGCGGCCACGGGGCAGCGTCCCGCCGCCCCCGAGCACGGGCGCGCCGGCGTCCACCCCTGCCCGGCCCTCGCGGACCGCCCGCAGGTGGGCGGTGTCGACGTCGGTCAGCGGCACCCGCTCGCGGCCGACGGAGAGCACGCCACCGTCCCCGCCGTCGTCGGCGCCCACGCGGACGCTCCACACCCGGCGCGCCGACAGCACGCCGGCGGCGACGACGCCGAGCACCGCGACCGGGACCAGCGCCCACACCAGCGGCGACAGGCCCGGCCCGGGGAGCACCAGGTCCCCTACGAGGAGCACGCCGAGGGCCCCGGCGACCGCCCAGAACGGTCGCCAGGAGCCCCCGGCCTCGACGTAGACCTCCACCGGCGCGGGCCGCCCCGGGTCAGCGGCGCAGCAGGCGGGCGGCCTCGACCGCCCAGTAGGTGAGCACCGAGGAGGCGCCGGCCCGGCGGATCGCGGTCAGCGTCTCCAGGATGGCCCGGTCCCGGTCCACCCAGCCGTTGGCGGCGGCCGCCTCGACCATCGCGTACTCGCCGCTGACCTGGTAGGCGCTCACCGGCACCCGCACCTCGTCGGCGACCCGGGCGATGACGTCCAGGTAGGCCAGCGCCGGCTTCACCATGACCGCGTCGGCGCCCTCGGCGAGGTCCTGCGCGACCTCGCGCAGCGCCTCGTCGGCGTTGGGCGGGTCCATCTGGTAGGTCGAGCGGTCGCCGAACTGCGGGGCGCCCTCGGCGGCCTCGCGGAACGGGCCGTAGAAGCACGACGCGTACTTGGCCGCGTAGGCCAGCACCGGCAGCTCGGCGAAGCCGCCGCCGTCCAACGAGCGGCGGATCGCCGCGACCTGGCCGTCCATCATCCCGCTGGGCGCGATGAGGTGGGCGCCGGCCTGCGCCTGGGCCAGCGCCACGGCGGCGTACCGGTCCAGCGTCGGGTCGTTGTCGACGACCCCGGCGGGGGTGACGACGCCGCAGTGGCCGTGGTCGGTGTACTCGCACAGGCACAGGTCGGCCATGAGCACCAGCTCGTCGCCGAGGTCCGCGCGCAGCTGCTGCAGGGCCACGTTGACCACGCCGTCGGCGGCGTCGGCCTGGGAGCCCACCGGGTCCTTGTCGGCCGGGATGCCGAACAGGATCAGGCCGCTGACGCCCGCCTCCGCCGCCTCGTGCGCGGCCTTGCGCAGCGAGTCCTGCGTGTGCTGGACGACGCCGGGCATGGAGCTGATCGGCTGCGGCTCGGTGAGGCCCTCCTTGACGAACACCGGCAGCACGAGGTCGGCCGGCGACAGCCGCGTCTGCGCGGTCAGCCGCCGCAGCGCCGCCGTCGACCGCAGCCGGCGCCCGCGCGCGAAGCCCGGGTCCGCGCCGGCGCTCACCGGCCCTCGCCCTCCGCCCGGCGCGCCTCGGCGAAGGCGGCCAGGGCGTCGACCAGCGGCGCCACAGCCGCCGTCTCCGGCTGGACGTCGACCCGCAGGCCGAACTCCTGCGCGGTGGCGGCGGTCTGCGGGCCGATCACCGCGACGACGGTCTTGGCGTGCGGCTTGCCGGCGATGCCGACCAGGTTGCGCACCGTGCTGGACGAGGTGAAGCACACCGCGTCGAAGCCGCCGCCCTTGATCGCCTCGCGGACCGCGGCCGGCGGCGGGGCCGCCCGGACGGTCCGGTAGGCGGTGACGTCGTCGATCTCCCAGCCGCGCTCCTTGAGCCCGGCGGCGAGGGTCTCGGTCGCGATGTCGGCGCGGGGCAGCAGCACCCGGTCGATCGGGTCCAGGACGTCGTCGTACTCGGGGAAGTCGGCCAGCAGGCCCTCGCTGGACTGCTCGCCCGAGGGCAGCAGCTCCGGCACGATGCCGAACGCGCGCACCGCGTCGGCGGTCTGCTCGCCGACGCAGGCGACCTTCACGCCGGCGAACGCGCGGGCGTCCAGGCCGAGCTCGGCGAACTTCTCGCGCACCGCCTTCACCGCGTTCACCGAGGTGAACACGATCCAGCCGTAGCGGCCGGTCACCAGGCCCTTGATGGCGCGGTCCATCTGGGCGGGGCTGCGCGGCGGCTCGACGGCGATGGTCGGCACCTCGACCGGCACCGCACCGTAGGCCCGCAGCCGCTCGCTCATGTCCCCGGCCTGGTCCTTGGTGCGCGGCACCAGCACCCGCCAGCCGAACAGCGGCCGGCTCTCCCACCAGGAGAGCTTGCCGCGCTTGTCCACGACGCTGCCCACCGTGGCCACGACCGCGCCGGTGAGCGCGTCCAGACCGGCGGTCTTCTCGGCGACGTCGGCGAGCCTGGCCACGACGCTCTTCTGGTCGGTGGTCGAGCCGGCGGTGGTGACGACGACGGCGGTGCCGCCGGGCAGGCCGCCCTCCACCAGCCGCGCCGCGGCGTCGGGGAGGTCGGCGGCGTCCCCGGTGAGCACCAGCGGCGCGCCCAGGCCCTGCGCCGCCGAGGCGAGGGCGGTCAGGTCGGCGGTCCCGCGCAGCTCGCCGGTGAGGGTGGTGCCCCCGAGGGCGACGCCGGCGAACGCCGGCACGGCGGTGGCGGGAGCGACGCCGGGGACGACGTCGAAGCCCACCGAGGTGCGGCCGACGGCGAGCACCTCCTTGACCACCGCGTCGCTGGTGAAGGGGTCACCGGCGACGAGCCGGACGACGGCGTCGCCCTTCTTCGCCGCGGCGACGGCGGCCTTGGCCACCTCGTCGGGCTCGCCGGTGGCGGTCGTCGGCTCGAGGTCGGGCCGGAGGTCCCGCACGGCGGCGGTCACCGCGGGGGCCACCCCGGCGTCGACCACGAGGACGTCGGCCTCGGTCAGCGCCGCGGTGGCCCGTGCGGTGAGCATCCCGGGGTCGCCCGGGCCGGCGCCGACGAAGACGACCGTGCCGGCCGCCCCGCCGCTCTGCTTGCGGAAGCGCGTCATCGCGTGCTCCTGTTCTGGCCCGTCGTAGGGCGTGTGCTGGGTCCGGGTCCCGGGCCGCGGGGCCCGGGGGTGGAGGGGGTCAGGGGGTGACTCGCGAGGCCGCCATGAGCTCGGCGGCACCGCGGTCGAGCAGGTCGGCGGCGAGCTCGCGGCCCAGCCGCTCGGCGTCGCCGGCCGGGCCGGTGACCGAGCCGCGGACGGAGTCGCTGCCGTCGAGAGCGGTCACCGAGGCGCGGAGGAACAGCTCGTCGCCGTCCTCCCCCTCGGCCAGCTCGGCGTAGGCGGCCACGGGCGCGCTGCAGCCGGCCTCGAGCGCGGCGAGCGTCGTCCGCTCGGCCAGCACGCAGGCCCGCGTGGCCGGGTCGTCGAGCTCGGCGAGCACCGCGCGGGTCGCCTCGTCGTCGGCCCGGCACTCCACGGCCAGGGCGCCCTGGGCGGGCGCCGGCAGCACCTGCAGCGGGTCGAGGGTCTCGGTGACGGCGTCCAGCCGGCCCAGGCGGGTCAGCCCGGCGCGGGCGAGGACGACGGCGTCCAGGTCCCCCGGCGCCACCCGCGCCATCCGGGTGTCGACGTTGCCGCGGATCGGCACGACCTCCAGCCCCAGGCCCAGGGCCCGGATCTGGGCGACCCGGCGGGGGGCGCCGGTGCCGACGCGGGAGCCGGCGGGCAGCTCGCCGAGGGTGGCGCCGTCGCGGGCGACGAGCGCGTCGCGCGGGTCCTCCCGCGGCGGGACGGCGGCCAGCGCCAGCCCCGGCTCGGGGGCGGTGGGCAGGTCCTTGTAGCTGTGCACGGCGACGTCGACGGTGCCCTCGAGCAGCGCCCGGCGGATCGCGGTGACGAACACGCCGGTGCCGCCCAGCTGGGCGATCGCGGCCGAGGAACGGTCGCCCTCGGTGCTGATGTGCACCAGCTCCACGGGCACGCCGGTGGCCGCGGTGATCGCGTCGGCGACCGCCTGCGACTGGGTGGTGGCCAGTTGGCTGGCGCGGGTGCCGAGCCGCAGCGTGCGCACGGCCGGGGCGGCGGTCACGAGGCACCTCCGGTGCGCAGCTCGTCGGGGTCGACGGTGACGGCGTCGGCCAGCCGGCCGCCGCCGGTCGGGACGTCGGCGTCGATGCCGAGCCCGAACAGCGCCCGCAGGGCGTCGGCGTAGTCGACGCCGCCCGGCGCGCTGGCCAGCTCCTTGACCCGCACAGTGGGCTCGTGCAGCAGCTTGTCGACCACGCGGCGCACGGTCCGGGCGATCTCCGCGCGGGCGCGGGCATCGAGGTCGGGCAGCCGGGTCGACAGCCGCAGCAGCTCCGCGTCGACGACCTCGGCGGCCTGGCTGCGCAGCGCCGACACCGTCGGCGCGACCGCCGCCGCCTGCCGCTCGGCGCGCAGCAGCGCGGTCTCGGCCTCGATCAGGGCGTGCGCGGCGGTGATGTCGTCGCGGGCGACCGCGCCGGCCAGCGAGCCGGGCCGCGCGTCGCCGTCCTCGGCGTGCAGCAGCGCGCTGCGCTCGCCCTGCAGCAGCGCGAGGTCGACGACGTGCACGCCGGGCAGCGCGGCGACGGCCGGGTCGACGTCGCGGGGCAGCGCCAGGTCGACGACGGCGAGGGGGCGGTCCGGGCGCGACCGCATGGCGCTCGTCACCGCGTCGGTGCCGACGACGAGCCCGGTGGCGCCGGTGCAGGTCACCAGGAGGTCGGCGCCGGCGATGGCGGCCGGGAGGTCGGCGAGCTCGGCGGTGGCACCGTCGACGGCGGCCGCCAGGCGGGCCGCGGACTCCGCCGTCCGGCTGGCCACGGTGACCAGGGCCCCGCGGCGCGACAGCGTGGCGGCGGCCAGGGCGCCCATCGACCCGGCCCCGACGACCAGGACGGGACGGCCGGCCAGCGGGCCGATCCGCTGCTCGGCGTGGTCCAGCGACACCGACACCAGCGAGGCCCCGGCCTTGTCGATGCCGGTCTCGGAGTGCACCCGCTTGCCGACGCGCAGCGCGTGCTGGGCCACCGGGTGCAGCGCGCGCCCGACCGTGCCCTGCTCGCGGGCCAGGGCGTAGGCGTTGCGCAGCTGGCCGAGGACCTGCGTCTCGCCCACGACCATCGAGTCCAGCCCGGCGGCGACGGTGAACAGGTGGGCGACGGCCTGGTCCTCGTAGTGGACCGTGACGTAGGGCGAGAGCTCCTCGACGGTCGCGCCGGCCTGGCGGGCCAGCACCCGGCTCACCTCGGTGACGCCGCCGTGGAAGCGGTCGACCTCGGCGAACACCTCGACCCGGTTGCACGTGGCCAGCACCATGGCCTCGCTGACGTGGTCGGTGCCGACGAGCTCGTGCAGCGCCTTGACGGTGTCGTCGGTGCCCATCGCGAACTGCTCGAGCAGCGAGACCGGCGCGGTCTGGTGGCTGATGCCGACGGCGAGGAGGCTCACGACAGGCCCCCGACCGCCACGCCGCCGAGCGACATGCCCCCGAGCACGGGGAGGGGGGCGTCGTCCGCGGCGTCCCGGTGGGTGTCGAGGAAGGCGAGCACCTGCAGCTCGACGGAGAGGTCGACCTGGCGGACGTCGACGCCCGCCGGCGCGGCCAGCGTGACCGGCGCGAAGTTCAAGATGCTCCTCACCCCGGCCGCGGTCAGCCGGTCGCAGACCGACTGGGCCACCTCGGCCGGTGTCGCGATGACCCCGATCGTCGCCCGCGTCGCGGCGACCACCTCGTCCAGCTCGGCCACCGGGCGCACCCGCCGGCCGCCGATCTCCTGCCCGATCCGGTCCGGGGAGCTGTCGAACAGCCCGACGAACTCGAACCCCCGGCTCCCGAAGCCCGCGTAGTCGGCCAGCGCCGAGCCCAGGTTGCCCAGGCCGACCAGCACGCAGGCGCGGGAGCGCTCGACGCCGAGCACGCGGGCGATGCGGTCGCGCAGCCCCGGCACGTCGTAGCCCACCCCGCGCACCCCGCAGGGGCCCAGGTGCGACAGGTCCTTGCGCAGGCCCGCGGGGTTCACCCCGGCGGCGCCGGCCAGCTCGCCGGAGGAGACGCTGGCCCGCCCGTCGTCGGCGAGCCCGGTGAGCACCCGGAGGTACACGGCCAGGCGGGCCACGGTGGCCTCCGGGATCCGGGGCCTCGACGGGTTCACGGGGAACTGACTCCACAGCGGGCGCGCCGTCCGGCCGGCGGCTGCCGGGGGGACGACGACATCGGGGACCGGGCGGGAGGCCGCCCGGCAGAGCCCACGTTAACCGCTTGTGAACGCAGGAACAAAGTCGCCGGCGGGGCGCCTGCCCGGCTGCCAGCGTGGATGTCCGCGGTTGTGGTGAGGACCATACCCGGACGGCGGACGGACCCCCCCGTGCCCCCTCCCCGCGCGGGGGGCTCAGCCGAGCCCGAGGTCGCGGCGCAGCCGGGGGACGTCCACGGTGAAGTAGGAGTGCTCCCGCCCGTCGAGCAGCACCACCGGCACCCGGTCGCCGAACTCCGCCTGTAGCTGCGGGTCCGCGTCGACGTCCACCTCCGTCACGGCGAGCCCGGCCTGGGCGGCGAGCGGCGCGAGGGTGCCCGCGGCGGTCCGGCAGAGGTGGCAGCCCTCCCGGGTGAGCAGCTGCAGCCGGCCGGCGTCAGGCATCGCCGGGCGTCCCCGCCGGCGCCACCTCGGGCACCTCGTCCTCCGGGGCGCGGGTCAGCCCGAGCTCGCGCAGCCGCGCGCGGCTGACCTTGCCGGTCAGCGAGTGCGGCAGCGCGGGCAGGAAGTACACCGACGTCGGCACCTTGTACCGCGCCAGCGACCGCGCGGCGTGGGCCTGCAGCTCGGCCAGCTCGAGGTCCGCCCCCGGCTCCAGGACGACGACCGCGCGGACGGCCTCACCGGTGCGGCCGTCCGGCACGCCGATGACCGCGCTCTCCCGCACCGCCGGGTGCCCGTCGAGCACCCGCTCCACCTCGGCCGGGTAGACGTTGAACCCGCTGACCAGCACCAGGTCGCTGCGGCGGTCGACGAGGTGCAGGTCGCCGTCGGCGTCGCGGTAGGCCAGGTCGCCGGTGGCCAGCCAGCCGTCGGCACCCGGACCGTCGGCGCCGTCGGGCCAGTAGCCGGAGAAGAGGTTCGCGCCACGTACCCAGATCTCGCCGGGGCCCTCGTCGGCGACCTCCCCGGCGGCCCCGTCGGCGTCGTCGCGGGTCACCGTGTCCTGGACGGTGTCGTGCGTGGCGGTGGCGCGGGTGGCGGTGTCGCGCAGCTGGACCTCGAGCCCGGGCAGCGGGCCCCCGATGCAGGCCGGCTTGGGGCGGCCGGTGGCCAGGGTGCTGGCGACCACGGGGCACGCCTCGGTGAGGCCGTACCCCTCGTGCACGGTGACCGCGGCCCGCTCCCGCATCGCCCGCCAGGTCTCCTCGGGCAGCGGCGCCGCACCCGAGGAGGCGATCCGCACCGCGGCGAAGGCGCGCCGCAGGTCCGCGTCGCTGCCGGCGGCGTCGGCCGCGGCCAGCCAGGCCTGGTACATCGGCGGCGCCCCGGGGACGGCCGTGACCTCCTCGGCGGCCATGAGCGCCAGGGCCGCGCGCGGGTCGAAGGACTCCATCAGCACGGCGCACGCGCCGGTCGCGGCGACCAGCCCGAAGCCGGCGTTGAGGCCGTAGACGTGGAACAGCGGCAGGACCAGCAGCACCCGGTCGTCGGGTCGCACCGGCGGCGGCTGCACCGCCAGGCACTGCTCCTGGTTGGCCCGCAGCGCGGCGGTGCTCAGGATCGCCCCGCGCGGGCGCCCCGAGGTGCCGCTGGTGTAGGCGAGGAAGGCCGGCCGGTCGGGCTCGGGCGCGACCTCGGGCGGGGCGCCGTCCCCCTCGGGCGGCCCCGGGCAGACCGCCACCCCGGCGACCGGCGCCCGCTCCCCCCGGGCCACCAGCAGAGCGGCGCCGGAGTCGGTGAGGACGTGCTTGAGCTCGGCGTCGGTGTAGGCGGTGTTCACCGGCACGACGACCAGGCCGGCGCGCAGCGCGCCGAGCGTCGCCCGCAGCCAGTCGACGCCGTTGGGCAGCTGGACCGCGACCCGCTCCCCCGGCCCGAGGCCACGCTCGGCGTACCCGGCGGCCGCCCGGTCGACCAGCGCGTCCAGCTCCGCCCACGTCAACCGGGTGTCCCCCGCCACGACCGCGGGCGCATCCGGGCCCCGGCGGGCCGCGTCCCGGACCAGCGCGGCGAGCGAGGGCGGGGCTCCGGACACTCGGCATCTCCTCCGGCGGCTGGCGGCGGTCCCACTCCCGCGCAGGCCGGGCGGGGCGCTCGCCGGGTGGCGTGGACGGGCTGTCGCGATGTTGTCGCGATGTTGTCACCATGGGACGAGCAGCGCAGCACGCGCCCCGGCGGGTGCCGCGCGAACGAGCCGGTCCCGGGCCTGCGGGGCGACGAGGAGGTCGATCCCCGCATGGCCCGCCCGCGTCCGGTGGACGAGCGGCCCGCCGTCCCCGTGGCCGCGCCGGCGCCCCGCCGTCCCTCCCCCCGCCCGCGCCCCACGCCGCACCCGCGGGTCAGCGGCGGGTCCGCGCCGGCGGACGCCCCGCTCGCCGCCGGGCCCGCGGCCCCGGCCGACGGGCCGGCCGGCGACCGGGTCGACGTCTGGGCGCTGGTCCACCGCGCCCAGCAGGGCGACGCCGAGGCCTTCGGCCGGCTCTACGACCACTACGTGACGATGGTGTACCGGTACCTGTACCACCGGGTCGGCGACCGGACCCTGGCCGAGGACTTCACCAGCGAGACGTTCGTGCGCGCGCTGCGCCGGATCGACTCGCTGTCCTTCCAGGGCCGGGACGTCGGCGCGTGGCTGGTCACGATCGCGCGCAACATCGTGCGCGACCACGTGAAGAGCAGCCGCTACCGGCTGGAGGTCACCACCGCGGACATGCGCGATGCCGACCGCGCCACCGACGGCCCCGAGGACGCGGTGGTCTCGCGGCTGACCGCCGAGGAGCTCCTGGCCTGCGTGCGCCGGCTCGGCGGCGAGCAGCAGGAGTGCATCTCGCTGCGCTTCCTGCAGGGCCTGTCGGTGGCCGAGACGGCTGCCGTCATGGGCAAGAAGGACGGCGCGATCAAGGCGCTGCAGCACCGCGCGGTGCGCCGCCTGGCGAGCCTGCTGCCGGAGGGGCTGCGGTGACCGGCGGCACCCGTGGGACCGATCCCGTCGTTCCCGGCCGGTCCCCCGTAACGGCGGGCCGCCCGCCGTCGTTGGTCGTGTGGGCGGGGCTCGGGACAGGCCGGCCGCGGCCCGGGCGGACCGGAGGAGCGCGATGAGCACGGACGACGGGGCGGCACGGCCCCGCGGCGGTGCCGCCCTCGCGCCGGACCGCGAGGGAGCGGTCGCCGCCCGGCTGCGGGGGCTGGGCAGCGGCCTGGACGTCGAGCCCGCCCCGGACTTCCGGGCCGCGACCCGCGCGCGGCTGGTGGCCATGGCCGCCGTCCGCTCGCCGGAGCCGGCGCCGGGCGGGCTCGCGCGGCGGCTGCTGCGGGCGCGCGCCGTCGACGGGCCGCCGTCGCGGTGGCGCGCCCGGCTCACCGCGGGCCTGGCGGGCGCGGCGCTGGCGGTCAGCGCGCTGGGCGTCGTCGTCGCCCTCGCCGCCGACGCGCAGCCCGGGGACCTGCTGTACGGCCTCAAGCGCGGCACCGAGCGGACCCAGCTGGCCCTGGCCGGCGACGACCGCGGGCTGACCCTGCTGGAGTTCGCCGGCACCCGCCTGGGCGAGCTCGAGGACGAGCACGACGACGCCGGACTGGTCGTCGCCACCCTGGAGACGATGGACGACCAGACCGCCGAGGGCGCGGCCCTGCTGGTCACCGCCGCGCTGGACTCGGGCACGCCGGCGGCCCTGGACGAGCTGGCCGGCTGGACCTCCGGGCAGTCGGCGGCGCTGGCGGCGGTCCGGCCGCGGCTCCCGGCGGCGACGGCCGACGCCGCCCAGGCGTCGTGGGAGCTGCTCGACGCCGTGCAGGCCCGGGTCGGCGCCGCGCGCGCCGCGCTCGGCTGCGCCACCCGGCCGGCGGACGCCGGCCGCGACGACCTGGGCCCGATCCCGGGGCTGTGCCGGCCCGCCCTCGTCCCGTCCGCCCCCACGGGCAGCACGCCCGCCGCCCCCGGCGGCAGCGCACCCGCCGCCCCCACCGGCGGCGCGCCGGCGCCGACGGAGGTGCCCCCGCCGGTCGCCCCGGCCGACCCCGGCGCGGGCTCGACCCCATCCGCGGTCCCCACCGGCGGGGCGGGCGCCGGCCCGCCGCCGCGGGCCGTTCCCGGCCCCCCTGTCCCGCTGCCGCTGCCCGTGCCGGCCCCGGCCGGGCGGCCGGCGCTCCCGTCCCCGGCCGGCCCGCCGGGCGCCACCCCACCGCCGCTGCTCGACCTGCCCCTGCCGCTCTGCCTGCCCCCGCTGCTCTGCTGAGCGTTCGAGCGGAACGCCGGGCGCCGTCCCGATAGGGTCGTCGCGGGAGAGTCCGCCGCACCCGATGGCGGGGTCGCAGCCGAGGAGGTCGCGCGTGCCGGTCCTGCCCTTCCGGGGTCGCGGCGTCCCGGTCGACCAGGGTGTCGGCGACGAGACGCGGGCAGCGGTCGCCGGTGCTGCCTCGGCCGCCGCGGCGGAGGTCGAGCCGCCGCCCGCCGTCGTCCCGGACCCGTCCGCCGCGGCCTTCTTCGACGTCGACAACACGATGATGATGGGCGCGTCGCTGTTCTGGTTCGCCCGGGGCCTGGCCGCGCGCAAGTACTTCACCGGCCGCGACCTGGCCCGGTTCGCCTGGCAGCAGGCGAAGTTCCGGCTGGCGGGCAACGAGAACGCCGACGACATGCACACGATCCGCGAGAACGCTCTGGCGTTCGTGGCGGGTCGTTCGGTCGTCGAGATCGTCGAGGCCGGCGAGGAGATCTACGACGAGCTGATGGCCGACCGCATCTGGGCGGGCACCCGCGTGCTGGCTCAGCAGCACCTGGACGCCGGCCAGCGGGTCTGGCTGGTCACCGCCACCCCGGTCGAGCTGGCCCGCATCATCGCCCAGCGCCTGGGCCTGACCGGGGCGCTCGGCACGGTCTCCGAGATCCGCGACGGCCGCTACACCGGCCGGCTGGTCGGGGAGCTGATGCACGGCGAGGCGAAGGCCGAGGCCGTCCGGGCGCTCGCCGAGCGGGAGGGGCTGGACCTGTCCCGCTGCACCGCCTACAGCGACTCGTCCAACGACCTGCCGATGCTCACGCTGACCGGGGAGGCCGTCGCGGTGAACCCGGACACGGAGCTGCGCGCGGTGGCGCGTTCCCGCGGGTGGCAGGTGCGCGACTTCCGGACCGGCCGCAAGGCCGCGATCATCGGCATCCCGACGCTAGCCGCGGCGGCGCTGTCCGGTGGGATCGTCGGCGGGGCGCTGGCGATCCGGCGCCGCCGCCAGCCGCCGCCCCCGCCACCCCCGCCGCCGCCCAGGCGCGGCCTGTCCCGCTTCTTCTGACCCGCACCTCCCGGTGCGGGACCGCCCTCCCGCACCGGGAGGCGGGGAGGGCGTCAGCCGAAGACGGAGGGGCGCTTGAGCAGCAGCTGGTAGAGCGACTGCTGGATCGTCTCGCGCACCTGGTCGGTGAGGTTGAAGACCAGCATCGGGTCCTCGGCGGCGGCGGGGCCGTAGGACGCGGTCTCGATCGGCTCGCCGAACGCGATCAGCCACTTCGACGGCAGCGGCACCAGCCCGAGGGGGCCGAGCAGCGGGAAGGTCGGCGTGATCGGCAGGTACGGCAGCCCGAACAGCCGCGCCGCGGTCCGGGCGTTGCCGATCATCGGGTAGATCTCCTCCGCCCCGACGATCGCGCACGGGACGATCGGCACCCCCGTCCGCAGAGCCGCCGTGACGAAACCGCCCCGGCCGAACCGCTGCAGGGTGTAGCGGTCACGGAACGGTTTCCCGATGCCCTTGAAGCCCTCCGGGAAGACCCCGACGAGCTCGCCGTCGGTCAGCAGCCGTTCGGCGTCCTCGCTGCAGGCCAGCGTCGCGCCGAACTTGCGCGCCATGGAGCCGATGAACGGCAGCTCGAAGACGAGGTCGGCGCCGAGCAGCCGGAACCGCCGCCGGGCCGGGTGGTCGTCGTGCAGCGCGACCGTCGTCATCAGCGCGTCGATCGGCACCGTCCCGGAGTGGTTGGCGACCACCAGGGCGCCGCCGGTGGCCGGGACGTTCTCCGCCCCGTGGGTCTCCACCCGGAACCAGCGGTTGAACAGCGGCCGCAGCATCGGCAGGAGCACGTGGTCGGTGAGGTCGGCGTCGAAGCCGAACTCGTCGGTGGCGTACTCGCCGGTGGCCCGCCGGCGCAGGAACTCCAGGACCTCGGTCAGCTGCTGGTCCCACCGGTGGGCGGCCGGCGGGGGGACGCGCGGCTCGTCGTCGTCGGGCCGCAGCGGGATGACCCGGGCCTCAGGCATCGCGCACCGCCCGCAGGTCCGGCGCCGGCGGCGTCGGTCGCAGCCGGTCCCCCACCGAGGCGGCCGTGCGGCCCACCCGGCCGACGAGCCGCTCGGCCCGGCCGGTCACCCCGGCGACGGACTCGCGCGACAGCACCGGCCGCACCGTGCGGGCGTAGTCGGCCAGCGCCTGCTCGGTGGAGTAGCGCGGGGTGTAGCCGAACTCGGTGCGCAGCACGCGGGTGTCCACGACGCGACCGAAGTTGAGGAAGCGCATCTGCTCCGGGGAGTAGTCGATGAACCCGAACCGGCGGGTGAGCCGGCCCAGCGAGCCCAGCGTCGGCGCCGGCAGCGGCACCTGCAGCCGGCCGAGCCGCCGGATGACCTGGGAGAGCAGCAGCGTGCCCGCGCCGCCGACGTTCGCCGTGCCGGCGAAGTCCCCGGTGGTGGCCCGGGCGAGGACGGCGAGGGCGTCGTCCTCGTGCAGCAGCTGGACGCGGGCGTCGTAGCCCAGCGCCGTCGGGACGACCGGCATCCGCAGGAAGCCGGTGAGCAGCGAGTCGATGCGCGGGCCGATGAAGTTGGTGAAGCGCAGCACGGCGACGCCGACGTCGGGCCGGCGGCGCGCGAAGGAGCGCACGTAGCCCTCGATGTCGAGGCTGTCCCGGGCGAAGCCGCCGGAGGGCACCCGCCGCGCCTGCATCGCCTCGGTGAAGACGGCGGGGTCGCGGGGCGAGGCCCCGTAGACGGCGCTGGTGGACTTGAGCACCAGCCGCCGCACGGACGGCGCGCGCTGGCAGGCGGCGAGCAGCTGCATCGTGCCGATGACGTTGAGTTCCTTCATCGGGCCACGCCCCCCGGAGCCGGCCGGGGTGGAGCTGATGTTCATGTGCACGACCGTGTCGACGCCGGCCGTGGCGATGACCTTGCCGATCAGCGGGTTGCGGATGTCGGCGCGGACGAACTCGGTGCGACCGAGCCGGCGCAGCATCTCCGCGGACGGGGGGACCGTGTCCACCCCGATGACCCGGCCGATGGCGGGGTCGTGTGCGAGCTCGGCCGCCAGCGCTCCGCCGAGCCACCGGCTGACACCGGTGACGAGGACGACCGCGGGCGGCACGAGCGTCAGCTCACTTCTTGTTGCGGCGCTGCACGCGGGTCTTCTTGAGGAGCTTGCGGTGCTTCTTCTTCGCCATCCGCTTGCGGCGCTTCTTGATGACCGAACCCATGGTCTGCTCCCGGGGTCTGCTGGGCGGCACCGGGGCCGGCAGGCCGGCGGTGCCGCGGAGGGGTGATCAGCTCGTGCGCGGCCGGACGGGACTGACGCCCCCCGGGCCACATCGAGCCGAGAGTACCCGGCACCCCCGCGGCGACGCTGCCGCGGGAGCCGGAGACACCCCGATCGAGAGGGAGGACGGCTGACCGACCGCCGCACCCTCGGCCCGCTGCCGGGGCCCGCGCCGCGCGGAGCGTGGCGTGGGGAGCAGCGGGGTCCTTCCTCAGGCGATGTCGGTGTAGGCGTCGCGCAGGTAGTCCTGCACGGCGCGCTCCGGCACGCGGAAGGACCGGCCGACGCGGACGGCGGAGAGCTCGCCGGCGTGGACGAGGCGGTACACGGTCATCTTGGAGACGCGCATCATGCTCGCGACCTCGGCGACGGTCAGGAAGGTGACCGAGGCGCGGGGGGCGGGGACGGCGGGACGGCCGACGGGCACGGCGGCCGGGTGCTGCGGGCCGACCGGGCGGGCCATGGTGGCCGCCGACACGGGGCGACCGACGGGCCGCGGCGCGGGCACACCCGGGCGGGCGTACGGAGCGGCGGCGTGCTGCTGGGCGGCGTGGCGCTGGGGCATGGTCATGTCAGTCGTCTCCGGACTAGCACGAGTCGGGTGCCGGCTTCCCCACCGGCTACGGGACACGCACGTGCTGATACAGAGAGTAGGGGGACCCGCGTGACTGATGCGACGTATGAAACGGACATGCGGACCGGTCCGTCCTCGGCAGAACTACACCTATGTAGCTCTGTCGACATGTCCCTCGGCGAGTCGCAGGTGACCCTCGCGCGTCACGCGCCCCAGCCGCCCCGCCCGCAGCAGGCCCGGGGCCGGCCGCGGACCGCCGGTCGCCGGCCTCAGGCGTCCGGGCGCCCCAGCTCCAGCGAGCGGTCGCGCGCCGCCTCGGCCGCCGCGGCCAGGGCCGCGCGCACGCCGTGCCGCTCCAGCTCCCGCAGGGCCGCAGCCGTCGTCCCCCCGGGGCTGGTCACCGCCTCGCGCAGCTGCACGGGGTGGTCCCCCGAGTCGCGCAGCATGACCGCCGAGCCCACCGCCGTCTGCACGACCAGGTCGGTCGCCAGCGCCCGGGACAGGCCCAGCTGCACCCCCGCGTCCACCAGCGCCTCGACGACGTAGAAGAGGTAGGCGGGGCCGCTGCCGGACAGCGCGGTCACCGCGTCCTGCTGCGCCTCGGGCACGCGCCGGACCTGCCCGACCGCGGCGAGCAGCTCCTCGGCCTCGTCCAGGTCGGCGTCCGTGGCGTGCGCGCCCCCGGACAGCACGCTCATCCCCTCCCGCACCAGCGCGGGGGTGTTGGGCATGACCCGCACGACCGGGACGCCGGCCGGCAGCGCCGCCTCGACCCGGGCGGTGGAGACCCCGGCGGCGACGGAGACGACCAGGGTGTCGCCGTCCACCGAGCCCGCGACCAGCCGCAGCAGCCCGTCGACGTCCTGCGGCTTGACCGCGAGCAGCAGCACCCGCGCGCGGGCGGCCGCCTCGGTCAGCTCCAGCACCTGCACGCCGTGGCGGGCCGTCAGCTCCGCGGCGCGCTCGGCGCTGCGCTCGACGACGACGACCTGGCCGGCCCCGCGCGTGCGCACCAGGCCCGCCAGCAGCGCCTCGCCCATCTTCCCGCCGCCGACGAGGGCCACCCCCGACCGGCTCATCGCCGTGCCCCCGACCGCCGTGCCCCCGACCGCACCGCCACGCGGACCGTGGCACCCCCGGCCAGCAGCCGCCGCTGCTCCTGCACCCGCACTCCCTGCGCCATCACGTACTCCCAGCTCTCCGGATCCCGCTCGTTCCAGGCCGCGCGCTCGCCGGCGATCGCCAGCAGCCGCGGGTCGGTCGTCGCGACACCGGGGTGCCCGGTCGCGGACATCAGCACGTTGAGGCAGCGCACGAACGCCAGGTCCGCGCCCGGCGCGCCGCGGCGGCCCGCGCGACCGGTCAGCCGCACCCGGCCGCCGCCCAGCGCCCGGCAGGCGTCCTCGGCGCCCGGGACCGCGGCGGGCACCACCACCCCGGCCACCGGCACCCGGACGGCGAGCTCGCGCACGCGCTCCAGCGGGCCGGCCAGGTCGACGCCCAGAGCGGCGTCCGCGGCGCGGGCGGCGAGGTCGCCGACGGCGGCGTCGGGCAGCGCGGCGACGGGCAGCGCGAGCCGGCAGCGCCCGGCGAGGCCGGCGCCGGCCACCGCGTCGAGCAGGCCGGACAGCTCCGCGACGGGGTCGGCTCCCGGCGCGTGGTCCAGCGCCACCGGGTGCCCGGACCCGACCAGCTCGCGGGCCACCGCCACCACGCCGCGCGGGCGCACGAGTGGCCCGGACGCGGGGTCCCGCCACGGCACGCGCACGGCCCGAACCGTAGTGGGACGCCGCGGGCGGCCCGGGTGTGCCGCCCGGGAGGGCCGGGTAGCCGCCGCCCCATGGCTGACGAGCTGAGCGGGATGCGGGTCGCCGTGCTGGCGACGGACGGCGTGGAGCAGGTCGAGCTGGAACGGCCCTGGCAGGCCCTCGAGGAGGCCGGCGCCGAGCCCGAACTGGTCTCCCTGGAGGCCGGGGAGACCACCGCCTTCCAGCACATCGACAAGGGCGACACGCGCAAGGTGGACACGACGGTGGGCGACGCCGACCCCGACGACTACGCGGCGCTGGTGCTCCCCGGCGGGGTCGTCAACGGCGACTTCGTCCGCGCCGACGCCGACGCCGTCGCGTTCGTGCGGGCCTTCTTCGACGCGGGCAAGCCCGTGGCCGCGATCTGCCACGCCCCGTGGGTGCTCGCCGAGGCCGACGTCGTCCGCGGGCGCCGGATGACGTCGTGGCCGTCGCTGCAGACCGACCTGCGCAACGCGGGAGCCACGTGGGTCGACGAGGAGGTCGTCGTCGACGGAGGCCTGGTCACCAGCCGCAAGCCCGACGACCTCGACGCCTTCGGCGCCGCGATCTTGGAGGTCTTCGCCCGGGCCGGGACCGACGCGGACGACACCGCGGACTGACGCCCGAGGGGCCCCGCCGCGCGGGCGGCGGGGCCCTCAGGCGCCGCCGAGCAGGGCCGCGGCGGGGGCGACGGTCAGCAGGGTCCCCGCGAACACCAGGACCACGACCAGCCGCAGGCCGAGCGCCTCGCCCCCGAAGCGGTGCCGCCACGCCCCGACCGCGCCGACGAGCGCGGTCACGGCCAGCGGCGCGACCACCACGGTGATCCGGGGCAGCTGCTCCCACAGCACCGTGAACAGCAGGTAGATGCCGACCCCCGCGGCGAGGGCGACGACGAGCTCGCCGGCGAAACGCAGCCAGGCGAGCGCGCCGCCGGCCGGCTCGTCCTCAACCAGCGGCGGGTCGTCGTCGCGCACGATCGGGATGGGGCCGGTCGAGGGCCCCGCGTCGGCGGACCCGGGGACGCCGGGCCGGCGGGAGGGCCGCAGGCCCGGGATCGCCGCGGTCGAGGGACCGTCGGGCGCGCGCGGCGGCTCCGCCGGCGGTTGACCGCGGCGGGCCAGCGGGTCGGCCGGGGTGCGGACCCGCGCCTTGACCGGGTCGGCCGGGGCGGCCGGCGGGGTCGACCCCGTGTCCCCGGCCCGGCGCCCGAAGGCGGCGGGGTCCGCGACCCGGCCGGTGTCGCCGGTGCCGTCGCCGTCCCCGCGGCGGGAGCCGCGCTGCCGGGCCGGGACCGGCTGCTCACCGGTGTCCCCGCGCCGGCGCCGGCCGGTGCGGGCGGACTCGACACCGGCCTCGCGGAGGATGTCGGCCAGCGAGCGGCCCCCGGTCTCGGGGTCGCGGCGCGGGTCGGACATCACAGGCCTCCCAGGGAGTCCAGCCGGCGGAGGATGACGCCCTCCCGCAGGGCCCACGGACAGATGCGGACGAACGGTACGTCGAGGGCGCCCATCGCGGCCCGCGCCACCACGGCACCGGCCGGGACCTGGTGCGCGCGGTCGGGCGACACGCCCTGCAGCTCGGCCAGCGCGGAGCTCTCGATCCGGGACACGAAGCCGATCAGCTGCTCCAGCCCGTCGGTGGTCAGCTCGCGCGGCACGCGCAGACCGGCCGAGTAGGGCGCCGCACCGGTCAGCCGGGCGAGGGTGCGGAAGGTCTTGCTGGTCGCGGCGACCAGGTCCGGGGGGCCGACGGCGCGCAGCTTCTCCGTCGCCGGGGCCAGCAGGTCGCCGGCGTGCTCGCGCAGCTCCTCCAGCGCGGCGAGGTCCGGCCGGCCGCCGGTGGCCGCCGCGGGCAGGTACCGGCGGGTCATCCGCCCGGCCCCCAGCGGCAGCGACAGCGCGACCTCGGGGTCCTCGTCCATGCCGGCCGCCAGCTCCAGCGAGCCGCCGCCGATGTCGAGGACCAGCAGGCGCCCGGCGCTCCAGCCGAACCAGCGCCGGACGGCGAGGAACGTCAGCCGCGCCTCGTCCTCGCCGCTGGTCACCTGCAGGTCGACCCCGGTCTCGGCCCGGACCCGCTCCAGCACCTCCATGCCGTTGCGCGCCTCGCGGATGGCCGAGGTGACCAGGCCCAGCAGCTCCTCGCAGCCCAGCGCCTCGGCCTGCTCGCAGGCCTTGCGCACGGCCCGGACCAGGGCCTTCTCCCCCGCGCGGGACAGCACGTCGTCCTCGCCGACGTGCTCGGCCAGGCGCAGCAGCCAGCGGTCGTCGTGCGTGGGCGTGGGGTGGCCGCCGCGGTGCGCGTCCACGACCAGCAGGTGGACGGTGTTCGAGCCGACGTCCAGCACCCCGAGCCGCATGCCGGTCAGTCTGCCGGGCGCCGCTGCCGGCGGCCGCGCGGGCACCGGCGAGGCGGCCGGGACGCCGCTCCCTACCCTGGGGCGGTGCCCGACGACGTCCCGCCCGAGGTGGAGCCCGACTTCGCCCGGGAGTGGCTGGAGTTCCCGGACCCGGCCGACCCCGGCCGGGTGGTGCGCGCCGACCTGACCTGGCTGGGCTCCGCATGGACGTGCGTGTTCGGCCGCGGCTGCGCGGGCGTGGTCGAGGGCCGCGCCGACGACGGCTGCTGCAGCCACGGCGCGTTCTTCAGCGAGGAGGACGACCTGCTGCGGGTCACCGCGGCCGTCGCCGAGCTCACCGACGAGGACTGGCAGCTGGCCCCGGTGGGCCGCGGCGCGTGGACCGAGCTGGACCGGGCCGAGGACGAGACCGAGGAGGACGGCGCCCGGTCGCTGCGCACCCGCCTGGTCGACGGCGCGTGCGTCTTCCTCAACCGCCCGGGCTTCCCCGGGGGCGCCGGCTGCGCGCTGCACCGGATGGCGCTGCGGGAGGACCTGCACCCGCTGACCACCAAGCCCGACGTCTGCTGGCAGCTGCCGGTGCGCCGCGAGCAGGACGTGGTCGAGCGCCCGGACGGCTCCCGGGTGGTGGTGACGACGCTCGGCGAGTTCGACCGGCGCGGGTGGGGCCCCGGCGGCGCCGACCTGCACTGGTGGTGCACCGGCTCCCCGGCCGCCCACGTCTCCCCCGAGCCGATGGTGCTCACCTACGCGGCGGAGCTCACCGCGCTGATCGGTCCCGCCGCCTACGACGAGCTGCGCCGGCTGACCGAGGCCCGTCTGGACCTCGGCATGGTCGCCCCGCACCCGGCCAGCCCGGCGCCGCGGCGCGGGCCCCGACCGGTCACGCTGCAGGTCCGCCGTCCGGGTGCGGACGACGCTCCCGGGGTGCGGGGTTCCTGACCGCCCGCTGGACGCCACTACCCTCTCCGCAGACCGACCGACGAGCGAACGGCGAGGCCAGTGACCGAGGACCACGCGAGCGCGGGTCCTCCCCCGGCCTCCGCACCGGCCGGGACCCCGCCGCCGGACAACGCGCTGAAGGCGCTGCTGCACATCCCCGTCTTCCGCCGGCTGTGGCTGGCGATCACCGTCTCCAGCTTCGGTGACTGGCTGGGCCTGCTGGCCACCACCGCCATGGCCCAGCAGCTCACCCGCCAGGAGTCCCTGGCCGTGCAGGGCGTGGCGATCTCCGGCGTGATCCTCACCCGGCTGCTCCCCGACCTGCTCCTGGCGCCGCTGGCCGGGGCCCTCGCCGACCGGTTCGACCGCCGGGTCACCGCGGTCGTGGGCGACCTGATGGCGCTGGCGCTGTACATGTCCATCGCGTTCGCCTACGAGCTGACCTGGCTCTACATCGCCCAGTTCCTCGTCGAGGCCGTCGGGTTGTTCACCAACCCCGCCAAGCAGGCGATGCAGGTGGCGATCGTCCCGCGCGAGCGGCTGGCGGTGGCCAACCAGCTCATGCAGTTCTCGATCTACGGCGCCGTCCCGATCGCGGCCCTGGTCTTCGCCCTGCTGTCCACGCTGACCCGCGCCGTCCACCACGGCCCGGGCGCCGAGCAGACGGCGATCGTCATCGCGCTGGTCTTCGACGCCCTCACCTACGGCGTCACCGCGACGACCATCCTGGTGTCGCGCGCCCTGATACCCGGGCGGCCCGCCGAGCGCAGCACCAGCACCAACGTCTTCTCGCTGGTGGCGGAGGGGATCTCGTTCCTCCGCGGGCAGCCGCACATGCGGGCGCTGTACATCGGCACGGTCGGGGCGTTCGCCGCCGGCGGGCTCATCATCGGCGTCGCCCAGCTCTACATCGCCACGCTGCGGGCGGGCCCGGCCGGCTACGGGATCATCTTCGGCACGGTCTTCACCGGCCTGGCGCTCGGCATGCTCGTCGGGCCGCGCGTGCTGCCGACCGTCCCCCGGCGCACCCTGTTCGCCCGCGCGATCGGCATGGCCGGGGTGGCGCTGCTGGCGATGTCACTGCTGCAGAACTTCGTCCTGGCCACGGGGGCCGCCTTCTTCGTGGGGCTGTTCGCCGGGATGTCCTGGATCATCGGCTACACGCTCATCGGCCTCGAGGTCGAGGACCGGCTGCGCGGCCGGGTGTTCTCCTTCGTCGTCTCCTCGGTCCGGATCGTGCTGCTGCTGGCCGTCGCGGTCGGCCCGGGCCTGGCCGGCACCCTCGGCTCGCACGACATCGCCGTCGGCGACCTGGTGTTCAGCGTCAGCGGCCCCGGCCTCACCCTGCTCGTGGGCAGCGCGATCGCCCTGCTGGTCAGCCTCTACGCCACCCGCCAGGTCGCCCCGCGGCACCGCGGCCGCTCGCGGGACCTGCTGCGCCTGCTGTGGGGGAACTCCGACATCCTCACCGCCGTCCCGCGCTCGGCCGGCCTGTTCCTGGTGGTGGAGGGCGCCGACCGCGAGCTGACCCGCCGCTACACGGAGGCGCTGGCCGAGGTGGTGCGCGAGCGCGGGTGCCCCGTCGTGGTCACCTCCGAGCCCAGCGACACCGACCTCGGCCGGCGGGTCGGGCGCCTGCTGTACCCGCCGCGGCTCGCGGTCTCGCACGAGCCGGGCTGGCCGGCCCCCGCGCCGCGGCCGGCGACGGAGGGCGACGGCCCGCGGGTGGAGGCCTACACCGCGGCGCTGCTGGCGGCCGCCGACCGCGCCGAGCACGTCGCCACGGTCATCCGGCCCTCGCTCGCCGCCGAGCAGGTGGTCATCAGCGCCCACTACGTGGACGCGTCCATGGCCTTCCACGGCGCCGGCCAGGGGCTGGACGCCGACCGCATCCTGCGGACGTCGCAGTGGGCGACCCGCGGCCTGCTGCCCGACCTCACCGTCGTCGTGGACGCGCCCGTCACCGAGGCGCCGGTCGACGCCGACCCCGACGCCGTCCGCCGCGCGTTCCTGCAGCGGGCCGAGGCCGCGCCGGACCGCTACGTCGTCGTCCCCGGGGAGGGGCTGGAGGCGCGGGCGCGGGCCACGGGCACCGGGCTGGTGTCGCCGGTCGTGCAGGAGCGGGTCGCGACGCTGCTGGCCCTGCGCTTCCCGGGCGCGGGGACGGTGCCGCGCGAGGAGACGCCGGGGGTCGCCGCCCCGCCGGCCGGCGCGGCCCGCGACCGCCGGGCCTCCGACCGGTCCTGACCGGCCGGTCCTGACCGGCCGCGCCGCTCAGGCCGCCGCGTCGTCCCCGGCGGGGTCCACGGTGCGGGCGCCCGCGGCAGGGCGCACGGTCCGGAACGTCTGCCGGTAGGCCCGCGGGGACACGCCGCGGCGGCGGGCGAACTGCTCCCGGAACCCGGCGGCGGTGCCGAAGCCGACCAGCCGCGCGATCTCCTCGATCGACGCGTCGCTCTCCTCCAGCAGGGTCTCGGCGGCCGCCAGCCGCTGCGCGAGCAGCCAGGCGTGCGGCGTGGTTCCGGTGGTCGCCTTGAACCGCCGGGCGAAGCTGCGCGGGCTCATCAGCGCCCGCCGCGCCAGCGCCTCGACGCTGATCTCCTCGGCGAGGTGGCCGGCCGCCCACTCCAGGACGACGCCCAGCCGGTCGTCCTCGCAGGCGGCGACGGGAGCGTCGATGAACTGGGCCTGCCCGCCGTCGCGGTGCGGCGGGACGACCATCTCGCGGGCCAGCGCGTTGGCCGCCGCCGCTCCCCACTCGCGGCGCACCAGGTGCAGCATCGCGTCGACGCCCGCCGCCGTCCCGGCGCCGGTGATGACCTGGCCGCAGTCGACGTAGAGGACGGCGGGGTCGACGTCCACGGCCGGGTAGCGGGCGGCCAGCTCGCCGGCGTACTTCCAGTGGGTCGTGGCCCGGCAGCCGTCGAGCAGCCCCGCGGCGGCGACGGCGAAGGCCCCGGTGCAGTGGCTGACGATCGTGGCGCCGCGGGCGTGGGCGGCGCGCAGCTCGTCCAGCAGGGCGTCCGGCGGCGCGCGGTGCGTGCCCTCCCAGGCGGTCATCAGCAGGACGTCGGACTGCGCGAGCCGCTCGAAGCCGTGCTCGACGGTGATCGGCAGCCCCGTGTCCGTGCGGACGACGCCCGGCCGGTCGCTGACCAGGGCGAAGTCGAACCGCGGCAGGCCCATCCCGGTGCGGTCGTAGCCGAAGACCTCGGCCGCGACGCCCAGCCCGAAGGCCCCGACGAGGCCGTCGGCGACGATGGCGCTCACCACGACGGGCCGCTGCGTGTCGGTCATGCGGACACTATGGCAGGAATGACGCGATACGTGTCACCTCGGCCACTCGTCGGGGCGGCGAGGCCGCGCCAGGCTCGTCCCATGTTCCTCATCACCTGCCCCGTCACCCGCACCGACGAGCTCGTGGCCGACCGGCGCATCCGGTCGGTGACGAACCACCCGACGCACGTCGCGATGGGCGTGGAGTGCCCCGCCTGCGGCGGCGTCCACGTGTACCGGACCGGCCGGCGCTGGGAGGCCGCGCGCCGCGCCGCCGACGCCGCACCCGGCCCCTCCGCTCGCGCTGCGCGGGAGCTCGCCCGGGCCTAGGCTCGAACACATGAGCGAAGGAAGCAGCACGGAGAAGGACCCGCGGGACTGGGTGACCGGCGACGAGCCCGCCACGGGGGCGCAGAAGAGCTACCTGCACACCCTCGCCCGGGAGGCCGGCGAGGAGGTCCCCGAGGAGATCAGCAAGGCCGACGCGTCGATGAGGATCGACGAGCTCCAGGAGGAGACCGGCCGGGGCAACTGACCGGGGCGCCCTCGCGGGCGCCACCAGCCGCCGGCCCCTCTGCAGGGGCCCGCCGCGAGCTCGCGAGCGGTGGGGGCAGAGGGGTCCTTCGTCAGGCCTCGAACTTGTAGCCGAGGCCGCGGACGGTCACCAGGTGCTCGGGGTTGGCCGGGTCCGGCTCGATCTTCGCCCGCAGCCGCTTGACGTGGACGTCAAGGGTCTTGGTGTCGCCGACGTAGTCCGAGCCCCAGATCCGGTCGATGAGCTGGGCCCGGGTGAGGACCCGGCCGGCGTTGCGCAGCAGCAGCTCCAGCAGGTCGAACTCCTTGAGCGGCAGCGACACCGGCTGCCCGTCCACGGCCACGACGTGCCGGTCGACGTCCATCCGCACCGGGCCGGCCTCCAGCGCGCCCTCGGCGGTCGCCTCGGGCTCGCCGCGGCGACGCAGCACCGCGCGGATCCGGGCGACCAGCTCGCGCGCCGAGTAGGGCTTGGTCACGTAGTCGTCCGCGCCGAGCTCCAGCCCGACGACCTTGTCGATCTCGCCGTCCTTCGCGGTCAGCATGATGATCGGCACGTTGCTGCGGCTGCGCAGCGTGCGGCACACCTCGGTGCCGGGCAGGCCGGGGAGCATCAGGTCGAGCAGGACGATGTCGGCACCCTGCCGGTCGAACTCGTCGAGCGCCTGCGGGCCGCTGGCCGCCACGACCGCGTCGAAGCCCTCCCGCCGCAGCATGTAGGACAACGCGTCGGAGAAGGACTCCTCGTCCTCCACCACGAGCACCCGGGTCATGACCGTCCTTCCGTGGGTCCGCCGGCGCGCGAGGCGGCCGACGTGGGTGAGCCGGGGCCGAGGGCCCCGGAGAGCTGCGCGCCGGGCGGCGCGGGGTCGGGGGTGGTGTCGGGGGTGCCGTTCCCGGGAGGCGGGGTGGCCGGGACCGCACCCAGGGGGATGCGCAGGGTGAACGTCGACCCCAGGCCCTCCTCGCTCCACACGCTGACCGACCCCCCGTGGTTGCTGGCCACGTGCTTGACGATGGCCAGCCCCAGGCCGGTGCCGCCGGTGCTGGTCGCGCGGGACTGGTCGACGCGGTAGAAGCGCTCGAACACCCGCGAGCGGTCCTCGCGCGGGATGCCGATGCCGCTGTCGGTGACGGCGATCTCGGCGAAGCCGGAGCGGGCCCGGGCCGCCACCGCGATCCGGGTGCGTTCCGGGCTGTAGGCGACGGCGTTGGCCAGCAGGTTGGTGACCGCCGTCGCCAGCTGCGCCTCGACGCCGCGGACGACGAGCCCGCGCTCACCGCCGACGACGATGTCGATCTGCTTGGCGGCGGCCGCCAGCCCCGTGCGGTCGGTCGCCTCGTTCAGCACCGTGTCGACGTCCACCGGCACCAGCTCCGGCAGCGGCTCGCCGCCCTGCAGCCGGGACAGGTCGATGAGCTCCCGCACCAGCCGGGCCAGGCGGTCGGCCTCGTGCGACATGCGGGCGGCGAAGCGCTGCACCGTCTCGGGGTCGTCGGCCGCGTCCTGCACCGCCTCGGCCAGCAGGGCCAGCGCCCCGACCGGCGTCTTCAGCTCGTGCCCGACGTTGGCGACGAAGTCGCGCCGGACCTCCTCGACGCGGCGGGCCTCGGTGACGTCCTGCAGCACCAGGGCCACCGGCCCCGGCGCCGGGGCCGGCCCGCTCTCCAGCCGCACCCCGTGCACGCCGACCAGCCGCGGGCCGGAGCCGACGAGGTCCCCGGGCAGCGAGACGTCGATCCGGCGGCTGCCGGCGTCGCGCACCTCCCGGACGATGCGCAGCAGCTCGGGCACCAGCAGGCGGGTGCCACGGACGATGCCCAGCGCCCGCGCCGCAGGGTTGGCCAGGACGACGGCCTCGTCGACGTCGACGACGACGACCGCCGGGTCCATGAGGTCGACCAGGCGACGGGCGAGCAACTGCTCCGGTGTCGGGTCGTGCTCGACGCGCACGGGCTCCTCCGCCAGGCGTCGGCGCGTGCCGAGGACGGCCCCGACGAGAGCGACGCCCAGGACGAGGCCGGTCACGAAGGCAAGCGTGGGGCTCACGCGGCCGATGCTAGGCCGGGGGAGTCCCCCGTCATCCCCCGTGCGGGTGGTGGCCCCACGCACCGGCGGGACTGTTCACGTCCCCGTGCCCCCGCGTTCACCTCGGCGGTCGGGGCCGGTCAGCGTGCCCGGCCTACCCTCGGGGCCGCAGCGCGGGCACGGAGCAACCGGGACCCGCCGAGACCGCCCCGGCCCGGCGACGGGCCGACGAGGAGGAACCACCGTGCGCGAGCACTACCGCGAGGAACTCGACGACGTCAACGCCTGCCTGGTGGAGATGGCCAACTCAGTGGGCTCGGCCATGAGCACCGCCACCACCGCCCTCCTGGACGCCGACGTCGCCCTCGCCGACCGGGTCATCGCCGGGGACGAGCACATCGACGGGGTGCGCGAGAGCATCGAGCAGCGCTGCTTCACCCTGCTCGCCCAGCAGCAGCCGGTCGCCACCGACCTGCGCACGGTCACCGCCGCGATGCGGATCGTCGCCGACCTCGAGCGCATGGGCGACCTCGCGGTGCACGTCGCCAAGGTCGCCCGGATGCGCTTCCCCGACCAGGCGGTGCCGCAGGAGGTGCGCCCGCTGTTCCTCGAGGCCGGCCACATCGCCGAGAGCCTGGTCAGCAAGACCGCGACCGTCATCGCCAAGCTCGACGTCGACGCCGCCGCGCAGCTGGAGGCCGAGGACGACCTGATGGACCGGCTGCACCGGCAGCTGTTCGCCGAGCTGCTGTCCGACAGCTGGCCGCACGGCATGGAGCAGGCGATCGACATCACCCTGCTCGGCCGCTACTACGAGCGCTTCGCCGACCACGCCGTCAGCGTCGCCCGCCGGGTGGTCTACCTGGTGACCGGCGAGATGGAGATGCGGGCCGCGGCGGAGTGAGCGCTGCTGCGGCGCCGGTGGCGCCGCAGCAGCTCCCGGCCGCTACCTCTTGCCCTGGTTCCTGACGGCCTCGATGGCGGCCGCGGCCGCCTCCGGGTCGAGGTACTCGCCGCCGGGCTTCGTCGGCCGCAGGTCGTCGTCCAGGTCGTAGCGCAGCGGCACCCCGGTGGGGATGTTGAGCCCGACCACCTCGTCCTCGCCCATGCCGTCGAGGTGCTTGACCAGCGCGCGCAGGCTGTTGCCGTGCGCGGCGACGAGGACCGTCAGCCCCGCCCGCAGGTCCGGGACGATCGCGTCGTACCAGTAGGGCAGCATCCGGACGACGACGTCGGCCAGGCACTCGGTGGCCGGGCGGACCTCCGGCGGCAGGGTGGCGTAGCGCGGGTCGCCGTCCTGGCTGTACTCGCTGCCGGCCTCGATCGCCGGCGGCGGGGTGCTGTAGGACCGCCGCCAGACCGTGAACTGCTCCTCGCCGTACTCGGCGAGGGTCGCGGCCTTGTCCTTGCCCTGCAGGGCGCCGTAGTGCCGCTCGTTCAGCCGCCACGAGCGCTTCACCGGGATCCACTGCCGGTCCGCGGCGGCCAGGGCCAGCTCCGCGGTGGTGATGGCGCGCTTGAGCAGCGAGGTGTGCAGCACGTCCGGCAGCAGGCCGGTCTGCGCGAGCAGCTCACCGCCCCGCGCGGCCTCGGCGCGGCCCTTCTCGGACAGGGGCACGTCCACCCAGCCGGTGAAGAGGTTGGCCTTGTTCCACTCGCTCTCGCCGTGGCGGAGCAGCACCAGAGTCCCGGTCACGGCGCCATCCTGCCCGACGCCCTCAGCCGGCGATCAGGGGCCAGACCAGCCACAGCTCGAACAGCGCCGGCGGCGCGAGCCCGGCCAGCAGCCAGGGGCTGCGCACCGGGCGGGACGCCGCCCAGCGGACCACGGCGACGAAGCCGACGCTGCAGCAGACGCCGAGGGCCAGCCACACGACGACGGCCGGGAGGTCGGGATCGAGGAACTGGGTGACGACGAGCTGCACCGCGCACAGCAGCATCGGGTACACCAGCGCGGACGCCGCGACCACGCCCGCGAGCAGCCGCAACCGCCGTCCCTCCGGGGAGCGGTCGGGCACCGGGCCCCCGCCCCGTCCGGGCGACGCCTCCGCCGTCCTCAGGCCGGGCCGGCGGCCGGCCCGCGCGACCGCCGCTCGGGGTCGGCGAAGTCGGCGAAGGCCTCGAGGTTGCGCAGCGACTCCCCGCGCTCGACGCGCCAGGCCCACTCGCGCCGGATGGAGGTGCCGAAGCCGATCTCCAGCATCGTGTTGAAGTGGTCGTCGGCGTAGCTGAGCACCGAGCCCAGCACCCGGTCCAGCTCCTCGGGGGTCACCGCGGCGTGCGGCAGCCGGCCGGTCAGGTAGATGTCGCCGACCGAGTCGATCGAGAACGACACCGCGTACATCCGCGCGTTGTGCTGGAGCAGGTAGGTCCACAGCTGCTCGCGGTTCTCGTCGGGCTGGCGGCAGACGAAGGCCTCCACCCGCAGCGCGTGGTCCCCGACGACCAGGCCGCAGACCGTCTTGAGCTTCTTGGTGCCGGGCAGGTCGACCAGCCACTGCCCGGCGGCGGGGTGCTCGTGCTCCAGCTCGGCGTCGCGGAGGGTCGCGGCGATGACGGCGTCCAGCTCCTCGACCGACCGGCGGCCGCCCGCACTCACCGGGCCACCCGGAGACCGGCGCCGGCGCCGGCGACCGCGCGGCCCGCGGCCCCGGCGAGCTCGGCGGCCGCGGCGGCGTAGGCGTCGACCAGGGTGTCCACCGTCCGGTCCCAGGAGAAGGCGGCGGCGTGCCGGCGGGCACCGGCGGACAGCAGCTCGCGGCGGGCCAGGACCGCCCGCACCGCCGCGGCGTAGTCGCCCGGGTCGCGGCCGGCCACCAGCACGCCGGAGACCCCGTCGCGCACCGCCGTCGTCAGGCCGCCCACGGCGGCGGCGACGACCGGGGTGCCGCACGCCTGCGCCTCCAGCGCGACCAGTCCGAAGGACTCGTTGTGGCTGGGGACGACGACGACGTCGGCGGCCCGGTAGTGCTCGGCCAGCCGGTCCGGCGGCTGCGGCGGGAGCAGGTCCACGAGGTCGGCGATGCCCAGGGCGGCGGCCAGCTCCTGCAGCTGCCGCGGCGCGTCCAGCCCCGAGCCGCTGGGGGCACCGACCACCTGCACGCGCAGCCGGTCGCGCAGCGCCGGGTCGTCGGCGAGCATCCGGGCGGCGGTCTCCAGCAGCGTGTCCGGCGCCTTGAGCGGCTGGATCCGGCCCACGAACAGCAGGACGACGGCGTCGGCGGGCACGCCCACGGCGCGGCGGGCCGCGGCGCGGGCGCCGGGGCGGAAGCGGGCGAGGTCCACGCCCGGGGGCACGACCAGCGTGCGGCGCGGGTCGGCGCCGTAGTGCCGCACGAGCTGGTCGGCCTCGTCGTCGGTGTTGGCGATCAGCCGGTCGGCCTCGGCCACCACCTGCTCCTCGCCGATGACCCGGGCGCGCGGCTCGGGCCGGTCCCCGGCGGCCAGCGCGGCGTTCTTCACCTTGGCCAGGGTGTGGGCGCTGTGGATCAGCGGCACGCTCCACCGGTCGCGGGCCAGCCAGCCCACCTGGCCGGACAGCCAGTAGTGGGAGTGGACGACGTCGTAGTAGCCCGGCTCGTGCTGGGCCTCCTCGCGCAGCACCGCCGCGGTGAAGGCGCACAGCTGCCCGGGCAGCTCGTCCTTGCCCAGGCCCTCGAACGGCCCCGCGGGCACGTGCCGGACCACGACGCCGGGGCTCATCTCGACCACCGGCGGCAGGTCGCTGGACGTCGCGCGGGTGAAGACGTCGACGGCGATGCCGCGCGCCGCCAGGCGGCGGGAGACCTCGACGACGTAGACGTTCATGCCGCCGGCGTCACCGGCCCCCGGCTGGTCCAGCGGGCTGGTGTGCACCGAGAGCGTGGCGACCCGGCGCAGCCGACCGGGGACGTGCAGGCGGGAGACCACGCGCGTGCGACCTCCTGCCCGGCCCCGGCGACCGTCTCCAGCACGGGGCCCGCGGGCACCCCTGTCGGTTCCCCATCTTCCAACAGCGCCAGGATGGGGGCATGTCCGGTCCGTCACACGCCCCGTCGCTGCCCGGGTCCGGCCGCACCGCCGTCGTCACCGGCGCGTCCAGCGGCATCGGCGCGGCCACCGCGCAGCGGCTCGCCGCCGAGGGCTTCGACGTCGTCCTCGGGGCGCGCCGGCTGGACCGGCTGACCGCGCTCGCCGACCGGATCGGCGGCCGGGCGCTGCCGCTGGACGTGACGGACCCGTCCTCGGTCGAGGCGTTCACCGCCGCGCTGGACCGGGTCGACGTCCTGGTCAACAACGCCGGCGGCGCCTTCGACACCCGGCCGGTCGCCGACGCCGACCTGGACTCCTGGCAGCGCACCTTCGACGTCAACGTCCTGGGCACGGTCCGGCTGACCCGGGCGCTGCTGCCGGCGTTGCGGGCCTCGGGCGCCGGTGACGTCCTGTTCGTGGGGTCCACGGCGGGCCTGGTGAGCTACGAGGGCGGCGCGTCCTACACCGCGGCGAAGCACGGGGTGCACACGCTGGCGGAGACGCTGCGGCTGGAGCTGGTCGGCGAGCCGGTGCGGGTGATCGAGATCGCGCCCGGGATGGTGCACACCGAGGAGTTCTCGCTCAACCGCACCGGCTCGGCCGAGGCCGCGGCCGCCGTCTACCGGGGGGTGCGCGAGCCGCTGGTCGCCGAGGACGTCGCCGACTGCATCGCCTGGGCGCTCACCCGCCCGCACCACGTGAACGTCGACCTGCTCGTCGTCCGCCCCCGGGCGCAGGCGGCCCAGCACAAGGTCCACCGGGAGCCCTGACCCTGCCCTCCCCTCGCTTCCCCCTCGCCCGCCCCCTCCCGCGCCTCTACCGCGCCCCCCGTGTCGAGATCGGCGATCTCGGCGGTATGGGGCGCTGATGCCGCCGAGATCGCCGATCTCGTCACCCGAGGGCGGCGCGGATCGCCGCCACCACCCGGTCCGGGTGGCCCAGGACGTCGGCCGAGGTGAACCGGAGGACGGTCCACCCGGCGGCCACCAGCGCGTTCTGCCGGCGCACGTCGGCGACGAAGGCGTCCCGCTCCCGGTGGACGTCGCCGTCGAACTCGACCAGCACCCGCCGGTCGGGCCAGGCGAGGTCGACGCGGCCGAGGAAGGCACCCTCCGGCGTCCGGACGGCGTGCTGCAGGTCCGGCGAGGGCAGCCCGGCGGCGTGCAGCAGCCAGCGGAGCACGGACTCCATGGGTGACTCGGCACGCGGGTCCGCGACCGGCAGCACGGCGCGGGCCCGCGCGACGCCCCGCCCGGTCGGACGCCGCTGCACCTGTGCCGCGAGCTCCGCCGGCGTGCACCACCGCGCGAGGAGCTGGTCGCTGACGGCGAGGAGGGCCGCCAGCGGGAGGATGCCGGCCAGGTCCCGCCAGGTGCGCGCGGGCGTGGTCACCGGCAGCCCGCTGCGGGTGTCGCACTCGGTCGCGTCCAGGAGGGTGCGGTGGACCACGCGGTCCCGCCGGCTCTCCGCGCGCGACCCCGGAGGCACGACGAGGTGGACGCGCCGGTCGTCCCGGTCGACCAGGGGCACCTCCACGCCCCAGAGGGCGGCCGCCGCGAGGTGGCTGACGACGGCGCCCTCCGGTGCCGTCATCAGCACTGCGGCGCAGCGGTGACCGAGGTCGGCGGCCAGGGCCCGCGGGAGGTAGGTGTCCCGGGACAGGCGCTGCACCGCGGGGTGGCGCAGGGCCCGGTCGGGGACGCCGGTCGCGGCGGCGGCCGCCCGGGTGAGGGGACCGGCGACTCGGGAGCGGGGGCGGACGCTGGGCACCGGCGGACGATGACGCAGGAGCGCCGGGGCCCGCTCGCGTCGTCCACAGCCCCCGCCGAGATCGGCGATCTCGGCGGTATCAGCGCCTGATGGTGCCGAGATCGCCGATCTCGGCGGCGGGGCGAGGGTGGGGACGGCGCGGCGGGGCGGGGGTGGGGACGGCGCGGGCTGGCTACGGGGTGACGGCGGTCGGCTCGCGCTCGAGGGTGACGCCGAAGCGGTCCCGCACCGCGGCGACGACGTCCTCGGCGAAGGCGAGCAGCTCCGCCGCGGTCGCGCCGGGCTCGGTGGTGAGCGCCAGACTGTGCCGCGGGGAGGTGCCCACGCGCCCGCGGCGGGTGCCCCGGCCGAAGCCGGCCGACTGCACCAGCCAGGCCGCGCTGAGCTTCACCCCGCCGTCCCCCGCCGGCCAGCTCGGGCAGCCCGCGACGGCGCACTCCGCCGGGACGACGGGGTTGGTGAAGAAGGAGCCGGCGCTGCGGGTGTCGGGGTCGGCCGGGTCCCACACCATGCCCTTGCCGCGGCGCAGGCCGAGCACGGCCTCCCGGACGGCGGCCAGCGGCGCGGTCTCCCCCAGCTCGACGCCGAGGGTGCGGGCGAGCTCGGCGTAGCCCACCGGCCGGGAGACGGCGGACTCCTCCAGGGCGAACCCGACCGTGAGGACGACGTACCGGCCCGGCTCCCGCTTGAACCGGCTGTCGCGGTAGGCGAACCCGCACTCGGCGGCGGTCATCGTGCGCTCGCGGTCGTCGGCGCGGTCCCAGACGCGGACCGCGGTGAGCACCTGCGCGACCTCCTGGCCGTAGGCGCCGACGTTCTGCACCGGCGTCGCACCGGTCGACCCCGGGATGCCGGCGAGCGCCTCGACGCCGGCCAGGCCGTGCGAGACGGTGTACGCGACGAGGTCCTCCCACGGCTCGCCGGCCTGCACCTCGAGCCGGGCGCCGTCGCGGGCGATGCCGCGCGAGCGCACCAGGACCACGTCCCCGGGCCAGCCCGCGTCCGGCGCGACGACGTTCGACCCGCCGCCGAGCACGAGCAGGGACCGGCCGGCCCGGTCGGCGTCGCGGACGGCGGCGACCAGCTCGGCGGCGTCGGCGACCTCCACCAGCCGCGCCGCCGGCCCGCCGACCCCGAGGGTGGTGAGCGTGGCCAGGGGGACGTCGGAGCGGACCTGCACGCGCCCACGCTAGCCGCGACTACCCTCGGGGCCGGTGAGCGAGGCGAGCGGTGGTGACCACAAGCGCCGTGCCGTGCTCCCCGCGAACGCACCGCGCAAGGCCGACCCCCGGCTGGCCGCCGGCCGCGCCCGGGCTCTGGGGCTGCCCACGCGGGGCACCACGAACGCCAACCGGCTGCGGCGGGTGGACCGCTGGCTGGTCGCGACCCAGGTGCCGCGGTTGCGCGACGCGGCCCGCCCGCTGGTCGTCGACCTCGGCTACGGCGCCTCCGCCGTCACGACCGTGGAGCTGGCCGACCGGCTGGCCCCGCACGTGCGCGGCCTGGAGGTCGTCGGGCTGGAGATCGACCCGGAGCGGGTGGACGCCGTCGCCGGCGACCGCGACCCGCCGCGGCTGGACTTCCGGCTGGGCGGCTTCGAGCTGGCCGGGCTGCGGCCGGTCCTGGTCCGGGCGTTCAACGTGCTCCGCCAGTACGACGAGCCCTCGGCCGCCCGCGCGTGGGAGACCGTCTGCGCGAACCTGGCGCCGGGCGGCCTGCTGGTCGAGGGGACCTGCGACGAGTGGGGCCGCCGCTCGGCGTGGGTGGCGCTGGACGCCGACGGCCCGCTGACGCTCACCCTCGCGGCGCGGGTGTCGGACCTGGACCGCCCCTCGGACCTGGCCGAGCGGCTGCCCAAGGCGCTGATCCACCACAACGTCCCCGGCGAGCCGGTGCACGAGTTCCTGCGCGCCTTCGACGCCGCGTGGGCCGCTGCGGCCGGCCTGTCGACGTTCGGTCCGCGCCAGCGCTGGGCCGCCGCGGCCCAGACGCTGGCCGACGCCGGCTGGCCGCTGGTCGGCTCGTCGCGTCGCTGGCGCGACGGCGAGCTGACCGTGCGCTGGCCGGCCGTCGCCCCGCGGACGCCGGCGTGAGCCGCCGCGCGGCCGAGGACCGCCGCGCGGGTGGCGGCCGCCGCGCCGTGGACCCGCCGCCCCCGCCCGGCCGGGTCCCGGTGGCCGGCGGGGTCGCCGAGCTGCTCGGGGACGCCGACCGGGACGGGGCCTGGGTGCTGCTGGTGGACGACACCCCGCAGTCGCACGTCGACCTGACCGACCCCACCCACCTGGAGTTCGAGTACGTGCGGCGGCTGGGCCACGTCCTGGACCTGGTCGCGGACGGCGGCGCGCCGCTGGACGTGCTGCACCTCGGCGGCGGCGCGCTCACCCTGGCCCGGTACGTGGCGGTGACCCGGCCGGGGTCGCGGCAGCGGGTGGTCGAGCTGGACGAGCCGCTCACCGAGCTGGTCCGGGCGCACCTGCCGCTGCCGCGGGGGGCCCGGGTGCGGGTGCGGGCCGCCGACGCGCGGGCCGGCCTGGAGGTCACGCACGCGGCCGGCACCGACGTCGTCGTCTGCGACGTCTTCGCGGGGGCGCGGACGCCGGCGCACCTGACGACCGTCGAGTTCGCGACGCAGGCCCGGCGGGTGCTGCGCCCCGGCGGGCTCTACGCGGCCAACGTCGCCGACGGCCCGCCGCTGCGGTTCGCCCGCGGGCAGGTGGCCACGCTGCGGGCGGTGTTCGCGCACGTCTGCCTGGTCGCCGAGCCGGGGACGCTGCGCGGCCGGCGGTTCGGCAACCTGGTGGCGGTGGCGTCGGACGCCCCGCTGCCCGTCGCGGCCCTGACCCGGCGCTGCGCCGGCGACCCGATGCCCTCGCGGGTCGTCGAGGGCGCCGACCTGGACCGCTTCGTGGGGGACGCGCGGCCCGTGACGGACGCGGACGCGGTGCCCTCCCCCGAGCCGCCGGCCGGGGTCTTCAGCCGCTGACCGCCGCCGCGGTGCCGGACCGCCCGTCCGCGGCGGACGGGCGGACGGGCGGACGGGCGGACGCCGTAGGGTCGGTCCATGACGGCACCGGCGCCGCGACTGCGGCGGGACCTGCGGAACAAGCGGCTGGGCGGGGTGTGCGCCGGCATCGCCCGCCGCTACGGGCTCTCCACGGGCGCCCTGCGGCTGGCCTTCGTGCTCTCCTGCGTGCTCCCCGGCCCGCAGCTGCTGGCCTATCTCCTCCTGTGGCTGGTCATCCCCGCGGGGTAGGTCACCAGCCGCTGTTGCCCCGGCGCAGGCCACGGACGGCGGGCCGGACGTCGACCAGGTAGACCACGGCGGCGACGATCGCCGGGAGGCCGAACAGGCTCATCGGCGCCTTGGTGAGGAAGATGACCAGCGCCGCGACGCCGGTGATCCCCAGCCAGGCCGGCTTGCTGAGCTTGCCGGCGGCGACGAAGCCGCCGGCGGGGCGGACCAGGGCGTCGACGAAGGCCCACAGGGTGAGCGCGAGGGTCCCGTAGTACAGAACGAGGTACACGAGGCCCTGGAACTCCATGGGCGCAGGGTACTCGCGGGGAGCCCCGTGGCCCGGTCGCCGGGACGGCGCCGGTCCCGGCCCGGACACGACGAGGGCCCCGGAGCGCCGTGGGCGCTCCGGGGCCCTCGTCGGGGACCGGCGTCGGTCGGGAGGTCAGGCCGTGGGGCCCGGCTTCGTCGTCCGGGTGCGGGCGACGCGGGCCGACGTCTGGGAGGTCCCCTTCGCGGCCGGGGTGGTGCGCTTCTTGGCCGGCTTGGCGGCGGGCTGCTCGGCGGTCTCCAGGCCGGCCTTGGCGCCCTCCGCGGCCTCCTCGACCGCGGACTCGGCACGGGCGGCGGCCTTGGTGGCCTTCGCGGCGGTCTTCTGCGCGACCGAGGTGACGGTGTCCGAGGCCTCGGCGACGGCCTCGGCGCCGTCGGCGAGCACGTCCTCCAGGGCGTCCTCGACGGCGTCGACGGCGCGCTCGGCGCGGCCCACGACGGTGCGGAAGCCCGGCTGGCGGCGCAGCTCGTCGAGGACGCCGGCACCGCGCTCGGCCAGCTCCTCCAGGGTGCTGGCGGCCTGGGTGCGGGCGTTCTCGAGCAGCCCGGTCAGGGTGGTGCGGACCGTCTCCGGCTTCACGCGGTCGCCGAACTGCTGGGCGGTGGCGCGGGCGGTCTGCACGGCGCCGCGGGCGCGGCCGGCGGCCTCCTCGGCGCGGGTACGGGCCTCCTTGGCGGCCAGGTCGACCTGCACCTGGGCCTCGCCGGGCAGCGCCTCGGCGCGGGCGAGGAGCTGCTCGACGACGGCGCGGGCGCGCTCGACGGCCAGGTCGCCGGCGCCGACCAGGGCCAGCACGGGGGTGCGGCCGCGCTCGGCGAGCTGCTCGGTGTAGGTCTTCAGGGTCTCGGTGGTCATGCCGGCTCCTCCGTGGGGTCGGTGGTGGGGGTCTCGTGGGCGGCCGCCCGGGTGGCGGCGTGCTCGCGGACGTAGGTCTCGTAGAGCTCGAGCAGGACGGCGCGGTGCCGCTCGGAGAGCGCCTGGTCGGCGCGGATGGCGGCGACGGTGTCCGGGGGGCCCGAGCGGCGGTCGAGGATCCCCGCCTGCTCGTACAGGGTCTCGGCCGAGATCCGCAGCCCCCGGGCGATCGACGCGAGGATCTCCGCCGAGGGCTTGCGCAGGCCGCGCTCCACCTGCGACAGGTAGGGGTTGCTCACCCCCGCGGTGCGGGCGAGCTCCCGGAGCGAGACGCGCGCGGCGTTGCGCTGCTCGCGGATGAAGTCGCCGACCTGGCTGCTGGTCGCCGAGACCTTCTCCTTCTCGGCGGCGACGGTCTCCGCGACGCTGCCCGCGAGCTGGTCCACCTTCTCGCGGACGGTGCTCACCTGCTCGCGGACGAACTCGCTCGGTGTCTGCACCTCATCGACGCTAACCCCGGGTGCTAGCAGCTGCAAGCGGGCTAGCTAGCACATGTCGTGAACCGCCTCACATCCCGCGGTTCGGCTTCACCCGGCGAGCGCCGGGCCCGCCCGGACCTCGCCCACGACGCCGTCCCCACCGCTGACCGGGGCCGGCGACCAGGGCTCGAGCGGCTCCGGCGCGATGCCCAGCCGGCGCAGCCCGGCCACCAGGGCGGGCCCGCGCCCGCGGTCGCCGCCGTCGTCCAGCTTGAGCGCGACGGCGCCCCGGCCGGGCAGCGCGGCGACGTGGACGCCGTCGGCACCGCCCTTGACCAGCAGCCCGGGGACCGCGTCCATCAGGCCGGTGTCCTCCCGGCCGGTGCCGGCGACGTACCAGGGCTCGGCGCGCATCGCGTCGGCGACGCGGCGCCCCGCGGACCCCTCGGGCGCGGACACCAGCGACAGGACGCCGCGGGCCAGCCCCGTCAGCGACAGCGCGTGCTGCGGCGCGCCGCAGCCGTCGACGACGACGGCGGTCACCGGCTCCCCCGCGGCCTCGGCCAGCCGCGCCTCGACCGCCTGCTGCAGCGGGTGCCCGCGGTCCAGGTACCCGTCGGTCGGCCACCCGGCGGCGACGCACGCGGCCAGCATCGCGGCGTGCTTGCCGGAGCAGTTCATCGCCGCGCGCTCCGGCCCGCGGCCGGCGACCAGCCAGGCGGCGCGGGTCGGCTCGTGCTGCGGCAGGGCCGGCGGGCAGCCCAGCGCGGCGGGCGTCAGGCCGGCGCCGGCGAGCACCTCCCCGGCCAGCCCGCGGTGGCCGTCCTCCCCGGAGTGCGAGCCCGCGGCGATCGCCAGCTCCGCGGCCGAGCGGGGCGCCCAGCCGGCGTCGAGGTAGGCGGTCGCCTGCACGGGCTTGTTCGACGACCGGGGCAGCACCGGCCGCGCGACGTCCCCGGCCGCGTGGGCGACCTCGCCGTCCGCGGAGAGGACGACGAGCGCGCCGCGGTGCACCGACTCCAGGAACCCCGACCGCCACACCTCGACGAGGACCGGGTTCTCCGGCCAGGGCGAGACGCGATGAGCAGCGGTGTCCGTCAACGCCCCTCGTCCGCCAGCAGGGCGGCGACGTCGGCCTCGCCGTTGCGGTAGCGGCGGGCCAGCTCGCCGGCCAGGCCGTCCATGACCTGCTGGACGCCGCGGCGGCGCTCCGACAGCGCCCCCTCGGCGGCGGCCAGGGCGCGGGCGGCCTTCTCCAGGTCGGCGTCGGGGAGGTCGGTGATGGCCAGCAGGTCCACCCCCGGGGTCAGCGCGTTGACCCAGGACTCGTACTCCTCCGGCGCGGCCGGCTGCACGGTCTGGTGCCGGCCGAGGCCGTGCGCGGGCCCGCGGCCCTTCTCGGCGAGGATCTCCGGGAGCAGGTCCAGCAGCGAGCGACCGTCGTGCTCGGCCCGGCGCTGCAGCTCGCGCCGCACGATGTCCAGCCGGCCCTGCAGGAGCCGCCGGGTGTAGGAGAGGTTGACCTCCTCCTGCTCGGCCCGGCGCCGCAGCCGCCGCACCTCGGCCATCGGGCTGCCGACCGCGGACTCGAGGAAACCGGGGTCGAGCAGCGCGTCGACGGCGGCGCCGCCGGCGGGCGTGGGCTGGGTCATCGGATCTCCACGGACGTCGGGTCGGGGGCGGGGCGGGGCGGGAGGAACCCGGGTGCCGGGCTCAGCAGCAGGTCGCGGGCGGCGGCGGGCGGCACCGGCGGCCGCTGCGCGATGCGGGCCAGGCCGGCGGCGCGGGCGACCAGCTGGAGGTCGGCCCGCGCCGGGTCGCCGGGCTCGGGGGTGTCCGCGGTGCCCGCGCGCACCGAGCCGCCACCGGCGAGGGCCGCCAGCAGCACCGGCAGCGCGGCCGCCCCGCGCCCGGTCGCGTTCCACAGCGTCCCGGCGGGCAGGCGCCCCAGGCAGCCGGCGAGCGCGGCGAGGGTGCCGGGCAGCCCGCCGGGGGCGCCGAGCACCAGCGTGACCAGCAGCGGGCCGCCCGCCGGGCCGCCGGTGCGCTGCAGGGCGCGGTCCAGGGCGTCCAGGTCCGCCGGTGCGCCCGCCTCGTACACCGGTGCGGTACCGCGGCGCGCGGCCTCGGCGGTCAGCTCGTCCAGCAGCGCGTCGGGCGCGCTCAGCGGCACGGTGACCAGCTCGGTGCCCAGCAGCGGGTCGGTGGCCTGCACCAGCAGGTCGGTCTCCTCGCGCAGGGCGGCGACGGCCTCCCGCGCCACCGCCGGCTCCAGCGGCGGGAGCGCCACCACCGCCGCGCCGACGGCCTGGCAGTCGCGGGCGGTGGCGGCCAGCTCGGCCGGCCCGGCCGCGGCCGGCGCCAGGGTCACGAGCGTGCCGGAGGTCACCGGAGCATGGTCCCAGACCGGACCGCCTGCACCCGCTCCCGGGCCGCTGCTCGCGCCGCGTCGAGCTCGGCCGGGACGTCGTCCGGGTCGATCGACGCGCGGGAGCCGCCCACGACCAGTTCGGCGTCCGCGGCGACGGACTGCTTGACCAGCGCCAGCACGACGACGCCCAGCTCGTGGTGCCGGACGGCGGTGCCTGTGCGGCCCACCTCGCGGGCCCCCAGCTGCACCGGCGTCCCGGGCGCGGGGAGATCCTCGCTGACGCCGTCCAGGTGCAGCAGCACCAGCCGGCGCGGCGGCCGGCCGAGGTTGTGCACCCGGGCGACGGTCTCCTGGCCGCGGTAGCAGCCCTTCTGCAGGTGGACGGCGGTGCTCAGCCACTGCAGCTCGTTGGGGATGGTGCGGTGGTCGGTGTCCACGCCCAGCCGCGGGCGGCGGGCCTCCACCCGCAGCGCCTCGAACGCGTCCAGCCCGGCGAGGCCGGCCCCGGCCCCGAGCAGGGCGTCGGCGGTCGGCTCGAGCGCCGCCCGGGGCACGAGGAGGTCGGCCACCGGGGCGCCGTCCCCGACCGGCGGCATCCGCCGCACCCAGCCGCCCCCGGGCAGCGGCGCCACCGCGCCGGGGCCCTGCGGGACGGGCAGGCCGGCGGCGGCGAGCACCTCGTCGCCGCGCGGGCCGACCAGCGACAGCACCGCCCACTGCCCGGTGACCAGCGCCGGCTCGACGCGCAGCATGAAGACCATCCGGGACAGGAAGGTCTGCAGCGCCTCCCCGGTGCCGGGCTCGACGTCGGCCCACACCACGCCGGCCAGCTCGGCCAGCACGAGGTGGTGCTCGACGTGCCCGTTCGGCGAGAGCAGCAGCGCCTCGGCGCCGGTGCCGTCGGCCAGGCCCTCCAGGTGCTGGCTGGTCAGGCTGTGCAGCCAGGTCAGCCGGTCGGCGCCGGAGACGGCCAGCACGTCGCGGTCGCTGCGGTCGACCAGCCCCGCCCCCTCGGCGAGCAGGCGCTGCTCGCGCAGCGGGTCGCCGAGGTGCGCGGCCACGGTGCCCGCCTCGACGGCGACGGCGCCCGGGCGGGAGAGCAGGGGGGATGGGGTCACGGTGCGTCCTCGTTCTCGCGGCAGGCCCGGCACGTCCCGGAGAGGGCGACGTGCCCGATGTCCAGGTGGAAACCCAGCTCGGCCGCCAGACGTTCCGCCGCGGCGTCGAGCAGGTGCGGGTCGGTGGACTCGATGCCGCCGCAGCCCTGGCACACGACGTGCAGGTGCGGTCGCTCGAAGGCGTGGTAGACCGGCGCTCCGCGGCCCAGGTGGGTGTGCCAGACCAGGCCGAGGCGCTCGAGGAGCTCCAGGTTCCGGTAGACGGTGGAGGTGTCGGGCGCGGCGCCGCCGGGCCCGGCCTCCTCGCGCAGCCGGGCGCCGATCGCCTCGGGCGTCGCGTGCTCCAGCGCGGCGACGGCGGCGAGCACCTGCTTGCGCTGGGTGGTCAGCCGCAGGCCGCGGGCGCGCAGCCGCTCGGCGAGCGGTCCGGCCTCGGGGGCGGGGGAGTCGGCCACGGCGTCGAGCCTAGGCGCTGGCCAGGGCGCGCAGATCGGCGAACAGGCCGGCGTAGGCGCCCACCGGGACACCGTCGACGGTGGGGCCCGCCACCCCGGTCACCCCGTCGATGCCGCCCGCGCCGCCGGCCGCCGCCAGCAGGGCCGCGTCGAGGGCGGGGTCCAGCAGCGCGCGCAGGTCCGCGGCCCGCGCCGGCGCCTCCCGGGCCAGGGCGGCGACCAGCCCGTAGCAGCCCCAGTTGGAGGTGCCGGCCACCACGAGGGCGTCGACCGCGATCCGGCAGGCGATGTCGGCGCCGTGCGCCACGGACGCGGCCACGACGTCGGCCGGCACGTTGCCCATGCCGATCTCGTTGCCGCCGTCGCCGACCGCGCCGGTGGGGACGCCGGGCAGCCCGAACGCGGCGTGCAGCGGCGCGGTGGAGGCGGTGATGTCGACCGCGCGCATGGTCAGCACCCGGCCGTGCCGGTTGGGCCCCAGCCGCTCCACCGCGACGAGCGCGGCCGGGTAGAGGGCGCGCACGGCCGCGACGACGTCGTCCGGGGTCGCCGTCCCGGGCAGCACGACCGCCGGCCGGAGGCCGGCCGCGGCCAGACAGGCGTCGACCACCGGTCCGCACCAGGCGTCGGTGAGCACGACCGGCTCCCCGCCCAGCAGCGCCAGCGCGCGGGCCAGGACGGCGGTGCCCACCGGCCCGTCGGTCTCCGCGGCCGGGCGCGGCGCCCAGGCGATGTGCACGCCGGTGACCAGCCCGATCCGCCCGCCCGCGGCCGCGGCACCGGCCAGCACCCGCGCGAGCCGGGCGAGCTGACCGGCCACCGGCGGCCCGAGCGCCGAGACGTCGCGCGCGCCCGGGCGCAGCAGCGCCCGCTCCAGCGGGTCCAGCCGCTACTCCACCGGGGGCCGGGCGTCGGCCAGCACCCGCTGCAGGGCGGTGAGATACCCCTCGGGGACGGCGTGCTCGCCGCGCGGCGGCAGGAACCCGGCCACGGTGGACCCGGTGGTGGCGGCGAAGGCCGCGGCCTCCTCGCCGAGGTCGCGGACGACCGGCTGGTCGCCCCAGGCGCGGGTGCCGGCGAGGTGTGCCATCGCCGCGGCGCTCTCGGCGCGCTCGCCGACGCAGTCGAAGGGCTTGTCGGTCGCCCAGAGCACGCGGAAGCCGTCGACCAGCGAGGCGTCGGCGAGCGGGTTGCCGCCGAACATCCGCTGCGCCTCGGCGGGGGGCAGGAACACCGCGAAGCACAGGAAGGTGAACAGGCACTTGTCGCAGTGCAGGCACCAGCGCTGCGTGGCCTCCCCGCCCATGTGCCGCTGGGTGTAGGAGCGGTTGCAGGACAGGATGCTCTGGCGCAGGGGCAGCGCCGCGACCGCGGCGACCGTGGCCAGCTCCGACAGCTGCCGGGTGAGGCTGAAGTAGCCGACGCCGACCTCGGCGGCCGCGGCGGCGAACAGCCGCTCGAACTCGTAGGACTTCGAGTACTGGTGGTTGACCGGCACGCCGTCGACCGACAGCGTCTCCTCGTCGGCGGAGCGCTCGTTGGCGAACACGACCGGGTCGTACCCGCCGAGGACGGCGACCAGCGTCGAGATCGCCGAGTTGATCGCGGTCACCGGCACGTGACCGTTGAGGCCGCCCTCCGCCGTCCGCCGGATCATCAGCGGGTCCAGCCGCCGGCGGACGCCCAGCAGCGGGGCCCCGGCGGCGCGGGCGACGTCGCGCTGGGCGTCGGTCGGGTTGACCGCCAGCGCCGTCCCGTCCGGGACGACGACCAGCGCGAGCGCGGAGTCCTTGCCGCCGCCGACGGGCAGCAGCGCGCCGCGCTCCCCCGCGGCCGGCGGCACGGGGGCGGCGTCGCGCACCTCGACGTCCCAGCGGACGGTGTGCGGCAGCGGCAGCCGGTTGACGGCGGCGAACTCCCCCAGCCCGCCGCCGTAGGCGGCCTCGGCGACGGCGAGCTGCGCCTTGGTGACCGGGCGGCGGACGACGACGCGGCCGGGGGCGGCCAGCTTGTAGTAGCTGGTGCCCATGACGAGGTGGACCAGGTCGAGGGCGGCGTCCAGCTGCGCGGGCGCCGTGTCGCGCAGCAGGGCGGGGTCCAGGGTGAGCCGCTCGGTGAACTCGTCGTCGCCGAGCCGGTAGGTGAAGGCGGCCTCGCCGGTGGCGACGTCGAGCGTGCGGTCGGTGATCTCGAACGGGGCGGTCATCGGGCGGCTCCTGGGAGGGCGGTCGCGCCGGCGGCGAGCACGAGCTCGGTGAACCGCGCGGCCAGCTCCTCGTAGTTGCGGAAGCGGTTGTAGCTGGGGGCGCCGGGCGAGAGCAGGACGACCCCGCCGGGGCCCGTGGTGGCGACCGCCGTGGCGACGGCCTCCTCCAGCGACGCCGTCTCGTGCACCGTGACCGCCGCGCCGCCGGGGGCCCGGCGGACGTCGGCGGCCAGCCGGGCGCCGGTGTCGGGCACGGTCACCAGCGCGACGGAGTCGCTGCGGGCGGCCAACGCCGCGGCCAGGCCGGTGTAGTCCAGGCCGCGGTCCTGGCCGCCGGCGACGAGCGTCACCGGCCGCGGCGCCAGCGCGTCGAGGGCGGCCAGGACCGACACCGGCGTGGTGCTGAGCGTGTCGTCGACGAACGTCACCTCGCCCAGGCGGGCCACCGGCGAGATGCGGTGCGGCAGCGCCCGGAACCCGCCGACGGCGGCGGCGACGGCCCCGGCGTGCGCGGCGAGGTCGGCGCCCAGCAGTGCGCAGGCGGCGAGCGCGACCCGCACGTTGCCGAGGTTGTGCTCGCCGAGCAGGTGGCGCGGGCGCAGGGCGGTGGCCAGCTCCCCGGGGACCAGCTCGTCGGGGTCGACCAGCAGCGCCGGGTCCAGGTACCGCTCGGCCACCGGCCGCGCCTGGGGGGCGACCACCACCGACCGCGGCGGGCAGCCGGCGAAGACGCGCAGCTTGTCGCGGTAGTAGGTCGCCTCGTCGCCGTGCCAGTCCAGGTGCTCGGGCGCGAGCGCGGTGAGCGCGCCCCGGCCGGCGAAGTCGGGCACCGCGGCGGCCTGGTAGCTGGACACCTCGACGACGAGCGTGCGGCCCTCGGCGGCGCCGTCGAGCAGCACGTCGAGCAGCGGGGTGCCGATGTTGCCGGCGTGCACCGCCGGACGGTCCGCCGCCTCCAGGGCGGCGGCGGCCAGGGCGCTGGTGGTGCTCTTGCCCTTGGTGCCGGTGACGCACAGCGTCGGCACGCCCCGGCGGGCGAACTCGGCGAGGGCGACGCCGGTGCCCGTGGTCACGCACGTGCGGTCGGCGAGCCCGCGGGCCTCGGGGCGGTAGGGGCTGATGCCGGGCGAGCGGACGACGACGCCGCAGGCGGCGAGGTCCTCGACGTCGGCCGACGCGGTGACCCCCGGCGGCAGGATCGCCGGGTCCACGGGGGAGCTGTCGACGACGTGCACGGCCGCGGCCCCGGCGGTCAGCGCCGCGCGGACGGCGGCCCGCCCCTCGCGGCCGTGACCCCAGACGCCGACCCGCACGCCGGCGAGCTCGGCCAGCCGCACCGAGCGCTCCCGCGGGGGCGCTGCCGGGGCGGGTTCCACGGCGCCCACTCTACGGACCGGCGCCCGTCGCGCCGGGCCGCCGAGGCCGGCCGCCGCTACGCTGACCGGAGGTGAGCCGGGAAGTCTGGTCGGCGTTCCCGACCCGACCCCTGGAGTCCCCGTGCCGAGCACCGCCAGCCGCCACCCCCGTGTCTTCGCCCGCGGTTCGTGGGCCGAGGCCCGCCGCATCGCCGACGTGCTGCGCCGGGAGACCGTCGGCGGCGTCCTCCTCCTCCTCGGCACCGTCGTCGCCCTCGTCTGGGCCAACAGCCCGTGGTCGGCGGCGTACGAGACGCTGCGCGACACCCGCATCGGCCCGGAGTCGCTGCACCTGCACCTGACCCTGGGCGAGTGGGCGGCCGACGGCCTGCTGGCGATCTTCTTCTTCGTCGCCGGGCTCGAGCTCAAGCGCGAGTTCGTGGCCGGCGACCTGCGCGACCCGAAGCGGGCCCTGCTCCCGGTGGTCGCCGCCGTGGGCGGCATGACGGCACCGGCCGTGGTCTACGTGCTGGTGAACGCGAGCGGGGACGGCGACCTGGCGGGCTGGGCGGTCCCGACGGCCACCGACATCGCGTTCGCGCTCGCCGTCCTCGCGGTGATCAGCACGCACCTGCCGACGGCGCTGCGCACGTTCCTGCTGACCCTCGCCGTGGTCGACGACCTGCTGGCCATCTTGATCATCGCGCTCTTCTACACGTCGTCGCTGGCCGCCGGCTGGCTCGCGCTCGCCCTGGTGCCGCTGGGCCTGTTCACCGTGCTGGTGCAGCGCCGGGTCCGCTCCTGGTGGCTGCTGCTGCCGCTGGCCGTCCTCACCTGGGCGCTGGTGCACGCCTCCGGCGTGCACGCCACGGTCGCCGGCGTGCTGCTCGGCTTCGCCGTCCCGGTGCTGCGCAGCGACGCCGCCGGCGGCCCGGCGGCCGGGCCCGGCCTGGCCGAGCACCTGGAGCACCGGTTCCGGCCGATCTCGGCGGGCGTCGCGGTCCCGGTCTTCGCCTTCTTCGCCGCCGGGGTCACGATCGGCGGGTTCTCCGGCCTGGCCGACTCGCTCGGCGACCGGGTGGCGCTGGGCATCGTGGTCGGCCTGGTCGTGGGCAAGGCGGTCGGGATCGCCGGCTCCACCTGGCTGGTGGTGCGCTTCACCCGCGCCGAGTTCGCCGACGAGCTCGGCTGGTGGGACGTCATCGGCCTGGCGCTGCTCGGGGGCATCGGATTCACCGTGTCGCTGCTGATCGGGGAGCTGGCGTTCGGGCAGGGCAGCGTGCGCGACGACCACGTGAAGGTCGGCGTTCTCGTCGGCACGCTGCTGGCGGCCCTGCTGGCCACCGTCGTGCTGCGGCTGCGCAACCGCCGGTACCGCCGGATCGCCCGGGAGGAGCGGGTCGACGCGGACTCCGACGGCGTGCCGGACGTGTACCAGCGGCCCGTCGCCGAGGCCTGAGAAAGCGCGTTGCCGACCGCCGGATCCGGTCGTACCGTCGAGGTACACGAGAGAGGAGGTGGTCCGTAACTTGCATGCTTATCGGACTCGTGAGGTGGCTGTCCGCTAGCCGCCGTCCAGATGGGCCGCCCGTTCGGAGGGGACTCCGAACGACGGCATGATCGCCCGTCCGTCGTACGGCGGCGAGCGAGAACCGGACAGTCACCCGACCCCCGGGCCGCCGACCGTTGTCCAGTCGGCCCGCGTGCAGCTCCCCTGGTCTCAGGGTCCAGCGCCGCGGAGCAGCCCGGGGGTTGTCCGTTCCCCGGGGCAGTTCCGGCCGGGCGGCGGTAGGTTCCGTCCCGTGATGCTGGCCGGCCGGCCCGTCGAGACCGACCTCTCCCCCGCCGCGTGGCTCGTCGACGCCCTCTGCGAGGCCCGTCGCGGCACGGTCGCCGCGCTCGTGCCCGCCGGCTTCCCGGCGCACGCGCGGGTCCTGCACCCTGCCGTCCGCTACGACGGGGACACCGACGTCGACGTCCGCTGGGACGAGGTCGCCGCGTACAACGGCACGACCGCCCACCGCCTGATGCAGTGGCCGGGGGTCACCGGGTCCTGGGACTACGTCGGCGAGGAGGACCAGCCCGACGTCTGGAACGACACCCCGGCGCCCGGCCACCTCTCCACGCACGTGGCCGCCGAGCTGGCCGCGGTGCTGACGGGTGTGACCACGACGCCGGACCGCTGCTTCTTCGGGGCCTGCGACGAGGAGGGGGCCGACGCCCCGCGCCTGGCGCTGCCCTCGTGCGAGCTGCTGCTGGTCAGCGGCCCGATCACCCTCGCCACGGCGAACGTGGCGCCGGAGCCGCAGGAGCAGAGCCCGGCGCTGTGGTGGCCGGCCGACCGCGCGTGGGTGGTGGCCACCGACCCGGAGCTCATGAGCACCTACGTGGCGGGGCCGGCCGAGGTGCTGGACGCGCTGCTGGCCTCGCGCCTGGAGGTGCACCCGGCCCGCCCGGACGACCCGGTGGGCTACGCCGCCGACTCGGTCAACCCGGTCGCCCCGCGCGCCTGAGGGGCCGCGCCCCTGCCAGGCCGGAGCGATGTGCACCTGTGGCGCGTTCCGGGACCCAGAACACGCCAGAACCGCACATCACCGGGACCGTCGCGACGCTGGCTGTCTCAGGGGCCGGTGAGCACGACCCGGTTGCCGTCGGGGTCGGCCAGCACCAGCACCCGTCCCCCGCCGCCGGGCTCCGGCTCGCCGTGGGCGCTCCCCGCGGCGCGGAGCCGGGTGACGACGGCGTCGAGGTCGTCGAGGCCCAGGACCACCGTGGACCGCCCCGCGCGCTCCGGCTCGGACCAGACCTGCAGCCCCGACCCGCCGGGCAGGCGCCACTCGAGCAGCCCGGGCATCGGCCGGGCGTCGGGGGCGCGGTCCCACAGCTCGGTGTACCAGCGCTCGGCGGCGCCGAGGTCGGAGACGGTCGACTGGGCGAGCACGGTGGAGAAGCTCATGCAGGGGTGACCGCTCCCGCCGTCCGGACTCATCGCCGTCGGCCGCCCCCGCCGCGCAGACGGGCGGTTCCGCACGGGTCAGAGGGCGGCGAGCTCGGACTCCAGGTCGTCCAGGCCGAGCGAGCCCTGCGACAGCGCGGCCATGTGCCACGACCGGAGGTCGAACGCCGCGCCCCGCGCCCGCCGCGCCGCCGCCCGGCCGGCCAGCCACGCCCGCTCCCCCAGCTTGTAGCCGATCGCCTGCCCCGGGACGCCGAGGTAGCGCACCAGCTCGCTGTCCAGGAACGCCGTGGTGCTGCCGCTGTGCTCGCCGAGGAACGCTCGGGCCAGCTCCGGCGTCCAGGGCCGTCCCCGGGCGTCGGCGAGGACGCCGTCGGCGTCCTCGGGGACCCGCAGCCCGAGGTGCAGGCCGAGGTCGACGACGACGCGCATCGCCCGCAGCTGCTGGCCGTCGAGGTGGCCCAGCCGCGCCCACGGCTCGGTGAGGTGGCCGAGCTCGTCCATCAGCCGTTCGGCGTACAGCGCCCAGCCCTCGATGTCGGCGCCCACCATGCCCACCGAGGTCTGGAACGTCGACAGCTCACCCGACCGCAGCACCCACTGCCCCAGCTGCAGGTGGTGGCCCGGGACGCCCTCGTGGTACCAGATCGAGACGAGGTCCCACAGCGGGAACCGCTCGCGGCCGAGGACCGGCAGCCAGGTGCGGCCGGGGCGGGAGAAGTCCTGCGAGGGTGGCGTGTAGTACGCGCCGGCCGCGCTGCCGGGCGGGGAGACGACGGCCTCGACGCGGCGCAGCGGGGGCGCGATGTCGAAGTGGACGCCGTCGAGGGCGTCGATCGCCCGGTCCATGACGCCCTGCAGGTACGCCCGGGCGCCCTCGACGCCGTCCACGGCCGGTCCGTGCTCCGCGACCCGCCGCATCGCCTCGCGCGGCGTCGCGCCGGGCAGCACCTCGGCGGCGGCCCGCCGCTGCTCGGCCAGCAGCCGGCGGTGCTCGGCCCAGCCGAACGCGTAGGCCTCCTCCAGCCGGCCGTCCGCGCCGAGGTCCGCGCCGGTCCAGCGGCGGGCCGCCAGCGCGTACCGGTCGCGGCCGACGGCGTCCGGCGTCCCCTCGGCGCGGGCGAGGTACTCCCCGCGCAGGAAGTCGCGGACCTCGGCGACGGCGTCGTCGGCGGACGTCGCCGCGGCGTCCAGGTCCCGGCGCAGCGCCGGCGGTCCGGCCGCGACGAGGCCGGCGAACCACGGGCCGGCCAGCCACGCGTCGAGCTGGTCGGCGACGGCGCGCACCTGCCGCGGCGCCACGAGCAGCCCGCGGCGGGCGCCCTCGCGCAGGGTCGTGACGACGCCGCGGTAGGCCTCGGGCACCCGCGCCACCCGGCGGGCGAGGAGGGACCAGTCCTCCTCGGTCTCGGCCGGCATCAGCATGAAGGCCTGCCGGATCGCGTGCAGCGGGCTGAACAGGTGCGACAGTTCCCGCAGGTCCTCGCCGGCCTCGTGCCGCGCCAGCTCGTCGCCCAGCCGCTCGCGTAGCAGCCGGGCGCAGCGGCGCGCGCCGGCGCCGTCGGCCGGGGCCGCGGCGAGCTCCGCGAGCGCGTGCCGGGCCAGTGCGGCGCGCTCCTCGAGCCCGTCCGGCGTCGTGTCCGGCAGCCCGTCGGCCGCCTGCCCCAGCGACGTGGCCACCAGCGGGTCCAGCGCGGACAGCGCCGCGACGTACCGGTCGGCCACCGCCCGCGGGGTGGACGCCGGCCCGCTCACCGGAGCCGGTCGAGCCGCGCCGACGTCGTGGGCCGCAGCGGCGCGTCCCCGGTGGCCCGGTCGATGGCGTACATCAGCGCGCCCTCCACCACCCCGTAGAGGCGGACGGCTCGGGTGACGTCGGGCCCGTCGGGCGTGTGCGCCAGGACGTCGGAGGTGAGCTCCCAGCTGGTCGTCGTCCGGGCGGTGCCGACGTACAGCTCCACCAGGCCCGCGGGGTCGACGACCAGCAGCTCGACGTCGTCCTCGCCGCGCGGGCGCCAGAAGCCGGACTCGCGGGCGTCCGGGCCGGCGGGCCGGCCGTCGTCGCCGATCAGCCAGGTCCGCGACTCGTAGGCGAGGAAGCCGCGGCCGTCGTGGGCGAACCGCATCCACTGCCCGAACCGCCGGTCACCGTCCTCGCCGGCGCTCACGCCCTCGCCGTGCCACTCGCCGAGCAGCGGCAGCAGCCCGAGGAGCTCGTGGGCGACCTCGGGCCCGGAGCGGACGTCGACGGTGTCCTCGACGGGCAGCTGCGTCGGCTCGGTCACCGCCGGGCCTCCCGCGGCGCGCGTGCGAGGCGGACGGCGCCGTACCCGCTGCCGAGGGCAGCCAGCGACACCAGGGCGACGAGGACCCAGGCAGAGACCATGGCCCCCACCGTAGGACCCCGCCGGGACCCGGTCCGCCGGCACCGCCGGGTCAGGCGGCCGCGGGGACCGCCTGCACGGTGGCGGCCACGACCTGCTCCCACGGCGTCGCGGTCAGCCCGAACCTCGCGGTCGTCGCCGCGGCGTCCATGAGGTAGGGCTGGTCGAACTGGTGCCGGACGTCGACCACCTCGCGCATCCTCGGCGCGACCACGCCGATCGCCCGCAGCAGCGGCCAGGGGAGGCCGCTGACCGGGACGGCGGGGCGGCCGGCCGCGGCGCAGAGGTCGGCGATCGCCTGCCGCTGCGAGCGCGGCGGGCTGCTGGGCACGTGCCAGGCGCGGCCCAGCGCGCGCTCGTCGGTGCCGAGGACGGCGAGGGTCGCCGCGACGTCGGGCAGGTAGCTCCACGAGCGCGGGGCGTCCGGGTCGCCCACGACGAAGGCCCGGCGGCCGCGCCGCACCGCGGGCAGCTGGCGGACCAGGTGGGACTGCGCGGCGGGCACCTGCGGCCCGACGAAGTCCGCGGCCCGCGCCTCGGTCATCCGGATCCGGCCGGCCTCGTGCGCGGCGAGCGCGTCGGCCCACATGCGGTTGCGCACCCGGCCCTTGGTGTCGGTCGCGGCGAGCGGGGAGTCGGGGGTCATCACCCCGGTGGGCCGCCCGTAGCCGTAGAGGTTGCCCATGGTGACCAGGACGGCGCCGGCGCGCTCGGCGGCCGTGAGGAGCGCCGCCGCCACGGGGGGCCAGTCGGTGGGCCAGCGGGAGTAGTCGGGGTTGACCGCGTTGTAGAGGGCGGCCGCGCCCCGGGTCGCCGCGGTGAGCGCGTCGGCGTCGGCGGCGTCGACCTGCCGGTGCTCGACCGCGGCGGTGGAGGTGCCGCCGCTGCGCGACAGGACGCGCACCTCGTGCCCGGCGGCGGCCAGGGTCGCGGCCGTCGTCGTCCCCACCGGCCCCTTGCCCACGATCACGTGCAGTGCCATCTCGGCCTCCCGACCATCCATCGAGAGCGGTGCTCTCGGACTGGATCGACAGTCGCAGACGCCGACACGGGCGTCAAGAGCGGTGCTCTCGCTTGCGGTCACCGATCTCTTCAGCGCACCATGGCCCCCGTGCCCACCGCCCGCGAACGCGTCCGCGCCGAGATCACCGGCGAGATCACCGACGCCGCGCGGCGCCAGCTCGCCGAGGTCGGCGCCGCCGGGCTGTCGCTGCGCGCGGTCGCGCGGGAGCTGGGCATGGTGTCCTCGGCGCTCTACCGGTACTTCCCCAGCCGCGACGACCTGCTCACCCGCCTGATCATCGACGGCTACGACGCGCTCGGGGCCGCCGCGGAGGCCGCCGACGACCCCGCCGCCGCACCGGCCCAGCGCTGGCTGGCCGTCTGCCGCGCCGTCCGCACCTGGGCGCGGGCCCACCCGCACGAGTACGCCCTGCTGTACGGGTCGCCCGTCCCCGGCTACACCGCGCCGGCGGACACCGTCCCGGCCGCCTCGCGCGTCGGGATCGTCCTCGGCCGGGTGCTGGGCGACGCGGCGCGGGCCGGGCTGCTGCCCCCCGCCGGTGGGGGGCCCGCGCACGGCGTCGTGACGCCGGAGGCCGTCGCCGTCCTGGGCGGGGAGCACCCGGCGCTGGACGACGACGTGCGGGTCCGCGCGCTGCTGGCCTGGAGCGCGGTCTACGGCGCGGTCAGCTTCGAGCTCTTCGGCCACCTCACCGGGTCGGTCGCCGACGGGGACCGGTTCTTCGACGAGGCCATGCGCGCGCTGGGCCGGCTGATCGGTCTCTGACGTGCCCTTCACCCCGAGCCACGTGGCCGCCGTCCTGCCGCTGCTGCGGACCGGCCTGCCGGCGTCGGCCCTGGTCGCCGGCAGCGTGGCGCCCGACCTCCCCTACTTCCTGCCCGGCCGGCCCGACTGGCCGACGCACACGGCGGTCGCGGTGGTCACGCTCGACGTGCTGCTCGCCGTCGCCGCCTGGGCGCTGTGGCACGGGGTGCTGGCGGCGCCGGCGTTGGCCACCGCCCCGGCCGGGGTGCGCGGCCGGCTCCACGGGCGGGCGACCCCGGGGCTGCGCCGCCGCCTCGGGTCACCGCGGGCGGTGGCGTCCGTCCTGCTGGCGGCCGCGGCCGGTGCGGCCACGCACGTCCTGTGGGACGAGTTCACCCACGGCGGGCGGTTCGGCACCGACCACCTCGCCGTCCTGCGCGACCCGGTGGGCGGGCTGCCCGGTCACCAGTGGGCGCAGTACGCCAGCGGCGTGCTCGGGATCGCCGTCCTCCTGCTGTGGGTCCGGCGCTGGTGGCAGCGGACCCCGGCCCGGCCGGCGCGCCCGGCCCCGGGGACCTGGTGGGTGTACGGCGGGCTGCTGGTGGCCGCCACGCTCGCCGGCGCCGGCGCGGTCGCCGCCGCCGGCTTCCCGCCCGCCTCGGGTTTCCTGGGCGCCCGGGTCGGCGGGGGCACCGGCGCCGCGCTGGCCCTGGCCGGCGCGCTCGGGTGGCACCTGCGCGCCCGGCGGCGCACCCCGGTGACCCTGCCCTGACCGGGCAGCACCGACCGGGACCCCCGACGCAGACGGCGCCCCTCCCCGCGGCTGCGGGGAGGGGCGCCGTCTGCGGCTACGGACGCGTCACTCGATGACGAGGGTGGTCTCGTTCAGGCCCACCTCGGCGTCGACGAGCCGCTCGCCCTTGCCCACCTGGGCCAGCGTGCGCAGCTTCCACTTGCCCGGGGCGGCGAAGAACCGGAAGTCACCCTCCGGGCTGGTCACCACCTCGGCGGTGAACTCGTCGGTCTCGTCGAGCAGCCGGACGTAGGCACCGGCGACGGGGGCGCCGTCGTGCCACACCTGCCCCTGGATGACCGTCTGGTTGCCGACGTCGATGAGGGTGTTGCCCTGCTTGGGTGCCGAGCACATGTCGGATCAGCTCACTTCTCGATCGGGACGCCGACGAGCGAGCCGTACTCGACCCAGCTGCCGTCGTAGTTCTTGACGTTCTTCTTGCCCAGCAGCTCCTGGAGCACGAACCACGTGTGGCTCGACCGCTCGCCGATGCGGCAGTAGGCGATGGTCTCCTTGCTGTCGTCGAAGCCCTGCTCGGCGTACAGCGCCGCCAGCTGCTCGTCGGACTTGAAGGTGCCGTCCTCGTTGGCCGCCTTGCTCCACGGGATGTTGATCGCGGTGGGCACGTGGCCGGCGCGCTGCGACTGCTCCTGCGGCAGGTGCGCCGGGGCGAGGATCTTGCCGGAGAACTCGTCGGGCGAGCGCACGTCGACCAGGTTCTTGGTGCCGATCGCGGCGACGACCTCGTCGCGGAAGGCGCGGATCGACAGGTCGGGCTCACCGGCCGTGTACGTCGTGGCCGGGCGCTCCACCGGGTCCTTCGACAGCGGGCGGCCGTCGAGCTCCCACTTCTTGCGGCCGCCGTCCATCAGCTTGACCGAGCGGTGCCCGTAGATCTTGAAGTACCAGTACGCGTACGCCGCGAACCAGTTGTTGTTGCCGCCGTACAGGACGACGGTGTCGTCGTTGCCGATGCCGCGGCTGGACAGCAGCGCCTCGAACGCGGACTTGTCGATGTAGTCGCGACGCAGCGGGTCCTGGAGGTCGGACTTCCAGTCCAGGCGCACGGCGCCCTCGATGTGTCCGCCGTCGTAGGCGCTGGTGTCCTCGTCGACCTCGACGAGGACGATGCCGGGGTCGCCGAGGTGCTCCTGCACCCAGTCGACGGTGACGAGCACGTCGTTTCGGCTCATGGGGGGTGTTCCTCCCTGTGTGGGTGTGCGTGCGGTCAGGTGGTGCGGGCGAGCGAGGAGGGTGCGGCCCGCCGGGAGCGGCGGGGCGCGCGGAGGCCGCGGCCGCCATCGGCACGGACGTCCACGGGCGCGGGCTCACGGGACATGGGGGGCGACTCTCCGGACGGCGGTCAGGGCGCGTCTGGGCCGGGGGGACCAGCCCTCAGGGAGTCGGACACAGGCAGCTGCCGACGCGGCACAGGTCGACTGTGCGGCGGGAGGTCAGCATGAGGCCCACGGGGCGAGGGTAGCCGATCGGACGCGGCCGCCCGTGTGGACCCGATCACCCGCGACCGCCGGTGTGGGCGTCGACCAGGGCGGTCAGCTCGCCGGGCCGGGGCGCCCCGGACAGGCGGGCCAGCAGCCGCCCGTCGCGGGCGAGGAGGAACAGCGTCGGGGTGCGCGTGACGCCCAGCGCCCGCACCGCGTCGAGGTGGCTCTCCGCGTCCACGTGCACGTACGCCAGCCCCGGCCGGGTCCGCCGGAGCTGCTGCAGCCGGGCCCGCGTCGCCCGGCAGGGCCCGCAGAAGGCGGTGGAGAACTGGACGACGGTGAGGTCGGCACCGGCCGGCCGCACGCCGAGCCCCGCCAGGACCGCCGCCTCGCGCGCGGCGCCGTCCTCCCGCGCCGTGCCCGGCCCGACCGCCTCCACGGCCGCCTGCAGCGCCCCGGCGACCCGCCGCATTCCCGCGGCGGTCAGCGGGTCGCGGACAGGACGGTGTCCACCGCACCGCCGGTGACGACCACGCCGTCCTCGCCCGGCGTCACACCGCTGAGCCGGAGCCCGAACGGCAGCTCGAGCGGGTAGCGCAGGTCCAGCGCGTCGCTGGCCGCGTCGACCACGGCGCCGGGCAGGTCCACCCCCGCGGCACCGGCCTCGTCGACCTCGATCACCAGGTCCTGGCCGTCCAGGGTCACCGTGCCCACCGCCGTCAGGGGCACGTCGTAGCCGAGGACCGAGACCGTCTTGGTCAGCCGCAGCCGGTCGCCCTCCCGCCGCAGGGTCGTGTCCGTGCCCAGCGCCCGGGACAGCAGCGGGTACGAGAGCGTCACCGTGCCGTCGATGCGGTCCACCGGGATGCTGCTGACCGAGCCGCCCAGCGCGTCCGACAGCGGCACGTGCACCCCCTGCAGCCGGACGTCGCCGGAGGTGCCGTCGGGCTGGGCGAGGTCGCCGGCGTCGAGCCGGATCCGCACGTCCCGGTAGTCCCCGGCGACGGCCTGGGTCAGGAAGGGCCAGCCCTCGATCGACACGTCCGGCGTCCCCGCCAGGCCTCCCCGGTCGGCGATGGCGTCGGCCACCCGGTCCTCGACCACGGCGACGGCGACCCGGTCGGCGACCGCTGCCAGGAGCACGACGACGACCAGCGCGACGAGGAGCGAGCGCACGCGCCGGCCTCAGAACGCCGTCTGCAGCGCCAGCGCGAACGCCACCGGGCCGCAGGCGGCGATCGGCAGGACGGCCTGCAGCACGGGGCCGGCCGCCAGCCGCCCGCGGGCCCCGCCCGGGACCTCCGCGGCGACGTAGCTGCCGGCCAGCCCCACCAGCGCCGCGACCCCGGCGAGCACCAGCCCGGCGGTGACCGAGGAGAGGGTGTCGGCCAGCCCGCCGGGCGAGTGGCGCAGCACCGCGACGGCGACGCCGGCCAGGAGCGCGACCAGCAGGCCGAGCACGCCGCAGTCGATACCGGGGGCGACCTGCGGCCGGGGCACGACCGCGTCGACGAGGTGACCGGCGACCAGGGCCGCGCCGACGACGAGCGCCACGGTGGCCGCCGCCTCCTCCCCACCGGCGGCGTCGGGCAGCCGCAGCAGCACCGCGAGGGCGCAGACCGCGCAGACCAGCAGCAGCGTCCCGGCCAGGGAACCGACGACGTCGCGCCGCGGGGGCCGCCGCAGCATCTGGTGCAGCACCGCGGCGACGAAGGCGATGCCCGGGACCGCCAGCAGGTCCCCGGGCTCGGGCCGGTCCGGGAGCACGAGCAGCAGGTCCGCGGCGCCGGCGGCGGCCAGGCCGAGGACCGTTCCCCCCAGCCCCCCGGCGAGGCCGGTCGCCGGCGCCCAGGCCGCGACCAGCGCCAGCTGCAGCACGAGGACGGCGGCGAGCGTGCCGGCGTCGCCGTCCAGCCGGCCCGGCAGCAGCGCGAGCAGGGCGGTCCCGAGGGCGGCGACGAGCGCGGCCGGCAGGTGGTGGGCGCGGGCCGGCTCGACGTCCGGCAGTGCTGCTGCGCTCACGCCCCGATCGTCGCAGACACCCAGCGCGCGATCCGCTCGACGAGCGGGGCGGTGGCGCCGCTCTCGGCGTGTCCGAACCCCGGGACCACCCAGGCGGTGGCGGTCGGCCCGGCCGCGGCGGCCAGGGCGCGGGCGTGCTCGACGGGGAAGTAGCCGTCGCGGTCGCCGTGCACGAGCAGCAGCGGCGTCGGCGCGATCCGGCTCACCACCTGCAGCGGCGCCAGGGGCGGCACCAGCCACGCCGGGCCGAGCCGCAGCCCGACGGCGCGCGCGCCCAGCCGCCGTCCCGCCGTCGTCTCCAGCAGCCAGTGCACCCGGCGCATCGGCGCGGTGTCGCGCACGTACCAGCGGCTGACCGCGCTGACGGCGACCACCGCGTCCGGCCGGTGCCGGCCCAGCGCCGCCTTCCGCAGCACCGCGCCGCCGCCCATCGACATGCCCACGGTGACCACCGCCCCGGCCCCGGACGCGCGGGCCGCGGCCACCGCGGCCTCGACGTCGAGCAGCTCGGGGTCCCCGCCGGTCCCGCTGGCGCCACCCGAGCGGCCGTGGCCCCGCAGGTCCAGCGCCCGCACCTCGCCGGAGCGGCGCAGCACCCCGGCCAGCCGCCGGAAGTCCGGCCGGGCGGTCGAGTTGGTGAACCCGTGGACGACGACGTAGACGACCCCGCGGGCCGGGGCGGGGCCCGTCCCGCGCTCGGCCGGGACGACGACCCCCGACAGCCGGACCCCGTCCGCGGTGGTCACCGTGACGGGGCGGGCACCCGGGAGCAGCTCGACCGGGCGCCGGCCCCGCGCCCGGGCGGTGGGCGGCGACACGTCGGTTATCCTGCGGTCTCACCCGACAGCGCCGTCGTGGGCCCCCGGGGCGACTCGTCGTCCCCCCGCTCCGTGAGGAGACGACATGCGACTCGTGCTCATGACGGCGGCGCGTCAGGCCACGACCGAGGTCCTGCCGGCGCTGGGTCTGCTCGGGCACCAGGTGCGGGTCGTGGCCCCCGAGCTGTCGAGCCTGCTCGACGGCGACGCCGGCGACGTCGTGCTGGTGGACGCCCGCCACGACCTCGTCCAGGCCCGCGCGCTGTGCGCCCTGCTCTCCTCGACCGGCGTGGCCTCGGCCCTGGTCGCCGTCCTGTCCGAGGGCGGGCTCGTGGCCCTGTCGGCCGACTGGGGGGTCGACGACGTGCTCCTGGACACCGCCGGGCCGGCCGAGGTCGACGCCCGCCTGCGCTGGGCGACCGCCCGCCGGCTGGCCGCCCGCACCCCGGCCGGCGCCGCCGAGGGCGGCCTCACCCAGGCCGGCGAGCTGGTCATCGACGAGCACAGCTACTCGGCCAAGCTGCGCGGGGTGCCGCTCGACCTGACCTACAAGGAGTTCGAGCTGCTCAAGTACCTCGCCCAGCACCCGGGCCGGGTCTTCTCCCGCGCCCAGCTGCTGCAGGAGATCTGGGGCTACGACTACTTCGGCGGCACCCGCACGGTCGACGTCCACGTCCGGCGGCTGCGGGCCAAGCTCGGTACCGAGCACGAGGCGCTGATCGGCACGGTCCGCAACGTCGGCTACAAGCTGGACCAGCAGGTCGCCGACGCCACCGCGCCCCGCGCAGACGCCGCCGCGCCGCCGGCCGACCGACCCACCGCACCCCTCCGCTGAGCCGGCCCTGACCACCGACCCCGCCGTCGAGGACGTCCCGCGCCTGGACGCCGCCCGCGTGCCTGCGGTCCTGGCGCTGCTGCGCGCCGCCACCGCCGCCGACGGCGTGCGGCCGCTGTCGGAGGAGGCCGAGCTGCGCCTGCAGCACGGCGGGCCCGCCGGGGGCCGCGACGTGGTGGCAGCGGCCGGTGGCACGGTCGTCGGCTACGCCCGGTTCGAGGGCGGGGACGGCACCGGCGACGCCGAGGGCGAGCTCGTGGTGCACCCCGACGCGCGCCGGCGCGGCACCGGCCGGGCGCTGCTCGGCCGGCTCGAGCGGCTGGCCGGGGACCGCCCGCTGCGGGTGTGGGCCCACGGCGACCTGCCCGGCTCGGCGGAGCTCGCCGCGGCCGGCGGGTACGAGCGCGCCCGGACGCTGCTGCAGATGCGCCGCGACCTCGCCGGCGTGGACCCGGACCCGCGCCCGGCGCTGCCCGACGGCGTGCGGGTGCTGCCCTTCCGCCCGGGCCGCGACGAGCAGGCGTGGCTGCGGGTCAACGCCCGCGCGTTCGCGCACCACCCGGAGCAGGGCGCCTGGACCGCCGAGGACCTCGCCCGGCGGGAGGCCGAGCCGTGGTTCGACCCGGCCGGCTTCTTCCTGGCGTGGCGGGGCGACCCCGACGGCGGCGGGACGCTGCTGGGCTCGCACTGGACCAAGGTCCACCCCCCGGGCGACGCCGGGGACGAGGCGGTCGGCGAGGTCTACGTGCTGGGGATCGATCCCGACGCGCAGGGCACGGGCCTCGGCCGCGCGCTGACCGACCTCGGCCTGGCCTCGCTGCGCGGCCGCGGGCTGCGCGAGGTCCTGCTCTACGTCGAGGCCGACAACGTCCCGGCCGTCGCGCTGTACGAGAAGCGTGGGTTCACCCGCTCCGCCGTCGACGTGTCCTGGCGGCGCGCGCCCCGCTGACCGCCGTCCCCGCAGTCGCCCCGCACGGGGCCCGGGACGCCGGCCAACCGCTCATCCCGCCGCATCCGGACCCGCCGCGCCAGCCGAATCGCCCGGGTTCACCTGCCGGACGTGAGCTGGTTCTCACCCGGTCAGGAAGTGCTCCGGCGGCGTTCACCGCTCGTTCACCGCGGGACCCGGATGCGTCCACCTCGGCTCCCTACCTTCCTCTCCGTTGGTCACCCATGCCCGGCATCGAGGCCCGGGCACCAGAGAGAGGCACTGACTTGAAGCTGCGCAGCAGCACGCGCACCCTCGCGCTGTCCACCGCCCTGGCCGCCACGCTCGCCCTGGCCGCCTGTGGCGCCGACAACGAGTCCGACAACTCGTCGTCCGGCGGCAGCGACGGTGGCTCGACGCAGGAGCTGAGCGGCGAGCTCGCCGGCGCCGGCGCCAGCAGCCAGCAGGCCGCCATGGAGGCGTGGCAGGCCGGCTTCCAGGGCGAGTACCCCGACGTGCAGTTCAGCTACGACCCGGCCGGCTCCGGCGCGGGCCGCGAGCAGTTCATCGCCGGCACCACCGCCTTCGCCGGCTCCGACGCGGCGCTGGACGACGAGGAGCTGGCCGCCGCGAAGGAGCGCTGCGCCGGCGGCGAGGTCTTCGAGCTGCCGAACTACATCTCGCCGATCGCCGTCATGTACAACCTCCCGGGCGTCGACGACCTCAACCTGTCGCCGGCCACCATCGCGGGCATCTTCACCGGCGCCATCACGACCTGGAACGACCCGGCGATCGCCGCGGACAACCCGGACGCCACGCTGCCGAGCACCGCGATCACCCCCGTGCACCGCGGTGACGACTCCGGCACCACGGACAACTTCACCGACTACCTGCACCAGGCCGCTCCCGACGTGTGGACCGCCGAGCCCGACGGCGAGTGGCCGCTGTCCGGCGGCGAGGCCGCCAACGGCACCTCCGGTGTCGTCGAGACCGTGACCGGCACCGAGGGCGCGGTGACCTACGCCGACGCCAGCCGCGCCGGTGACCTGGGTGTCGCCAACGTCGGCGTGGGGAGCGAGTTCGTCGCCCCCAGCGCCCAGGCCGCGGCCGCGGTCGTGGAGAACTCGCCGGCCCTCGAGGGTCGCGGTGAGTACGACTTCGCCATCGAGGTGAACCGTCTGACCGAGGAGTCCGGCGAGTACCCGATCGTGCTGGTCAGCTACCACGTCGGTTGCACCACCTACGACGAGCAGGAGACCGCCGACAACGTCAAGGCCTTCATGGACTACGTGATCAGCGAGGACGGCCAGGCGGCCGCCGCGGAGAACGCCGGCAACGCCGAGATCTCCGACGCCCTGCGCGAGCAGGCGCAGAAGGCGGTCGACGCCATCACCGCCGGCTGACGACCGGCTCCCGCGGTGGCCCGGAGCGCCGACCGGCGCCCCGGGCCAC